>DASSKB010000001.1:0-5926 GCA_035690925.1 Longimicrobiaceae bacterium
CTCCGTATCCGCACACCTGCCGAAGAGCGCGTCATCCACTTCGACTGGGATTGTAAGTGGAAAGCGGAACAGGAGGGTTGGACTGACTATTTCGGCTTTCCGGACCAGATTCGCGCCGCACGGGAGTTCGGTTACGACTGCTTCCGAAGCTGGAATGACGTATCTCCGGCAACATAAGCGTCCGCTATCAAATATGGTAGCGACCCGCCTCGATTATCTTCCGAATCCGGGGGATATCGCCGGCAGTTTCGCCCAGTGCCAGCATGAGCTCTATCCGCGCCTGCTGCCCGGTAAGGTGGTCGGCGAAAATCACGCCCATTTCGCGTAGCTCGTGTCCGCCGCCAGCGTACGCGTAGGTATCCAGGACGCGTCCGCGGAGTGATCGTGAGGTGATCACAACTGGTTTTCCCGCCTCAGTCCAGCGTCGAATCCCGGGAATTACAGCGGGCGGCACATTCCCCCTCCCGAGTGCCTCCAGAACTATTCCGTGAGCACCAAGCTCCAGGCTGGCTTCCACCAGCCTGGAATCTGCGCCAGCGACGATCTTGAGAAGATCTACCGGAGTTACGGGTGGAGCCGAGTGGAGTGCAGGTTTGCGACGAGATTCGCGATAGAATAAAACCTGATCCTTATCGACTATCCCGAGCGGACCCCAGTTGGGTGACTGGAACGTTCCGGCCTCCTCCGTGTGGGTCTTCACGACCTCAGCGCCCTGAACGATTCGCTCGTCGATAACGACCATCGCCCCGCGCCCGCGGGCTTCCGGAGATGCCGCGACACGCATGGCGGCCATCAGATTTATAGGGCCATCCCATGAGAGCTCGGATGCATTACGCATCGCTCCGGTGACCACGACCGGGATATCGGGCGGCAGAGATCTATCCAGAAGATAGACGGTTTCCTCGATCGTATCAGTGCCGTGCGTTATGACCACGCCCTGCGCACCATCCTCGATCGCGGCGATAATTGCGCTCCGGAGCGCCCACATCCTCTCGATCGTCATGTGGGGTCCGGGGTAGCGGCCAAACTCGCGCACCTCGATGGAAGCTATCTCGTCCCAACCAGGGACGAACGCCAGGATCTCCTCACCCGTCAGCTTCGGAATCGGGCCCCCGGCGGCATCGTCGCGCCGCATGGAGATAGTTCCGCCGGTAGCGAAGAGTACCAGGTTCGGGAGCTCAGTATCACCCACAGAGCACCGAACCGCCGTTGATGTTCACAATTTCACCGGTTATGTGCCGTGCCAGGTTTGAGCAGAGGAAGATGATGGGTCCGGCGACATCGTCAGCAGTCGCAATTCGGCCGAGTGGAATGGTGTCCGCTATTTCCTCACGGCCACGGGTGGCGACCACATCCGAGATCATCTCTGTATCGATCCAACCCGGCGCGACGCAGTTCACGTTCACATCTCGCGGAGCTAGCTCCACTGCGACACCTTTGGTCAGGGAGATGATCGCGCCCTTACTGGCGGCGTAATCGGCGTGAAAGGCCTCGCCGCGTTGACCTGCCGTCGACGAGACGAGGACTATGCTACCACCGTCTGTGACTCGTGCCGCCGCAAGACGAATCGTATGAAATATCGAGGTCAGGTTCGCATCGATGGTCCGGGTCCACTGCTCCTCGGTCATCTCGGCCAGCGGCACGCTTTCGGGCGGCCATATTCCAGCGTTGCCGACGAAGATGTCCACGCCGCCCAGCTCGCGCTCGGCAGTGTCGAACAGCCCCTTGGCGCCGGCGGCCGAGGCGAGATCCGCACCATAGGCGAAAGAGCGGACACCGTTTCCGCGGACTTCGGCGGCAACAGATTCTGCTTCTGACTGCCGAGTGCGATAGGCGACGCCCACATCCGCGCCGCATCGCGAGAGTAAAAGTGCGGTGGCCCGCCCCACCCCCCGCGACCCCCCCGTAACGACCGCCCTCTTGCCAGCCAGCCCCAGCATCACGCCATGGTCCATTTGCCCCCCAGATCGGCGGCGTGATGGATCTCGACGCCCAGTATCTCTCTGATAAGTGCGGACGTAGTCTCATCGAGAGCACTCGAAAGCAGTTCTTCATAGCGCCGGACCTCAGCCCTCTCTCGTTCGCGCGCGATCGTCGCCCATCCCTGAATACTGGCGTCCATGTGTTCGCGGCCGCTCGGTTCGGACGGAACAACGCCCAGCTCGAGCAGTCTGGCCGTGAGTCGCGAGAAATGATGCTGTTCGTCAGCGTGCATCTCATGAAATCGCTGGCTCAGCTCCGCGTCGCCAGACTCCTCGGCCTGCGCGGCCAGGCTCCTGTAGAAGCGGGCCTGCTCGCGTTCTGCTAACCGGCAAGCTTCCAGCTCCTGGATCTCACGCGGAGTTCCCTGCACTGGCGAATTCAGATCGTCAGTCATGCCGCCTCATGAGCCAGTTTGCCGATCTGCCCGCCTGCGCCCAAGCGTGATGCGAGATCGGCTACAGCCTCGGGATTCACCTCCGCCTGTGCCTCGAAGGCGTGAGTGAGGAGGGCGTCGGCCGCGAGCAGGATCAGTGCGTCCTCGCGACCACCCGCCCCATCGGTAAACTCTCGGTAGCGCCGCAGGGCGGCCGCGGCAAGCGCTTGAGGCACCGGTATATCACCAGGTTCGAGCGCGGCGGTCATTGCGGACAGAAGAGACACAGGTGCTGCGGGTATATGCGTTTTCAGCCAGCTTTCGGCGGGGCTCATCTTGTCCTGTCGGCCAGCAGCGCTCGAACAATCTGCTGAACGCTCGAGAGTGCATCGGGGATACGTTCAGGGTCGCCCACACCGGCTTGCGCCATGTGCGGCCGCCCCCCGCCCTTTCCGCCCACGAGCGCCGCGACTTCGCGGACGACCGCGTCGGCCCGGACACCGCGCGCGACCAGATCATCGGTGGCGAAGGCGAAGAGCGCCGGCTTATCGCCGCCGACGGCCGCCAGCACAGCTATGCCGCTCGCCATCCGCTCGCGGAGCTGATCCCCGATCCCGCGGACTTCGTCCAGGTCGGACGCCTCGATCGAGATGGCGATTACACTGGTGCCATCGACAGCCGTGGCGCCTGATAGCAACTCCCCGACGCGGTCGGCGCCGGAGGACGCTCTGGCCTCCGCGAGCTTCCTGTCCAGCTCACGGTTCTCTTCCATCAGGCTCAGAGTACGCACCATAAGATTGGCCTCGGGAGTCCGCAGCACAGCTGTCAGCTCCTGGATCGTGGCGCGGTCTTCCGTCGCGCGGTCGTACGCGACGCGGCCTGTCACGGCTTCGATCCGGCGCACGCCGGAAGCCACGCCGGATTCGGAAGTTATACGGAAGAGTCCTATCTGGCCGGTCGACCGCACATGTGTGCCGCCGCACAGCTCCATGGAGACGCCGGGGATGTCGATCACGCGCACTACATCGCCGTACTTCTCGCTGAACAGTGCCATAGCCCCACGCTCGAGCGCTGCCGGATAGCTCATCTCCTCGGCGCAGACGTCCTCGTTTGCCCAGACGGCCTCGTTGACGAGCCGCTCGATCTCGGCTAGCTCCGTGTGCGTTAGCTGCCCTGAATGCGTGAAGTCAAAGCGCAGGCGGTCCGGTTCCACCCGCGACCCCTGCTGATGCACATGATCACCAAGTACGCGGCGCAGTGCGGCGTGCAGGAGGTGTGTAGCGGTGTGGTTTCTCTCCGTGTCCCGCCGCGGCGGAGCCTCAACGACCGCGTGGACCGCCCCCGGCGCAAAGTCTCCCTCCACATCGCCCACAACGGCTATTCGCCCGCCGATCTTCCGCACCTCGTCCACAGCCATCGTCCAGCCATCGCCGTAAATGTGCCCGTTATCGGATACCTGGCCACCACTCTCCGCGTAAAACGGGTTTACCCGAAGCTGAACGGCGACCCGGCCGTTGATCCGTCGGAACGCGAGCACATCAGTCTCCAGATCGGTCGCGCGATAAACCGCGAACTCCTGCTCTACCGCTTCCGAGCCCGGCACATCCTCCCAACCCGACGCGAGCGGGTCGTCAGCACCCCCGGCGCCCGAAGCGGCGCGGTCACGCCGCGAGCGCCGCCGCTGCGTCTCCAGCTCGTCCTCGAAGCCCTCCACGTCCACCGTGTAGCCGCGCTCCGCGGCCATGAGTTCGGTCAGGTCCAGCGGAAAACCAAAGGTGTCGTACAGCCGGAATGCGTCCGACCCCGAAATGGTTCCCTGCTGCCCTTCGGGCGCCAGCTCCGCGAACCGCTTCATGCCGTCGTCGATTGTCGTCAGGAAACGCTCCTCCTCGGCCCTGGTCGTACGCAGAAGCTGCTCTCTGCGCGCACCGAGCTCCGGATACGCGCCACTCATCTGCTCCACGACTTCGTCGACGACGTGCACCAGGGTCGGCTCCCTGCGATCCAGCAGCCACGCGTGTCGCACGCCGCGCCGCAGTATGCGCCGCAGAACGTAGCCGCGGCCCTCGTTGGATGGGAATACCCCATCAGCGAGCAGAAACGCAATAGCGCGAGCATGGTCGGCCAGCACCCGATAGGAGATGCCAACAGGACTATCGTATACGTATGGCGTTCCGACGACGGAAACCGCCCTCTCGATGAGCGGCGTGAACAGGTCGGTCGCGTAGTTGGATCGGACGCCCTGCATCACGCTGGCTATGCGCTCCAGGCCTGCGCCAGTATCGATAGAGGGCGATGGAAGCGGGTGAAGCTCGCCATCCGCGTCCCGGTCGAACTGCATGAAAACCAGGTTCCAGATCTCCAGGAACTCGCCGGCCTCCGCCTTCATCTCGAACTCCTCCTGACCAATAGCCGCACCTAATTCGTCGTTCGCGCGGAGGTCATAGTGGATCTCGGAGCATGGCCCGCACGGGCCGGTCTCGGCCATCTGCCAGAAGTTGTCGCGGTCGCCGAGCCTGAAGATCCGGCTCGGCGGTAGCCCCGCTACTTCTTCCCAGAGTGCGGCTGCTTCGTCGTCCGAGTGGTGAACGGTAGCCCAGAGGCGATCGCCCGGAATCCCCAGCTCCCCGGTGAGGAACTCCCAGGCGAACCGGATTGCATCACGCTTGAAGTAATCGCCGAACGAGAAGTTGCCCAGCATCTCGAAAAAGGTGTGATGCCGTGCGGTTATCCCCACCTGCTCCAGATCGTTGTGCTTACCTCCCGCGCGCACACATTTCTGCGAGGTCGTAGCCCGCCTGTACGCCGACTCCTCCTGTCCGAGGAAGATCTTCTTGAACTGCACCATACCCGCGTTCGTAAAGAGAAGCGTAGGATCTTCAGCGGGCACCAGCGATGCCGACGGACGCACCTCATGGCCGTGGCTCTCGAAATATCTCAAAAATCGGGTACGTATCTCTTCGGCGCGCATCATGGTCCTGGCTGGGCGGGATCTCGGATCAAGCGCACAACATAACGCGGCGCGGGGCCGCACCTCAAGAGGGCGGCCCCGCGCCGGCAAGCGGTTAGAAGCTGAAAGTCAGTCTTCCGCTTCGGTCTCCGTCGCAACTTCGGTTGCGCCCTTGAGCCCCAGGGCATCCTTGACCTTCTGCTCGACCTCGGCGGCAACCTCGGGATTCTCCACGAGAAACGCTTTCGCGTTCTCCTTGCCCTGACCGAGGCGAATATCGCCGTAAGAGAACCACGCACCGGATTTCTGTATCACGTTGGCCTCCACGCCGAGATCCACGATTATCCCGAAGTGGTCGATCCCCACGTTGAACATGATATCGAACTCCGACTGCTTGAACGGCGGCGCGCACTTGTTCTTAACGACCTTGACGCGCGTCTGGTTGCCTATAAGCGAGCCATCCTTGTCCTTGATGGAACCGATCCGCCGGATGTCCATTCTCAGCGACGCATAGAACTTGAGCGCGCGGCCGCCGGTGGTTGTCTCCGGGTTCCCGAACATAACCCCGATCTTCTCACGGATCTGGTTCGTGAACACCACCGACGTCTGTGATCGGTTGA
>DASSKB010000002.1:0-7887 GCA_035690925.1 Longimicrobiaceae bacterium
GCGGGTGTGGTATTCGGGTATCTGGAGGACGTACTTCAGGAGCGGCGCGACTCGATGATGCGGCTGGAACCGGAATTCGAGCGTCATTCCGTGTGGGTACTGGGGCTGGACGAGGCTCTGACCGGTCTGCTGGTTAACCTAGATAACCTGTTGGCCGGCCTGGAGACTCTTCGCGAGCGCATCACGCTCGATGACGAGGCGCGCGACAAACTGGAGCCGCAACTCCTGGAGCTGCGCGGCGCCGGCAATCGCCTTTCGGGGGCCGCGCTTGCTTTAAGATCCGCATTGCGCCCGCCAGAGGACGCCCTCCGCATGGTGCGGTGGATGGAGCGGCGTGGTGACCACCACGGCGGCGAGGCGAACATCATCCTGGCTGCCGCGCCACTGGATCTCGCGGGCGTACTGCGGGAGACCGTCCTCGACAATGTCCCGACGGTGGTGATGACCTCGGCCACACTGGCGACGCGTGGGGATTTCAGTTTCCTTCGCGGCCGCCTCGGCATCGCGCCTACCGATGAGATCGAGGAGGCGATATTCCCGTCGCCGTTCGATTACGACTCGCAATCCCTGCTGGCCATCCCCATGGATCTGCCGATCCCGTCCAGCGGCAGCGAAAGCCGCTTCGATGAGGCAACCGTTCGGGCCACGGAGGAGATGGCCACAATAACGGGTGGCGGCATTTTCGTGCTGTTCACCTCGTATCGGGCGCTACGCGAAACCGCGGTGGGGCTGCGGGGGCGGGGGGCCGATGCGCGCTGGCCGCTCTACGTTCAGGGCGAAGCGCCGAGGGCGCAGCTCATAAAACACTTCACCGATTCTGGCCGCGGAATTCTGCTCGGCACGACCTCGTTCTGGGAGGGCGTTGATGTGCCGGGGCGTCCTTTGCGTGGGCTGATCATCCCCAGGCTACCTTTCAAGGTGCCCACAGAGCCGGTCACCGCCGCGCGCATCGAAGCCATCGACGCGCGCGGCGGTAACTCGTTCGCGTCCTTTATGCTCCCCCACGCGGCGATCCGCCTCAAGCAGGGGTTCGGTCGATTGATTCGCTCGCGCACGGATCACGGCGCCGTCATGATCCTGGACGGCCGCATCGCCAGAAAGAGCTACGGGCGATATCTTCTGGATTCACTGCCGCCGGCACCGCGAGTCGTGGCCCCCTGGCAGGCGGTTAAAGGCGAATTGCAGCGGTTTTACGGATTGAGTGGAGACGGCGATTAGTTTTTCTGATTCTGTCGGCTCCCTGTAAACGAGATACCAACGTCCAGGACGAGGTAGTGAGTTCTTATCCGAGTTGGTTTGGACGCGCGGCTATTGTTTTCCGGCAAAATTATCAATTGTTAGCTTACCATTCGCGGATCGTGACCGCCATCACAGTCTGGCGCCATTAAGGTGTTCCTGCTCCACGCACGCGGGATGTGCATGGCGTCGTAATCCATGGTATCGCATCGCCGAGGCTCGTAAGGCGAGTTCCAGTTGTCGGACCGATAGTCGAAAACCCGTGCACTTTCAGAGCTAGAGGGGCGGATGGTACAGAAAGGGGTCATATTTCAGGCGGCGTCAAAAATAATTTGCGTTGGCCGCAACTACCTCGAGCACGCGCGCGAGCTCGGCAACGAGGTGCCGGAGCGGCCGCTGATCTTCTTCAAGCCACCATCGGCGATCATCCGGTCGGGTGAGGCGATCCGGCTGCCGAAGGAGTCGTCGCGCGTAGAGCATGAGGGCGAGATCGCGGTGATCATCGGGCGGCGCGCGGTGGATGTGGATGCATCTGACGCGCTCGACTTCATCGGCGGCTACGCGCCGCTGAACGACGTGACCGCGCGCGACCTTCAGAAGGTGGACGGCCAGTGGACTCGCGCGAAGGGGTTCGATACCTTCTGTCCGCTCGGGGGAGTTACACCGGCGGAAGGCATCGACCCGATGAACCTCGAGGTCATCTGCCGGGTAAACGGTGAGGTGCGCCAGCATGGCCGCGCCGCCGATATGGCCTTCTCCATTCCCACGCTCATCGCCTATATCTCCCGAATCATGACGTTGGAGCCGGGTGATGTTATAGCGACGGGCACGCCGGCGGGCGTCGGCCCGCTGAGCGCGGGTGATGTTGTTGAAGTGGAGGTGCCGGGCGTCGGATCGATAAGCAATCCTGTTGAGGTTAGATGAATCCGAGAATGAAGATCTCGCTCGCCATCGCGGCCGTGACGCTGGTCGCGGCCGATTGGCTGAGCAAGGTATGGGTGATCCGGGAGATGTCGATCGGCGAGATGTTCGCCGTGCTCGACGGGTGGCTGTACTTTGTGCACCGCAAGAACCCGGGCGTAGCGTTCAGCATGTTCGCGGACCTCCCGGATGCCTGGCGAACTCCGCTTCTGGCGGGGGTCAGTGCTGTTGGAGTCGTGCTTTTCTGGCGTATCCTAGTGACCAGTGACGATCGGTGGGTGGAATGGGCCGCTGCTGTCGTCATGGCGGGCGCGATAGGCAATCTCGGCGACAGGCTTCTGAACGGGCATGTTACCGACTTCGTTCTCGTCTCATTCTTCCCGTTCGTGTTCAATGTGGCCGACGCGGCGATAACAGTCGGTGGTGTGCTGCTCGCCGCGCGACTGCTGTTCGCTGATTCTTCCGCCGAAGAGCCCGCGAGGGTGACGGGGTGACAAGGTGACAAGGTGACAAGGTGACAAGGTGACAAGGTGACAAGGTGACAAGGTGACAAGGTGATAGAGTTTTCGAGGGGGTTCGAGAGGATTCCGCCTTATCCGTTGGCGGATGTGCCGGCTATTAAACGCGAGTTGCGGGCGAAGGGGGTCGATCTCATCGATCTGGGGGTGGGCGATGCCGATCTGGCGCCGCCGCCAGCAGCGGTGGAGGCCTTGCAGGCGGCGGTCGCTGATCCGGCGAACTCCCGATATTCTTTCCAGCTGGGGCTGCCGGCGTTCCGCGACGAGATCGCGGGTTTTATGCGGGAGCGCTTCGATGTGGCGGTGGACCCCATCCGCGAGGTACTGCCGCTCATCGGGTCGAAGGAGGGGATTTTCCATCTTCCTTTCGCGCTGCTGGATCCGGGCGATGTGGCGATTATCCCTGATCCCGGTTACCAGGCTTACCTCGGCGGGACGCTGTTCGCTGGTGGAGAGCCACACCTGGTGCCGCTCCGACCGGAGAATGACTTCCTCATACCTCTGGATGAGCTGCCGGCTGACGTCGTCAGGCGTGCGAAGCTGCTCTACCTGAACTATCCCAACAACCCCACCACAGCCCCGGCACCGCGCTCATATCTCGAGGAGGTCGTGGAGTTCTGCCGCGAGAACAGCATAGTTCTCGCGTACGACAACGCGTACTCCGAGGTCGCGTTCGACGGGTACCGACCCCCATCGATTCTGGAGATCCCCGGTGCTCGCGAGATCGCCATCGAGTTCCACTCGCTCTCCAAGACGTACAACATGACTGGCTGGCGGATCGGTTGGGCGACGGGGTGCACGGAGTTGATTGGTGCGCTCAGCCGGATAAAGACCTTCGCCGATACCGGCGTACCGTTCACCATCCAGCACGCGGCGGTTGCGGCGCTCAGGTCGAGAGATGAATGGCTACCCGGCAACCTGAAAATCTTCAAGGACCGCCAGGGCGCGGCCGTGGAGACGCTCACAAATGCAGGGTTCGCGGTCAACGCTCCGTCCGCGACGATGTACCTCTGGGTTCCGCTACCCGCGGGGCAGCGCTCTGAGGATTTCGCCCGGCGTCTCCTGCTCGAGCAGGGCGTGGCGGTCCTCCCGGGCAGCTCCCTGGGCGCGGGCGGCGAGGGGTTCTTTCGCATCGCGCTCACCGTGCCGGAATCGCGAATTCTGGAGGCGACAGAGCGAATAGGGCGGGTACTCTAGAGGCCTGGCTCCTCCGGCTGGTCGGAACTCCCCGAACGGCCGGGGAGTAGAAGTCTACATGTCCTTCTCTGTGCTCGCTGATCCCCCCCGGAACGCGTCCCGGCCGCCGCCGCTCACCGAGCGGCCGTCGCCGCCGGCACCGCGCGAGCCCAGAATTCCGCGTCAGAATATCGACTTCTCACGCATACTCCGCTGGTCCATCGCCGCGTCAATCCTCGTGCACGCGGTGGTACTCCTTATATCTCCATCTTTCCTCAGAATCGGTGCGCCCCCGGGCGAGACCGAGAGCGTCTATCGCCCGACGCAGCCCAGCGATGCTCTGGAGATGGTTGCCATAGATGCGAGCGCTGTGACGCGCGCACCCGGTTCACCCGTGCTCAGCCCCGCCCTTCCTGCCGAACCAGCAGCGGTCAGCGAGCGCGATGAGCCAATGCGGGTTTTCGTACCGCGCGCGGGAAGGCCCGAGCCGGTGGAAGGTGCCGCGCCTGATGAGCCCGCCGGCGATGCCGCTGCTGCGCTTCAGCCGGGCTTCAGCGACCCGCGCCTCTGGATAACCCCACGCGAGCTGCCGGAGGCGCCCGAGCCCACGCGCGAGGAGGAGTACATGGCTCACCTCGAGAGCCGGATCAACGCCTATAACGACAGCATGGGGTACGCCGCCGCGCGTGCGGCAGACGCGACGGACTGGACCGTCACCGACTCGGACGGCGATAGGTGGGGAATCTCGCCGGAAGGCATCCATCTGGGTGGGTTCACTATCCCGCGCGCACTCATCCCCATCCCGAGCACGAGCACGGCCGAGGACGCTATGGAGGCGCGGGAGCGTGCGCGGCGGCGCGAAGAGATTCAGCGGCAGGGCGCGGACTACGAGCGGGATCGGATCAGGGAGGAGCGCAGAGAGGCCGCAGCCCGACGAAGGGCTGCACAGAGAGATACAACCAGCGGCAGCGGGGGCGGTAACCGCTAGCGGGGTAGAAGCTTGGAACGCGAATTGCACCTTCCGGGCCCGAGTAAAGAGCGAAAAAATTGACTCTCGCCGACCCCGAAAAGCAGAGGAATTATGAGGGTTTTTCAAGAACCGAATCATTCCGATATCCGTGACGACGCGCTGACCCTGGCGGTGGGCGCTATTGGAGGGCTGGCGCTGGGAATGCTGCTCTCCAGAAAAACTCGTGCACCCGAGCGGCTGGGCGATCTCGGGCATGACCTCAAGGATAGAGCACGTAACGCGGCGCGCCGATTTCGGCCGGCGCGGCTCCGACGCAGGGCCGGTGAGCAGCGTGAGCTGACTCGCCTGGAAGATGCGGTTCTGGACGCCTTTCTCAGCGATCCGGTTCTGGGCGAACGCGGCATCGACGTGGGCGCTATCAGCCCCGGAATCATCGAGCTTTCGGGTTCGGTCGTTACCGATCAGGAGGCTGCCCACGCGGTACACGTCGCGAACGGCGTTGTTGGTGTGAGCACAGTGGTGAATCGGATGGAACTCGAATCCGAGTTGCAGCGTCTGGAACGCACCCGCGGCAGATTCGAGGACGGCTCGCCGAGCCTGCACGAGTGGGCGTGGCAGGGACAGGGGGTGGGGATGGGCAAGCGTAGGCAGAGCCTCGAAACCGATCCGGATCGACCCGACGATTCCCAGGAGCAGAAGATGGAGGCGCTCAGGGAGGCCGATCTCGATCAGTGGCAGGACGAGGGATTCGCGGCCAGAGAACCGCAGCTTTCGGACCGGGGCGGCGTCCAGGATCCTTACAGGACCGACTATGACGAAGAGGAGCTGGACAATCAGGATCCGCACGGGAAGCATGCGCGCTACACGCTGGATAGCCCGCCGCAGGACCTGAACACCGATGCGCGTGTTGGCGAGGGCCTCAAACCGGGCACCGAGCTCCAGATGGAAGAGGCGGACATCGAAGGCAAGCCGCACTCGGAAGGTCACTAGCACCCGATAATCCCGCGAGGCTTCGAATAGCACCGGTATAAGCATACATTTTCACGATCGCGCGATGGGAAGACCTTTCCCGTCGCGCGATTCTGTTGTATTACAAGGGATTGGTTTTTCCCGGAACTAGCACTGTTATGGCAGAATCACTGAAGGACCGGCTCCGCGCCGATCTCAATACCGCTCGTCGCGAGCGCGATAAGCTCCGCACCACCGTACTGACTACTCTGCTGTCGGATATTCGAAACCGCGAGATAGAGCTCGGCCAGGAGGTATCCGAAGACGACGTGCTCGCGCTCCTGGGCACCGCTATCAAACGACGCCGTGAGGCCGCGGAACAGATGCGGGGTGGCGGGCGTGAGGAGCTGGCTGAGAAGGAGGATAAGGAAGCCACTATCCTGCAGACCTACCTCCCACCACAACTCGGAGAGGATGAGGTGCGGGCGATGGTAAAGGATGCGATCGCCGGCGGCGCCACCAATATGGGTGCGGTCATGAAGCGCGTTATGCCGCAGGTGAAGGGTAAATTCGAGGGGCGCGAGCTCAGCAGGATTGTAAAGGAGGAGCTCGGTTGATTTGCCGCGCGCGGCGGATCACTCCAGCAGATCCCCTATCGCTGCCACTACGGGTCCGCGGTCGCGGTGGGCCTGTTCGTACATCTGCATCCGACGTAGCGATGCGCGGTCGAGGTCGGCCCGGGCCAGCCAGTCGATGATGGTTTCCTGATCCATGCCGTCGTACCCGAGTACCGGCTCGGTCTCGTCCACCTCACCAGGAAGTGATTGGCCCGGAGTGATCCACCGGCCGTTCTCGAAGTCCCGGAACGAGGCCAGAATCATTCCCGCCGCGGTCCCGGCCACAATCCATTTCAGCATGCTCATTCTTCCATCCATTTGCTAGAGGGTTCCATGGTGCTCAAGCGCAAGTACTTTGCCACGACCTGCTCACTTGTATCATTGATCGCGACCGGCTGTGCGGCGCCGGAGGTGGCGCCCTCGGGCGCGGGGGATGAAGTGCAGAACGTTATCGTCATGGTCGCAGATGGTGCAGGAGTAGAATACTGGACCGCGGCGCGTCTGGCGGCAGATAGCCTCGCTGTGGATGCCATGCCCGTCGGAGGTCTCGTGGATACGCGGAGCACGGAATCCCACGTCACCGACAGCGCTGCCGGTGCGACTGCCTACGCGACCGGGGAACGCTCGTACAATGGCGCCATCTCCGTTAGCGTGGAGTGTCTGGAGATGATGAGGACGGATTCTGTCGCTGTCGCCAATGATCCCGCCTCGTGCGCCCCGATGCGGAACCTTTTCGAGGTCGCCAACGAACAGGGTATGGCGACCGGTCTCGTCACCACCACCCGCATTACCGACGCGACACCCGCCGCGTTCGGCGCACACGCGGCTGAGCGCGGCATGCAGGCCGCAATCGCGGAACAGCTCATAGCCAATGATATCGATGTCCTCCTCGGCGCCGGCCGCGGACTGTTCGACGGAACCGAACGCGATGATGGGCGCGATCTGCTCGCCGGCGTCTGCCCCGAGGCAGCATGCATTTCAACCGCCAGTGAGCTGGCCGCCTACTCGCCTGACGACCGCCGGCTTATCGGCCTCTTCCCGCGCGAGGACCTGCACGCCGCAGCCACGAGGCAGCCGTCGCTCCCGCAAATGGTGGCTACCGCACTTCAAAAGCTGGAGATGGATCCTGACGGATTCGTCGCGATGTTCGAGAGCGAGGGGACGGACGAGGTAGGACACGGGAACGCACCCGTTGGCGAGCTGATAGCGGAAATCCTGCAATTCGACGATGCCGTCGGAGTTGCACTCGATTACGCCCGGAACAATCCGGGTACCCTGCTGGTGGTCCTGGCCGACCACGAGACCGGCGGCCTCGCAGTGGGCCTCGAAGCCGATACTGCAACCGCCGAATACACCACCGGCGGCCACACCGCCGCGATGGTCCCCCTCTTCGCATACGGCCCGGGCGCAGAGCGATTCGGCGGAATGGTCGCTAATTTCGAGGTCGGCCGGCTGCTTCAGGACGCCTTGCGGTGACAAGGTGACAAGGTGACAAGGTGAC
>DASSKB010000003.1:0-6877 GCA_035690925.1 Longimicrobiaceae bacterium
CCGCCCCAGACGACACCGTCCTCGTCCACGGAATACCCGCCGGGAGCGAGGATGCTTATGCTTTCGATATTCCGCTGCAGGCTCTCCCAGCTGTCCTGCGAGTCGGTATAGTAGAAGAGCCGCTCGCTCGGGTGCTGTGCCATCCCCTTTAGCGGGAGAAGGCACAGCACCAGAACGAGGGAAAAGGTACGGAAGACTTTCATAAGAACTTCATCACTACCTGGTCTCCAGTTCGATATCACGGTAGTAGTGCTTCAGGATCTCTTCGTACGTGGCGCCCTTCTCGGCCATGCCCACAGCGCCGGTCTGTGACATCCCGACGCCGTGTCCCCAGCCACCGCCCCACGCCTGGAACCCTACTGCGCCGGTGCTGTCGGTCATAGGCTCGATGTAGAACAGCGTGCTTCGCAGCGATACCTGGCTCCCGCTCGCGTTATAGTATTTGAGCGCCGTTCGGATCCGGTCCTTGTGCTCTACGAAGGTGCCCGCGTCCGTGACGAAGTGAATCTCCTGAACGCGCCCAAGTGCGGCGCGATCGACAACATTGATCTCGTAGACCTCGGTGACCGGAGCGTTGAAGGAGTTGGCTACGACCGCGGCGATCTCGTCGGCCGTCCAGTAGACGTACCAGCGATGGTAGCGGGACCAGTCAGCCTCGAAGTCGCCGTTCTTCTCGGCGCGCAGGCTCTTCGGGTTGGCAGCGCGCTTGAAGACCTTCTCCATCGGCACGTGCTCGAGCGACTTGCCGCGCTGTGCGTCCGGCACGCCGCGGAGGTACGGAACAGTAGCGGTATAAACAGCTTCGCTGTTCGCGGTGAAGCCGCCGCTCGTCGAGTGGTAGAGTGCTGTAATGAGATCTCCCTCGTAGACGGCCACCACGCCCGCCGTGCCGTTCACAGCTGCGGTCGAAACAGGATGCTCGTCCTCGTATCCCCCGTAAACCTGGTCCGAAGTCGTCGGCAGCAGGTCATAGCCGTCGGCTTTGCGCTTGCCCATGTTGGCGAGCGCGTAAGTGCGCGCCGCCACCGCCTGCGCCTTCTGCGCCTCGAGTAGACCGTACGGGACCGGCGGCAGCTCCCGCGGGACGACGCCGTACAGATATTCTTCGAGCGGAAGCTCGTTGATGCCGGCGAGCGCGCTGCTCGCGTTAAGAGCGACCTCGGCGATCCCGCGATACGTACTTCCTTCGATACGTACCATGCCCGTGACAGGTTTCAGAACGATAGGTTCTTCGGATGTAAGAGTCCCGCCACTGTACGTGACTTTGTATTCCGTTGCTCCCTCAACGACAGTCACGTGCTTCCAGAACGAGTCGCTGCCGGCGAGACCCTTCGCGATCACCTCATTCCTGAAGTTGTTGCGCAGACTCCAGGCGGCATCCGGCGCGAACTTGCCGATCATGACGCGCCAGCAGGGGCCGGCATCCTCCGCGTAGGTCTCATAGCCTTCGGCGGTGGCCCGTGCGATGAGATCGTCGCGACCCGCAGCGCTGGTGCAGCTCACCTGGAGGCGATAGTTGGTAGTCGCTACCGCGGATCCGCCGAGTGACACCTCGATCGACTCGTTCGAGCCGGTGAGGAGCTGATCGCCGGAAGCCTTCGCGATTACCACGAAATCACCCGTTCCCCCGATAGTGATGCTCGTCTCCGACGGCACTACTCCTATGCGTATGTAGCCCGGTGGCGTTGCCTGGAGATTCGCGTTCAGAGTCGGAGCCGATAATCGCTCGGTTATCTGCGGCTCTGTGGGGAGTTGATCGGAACAGCCAGCCAGGATCAGCAGGAAACTGAGTAACCAGCTTGTGGGGTGACGGGCAATGTGCGCTAAATGACTCACGGACGGCCTCCTGAGGTATTGGGGAGCGGGGAATTTGGACTGACCGTATCAGAGCGACTGCGGACGTGCGTGATATTATAGTGGGCAGGCCACATGCGCTATCCCTGCAGCGGACGTGCGACAAGAATACCTGTTGATCCATTTATCGCCGCGACATACTCCGGTAGAGTACTGTCGGTAATCTCAACCACACCACCTGAGAGCGGTGCGTGCAGCACCCGTAGCACGCCCGCGTCGTCGCGATAGGCGTATGCGGCGTGCGTAACATCGAGCCCTTCGATGGAGGTCGCGAACGCGAGGATATCGCCCGTCTGAATGCTGTCAGAGACCTCGGCGATGCGTTCGGTTGGAACCACCCAGCGCACCTCATCGTCCAGACTTTTCTCCATCTCGATGATCGCCTGCAGTATCTCGGGATGTGCGAGGGCGGGATATGCGTCCGCGTGCGTGCTCATGAACCTGAGCGGCCGGGTGTCCTGCATGCCGCCGAGCTCCTCGCCGAGCTGTCTTACCAGTCCGCGGCGGGCGTTGTCGTCGAGCCACTCGCTGAAGTAGTGCAGGCGACTCGTGTATCCTTCGCGGACGCCGTCCCGGTAGCGCATTCGCTCCATCTCGCGTGCGAACGCCTCCCAGGTGGGCGGCTCGTCGGTCCTCGCCACGCGCGCCAGCGCCAGGCACGACTCCACCAGCGTCACGCAATCGAAGTACTGGAGCGATAGCGTCAGCGGCTCAGCGCGCGACGGATCGCCACCCGCCTTCAGGTACTCCTCGAGCGTGTACGCCTTGTATGGCGTGCGCGCGTCAGCCGCCAGCTCCCCGAACTCCGTGGCCGTACGGCCAACACTGACGTCCGGTTGGGCATACCCCGCCGCCACAATAATATCCACCCACTCGTGGAACCGGGCCTCATCCGCGCTCTGCGGGACGGGGGATGCGACAGTATCGCCCGCCGAGTCCGCAACCTCGGGATCCTGCTCCGCGCACGCACTAAACGGTATCGGCAGCGCGAACATCGCGGCCGCACCGATCCCATCTCTTACGAATTGACGGCGGGAGATGAGGAATTTTGAATTTTGAATTTTGAATTTTGAATTACGGATAGTCATTGTATCTCGTAGGTCCAATCTTCTTTGTTCCTCTGCGTCTCCGCGCCTCCGCGGTAATATTTAACCGCGGAGGCGCGGAGACGCAGAGGTAGATGGCGGAGGTCTCTATAAGTGAGGTGGCACGTGCTGCAACTAAGTCAGAGAAGAACAAAAATTCAAAATTCAAAATTCAAAATTGCGGTTTCTCAGCGCTTTCCAGACCCTGGGCGCCGAAAACGGCAAAGAGTCCATCCTCACGCCAACGGCATCATAGATCGCGTTGGCGATTGCGGGGATGCTGGGGTGTAGAGGTCCTTCGCCCGCCTCCTTCGCGCCGTACGGGCCTTCCGGGTCTATCGATTCGATTATCAGCGAGCGTAGCTCGGGGGTATCGACCGATGTGGGGATGCGGTAATCGAGCAGCGATGGTGCGTTGTGGAGGCCGGCCCGGCCGTGGTCGGCGTCCTTGAAGATGTGCTCCTCCATGAGCGCCTCGCCGAACCCCATGTAGGCGGAGCCTTCCATCTGCCCCTCCACAATGGTCGGGTTCAAGGCGCGGCCGCAGTCGTGGGCGATCCATATCGTCTTCACATCCACGAAACCAGTCTCCGGGTCCACCTCGACCTCGGCGACGTGCGCCGTGAACGAGTACGCGGGCGATGCTCCGATGGTCCCGCCGCGGTACTCGCCGTGCACATCCCTCGGCGTGTTGTACGATCCCACCGAACCGAGCGTGCCGTACTTCGCCTCGGCGATATTGAATGCCTCGGCGATGTGCATCTGCCGACCCGTGTCGAGCCCATCGAATGCGCGGCCACCCGCCAGCAGTACGCGCTTCGGCGGAATCTCCCACTCCTCAGCCACCGCTTCCTGCACCATAACCTTCAGCTTCCGCGCCGCATCGATGCACGCGTTTCCGAGCATGAACGTGACACGCGAGGAGTATGCCCCAAGGTCCACCGGCGTCATATCGGTGTCGGAGGCGACCACGCGAACGTAGTCCAGCGGCACGCCAAGCTCCTCGCAGACGACGTACGCGACCATGGAGTCGGAACCCTGACCGATATCCGACGCGCCCGTGAAGATCGCTACCCGCCCTGACCTGTCCACCTGAAGCTGGATGGCCGATTGCGGCATCTTGTTGGGGTAGATCGGGTAGTTCGTCCCCGAGATGTAGCACGAGCCCGCGACGCCGACGCCCCGCCCGAACGGCAGCTTCCTAAACTTCGACTTCCAGTCGCTCGACGCCTCCACAGCGTCCAGGCATTCCATGAATCCGTTCGAGGTCACCCGCATCTCATTGATCGTGCGCGTCATCTCGCCGACGAAGTTCCTGCGGCGCAGCTCGATCGGGTCGAGATGGAGGCGTTCGGCGAGCTTGTCGAGCGTGACCTCGAAGGCGAAGCGGGGTTGCACACTGCCGTGCCCGCGCTTGGGGCCACAGGCTGGCTTATTGGTGAAGACGCGCGTGGAGTCGAAGCGGAACGCCGGCATCCGGTACGGCGCGGTGAGCAGCTGACCGGAGTAGTAGGTAGTGACCAGGCCGAACGACGAGTACGCACCGCCGTCCAGGAGCGTGCGCGCGTCGACTGCCGTTAGTTTGCCGTCCGCGGTCGCGCCGACGCGGTAGTGCATATGGAACGGGTGACGGCCGCGGTGCGAGTAGAAGACCTCCTCGCGGGTGTAGAGGATCTTGACGGGCCGGCCAGTCTTCATCGCCAGCTTCGCCACGCAGAACTCCAGGTCGAACGGCTCCGACTTGCCGCCGAACCCGCCGCCGACCGGCGGCTGGATGACGCGGACGCGCGCGGGGTCCAGCTCGAGGACCTTGGAGAGCTCGCGATGGAGGTAGTGGGGGACCTGAGTGGATGACCAGACGGTGAGGCGGCCCACCGACGCGCCGCCCTCCTCCCACTGTCCGATCGCGCAGTGCGGCTCGATAGGCGTGTGGGTGGTGCCCTCGAAGAAGTAATCGCCCTCTTCAACCACGTCGGCGGAGGCGATGCCGCCCTCGATATCCCCAAAATCGAGCTTGACGATCTTCGAGATGTTTCCGTTCTTCGCCTTCGGCTCAGTCCCTACGGAGCTTCGCTCCTTCGGGGCATGTCCGGATTTCTTGGGCGCGTGGATCTGAACATCAGTGCGGCGCGCGGCTTCGAACGGGTCGAGGAGTGGCTCGAGGATCTCGTACTTGACCTGGATGAGCTCGATCGCGCGGTTGGCGGTGTCCTCGTCCACCGCCGCTACCGCCGCGACGCCATCGCCGATGTAGCGCGTCTTCTCCACCGCGAGCGCCTGCTCGTCAGGCGTCCACGGGATGATGCCGTACGGCGTCGTCATCTCCGCGCCAACGACCACTCCCAACACCCCGTCGAGCGCCTCGGCCCGGGAGGTGTCGATGGAGATGATGCGGGCGTGGGGGTGGGGCGAGCGTAGGATCTTGCCGTGCAGCATGCCCGGAAGGACGATATCGTCGGTGTAACGGGCGCGGCCGGTGGACTTCGCGAGCCCGTCCGTCTTCCGCATCCGCTGCCCGATAACGCGCAGATCCTGACCCTCGGAAGAATCGCGCGACTCCCGAACCTCGGGGCTCTCGGGCACCCTGGTGATCGGGTTCATACGGCCGTGCGAAGGCGGGTCGCGGCCATCTCAACAGCGTCAATTATCTTCGTGTAACCGGTGCAGCGGCAGAGATTGCCGGAGAGCGCGTCCTGGATCTCGGCGCGCGTCGGAGTGGTGTTTTCTTCCAGCAGCGCCGCGGCGCTCATGAGGATGCCGGGGGTGCAGAAGCCGCACTGCGCCGCGCCGCACAGATCGAACGCATCCTGTAGCGGGTGCGGCTCGCCGGTCGGACCTTTGAGGCCAACCAGCCCCTCGACCGTGCGGACTTCGCGGTCCAAGGCCTCGTAGATGGGTGTAATACACGAGAGGGTGGGGATGCCGTCCAGCCAGACCGTGCACGCGCCGCAATCGCCCTTGTCGCATCCCTGCTTCGAGCCCGTGAGGCCTATTGTATAGCGGAGGGTTTCGAGCAGGGTGAAATGCGTGGGGACCGCCACCTCGTGGGTGTCGCCGTTCACGCGCAGGGTGAGGAGGTCCTTCATGGGCACCTCGGGGAAAGGGTCGCGGGGACTGCATTTGAATGCTATGGGAGATGGTGAGGGGAGTCAACAGGATTCCTTCACCGGTATGCCTTCAGCGGGTCTGGAACGCCGCCTCGAGGACGGGGATATCAAAGCGGCCGTCGGTTATCTTCACACTGTCCGGGGCACCTTCGGTAGGGATCGCGAGTGAGACGAAGGTCCCCGAGAATGTGCCACTGATCTGGTTGCCTTCGATCTCGGTAAGCACGACCACGCCCGAAACGAGGTCGAAGTTGGAGGCCGTTTGTGGAGAGTTGGCATCGGTCTGGAGCAGGAGAGATCCGGACGTCGCTCCGTACGTCCCGGTGGTCATGGCGCCGTCGATCCCAAGGTACAGCGCCTTTCCCAGAACCCCTTCGTCTCCTTCGCTCGTGCGGATCGCGGTCAGGAGAAACGATCCCGGAGCGCTTTCTAAAGCCGCCGCGAAGCTGGACGGGTCCAGCCCAGGCGCGTATTTCCAACTCACAAGGAAATCGCCGGTGCGCGCGCCGCTGTACGTGAAGGAGAGTGACCCCGATTGCGAGGGCTCCGGCTCGGTGGAGTCGGAGCAGGCCGAAATCGTGAGAGCGATGATAAGCGCGGCGGGAACAGATAATCTCAGGGGCATTTGACTGCGCAGGTAAGAGGGTCAATATATGAGATTAGTACACCATTCCCGCACTTGGCAAGCGAGAATCTATACCAATGAGAGGCCTATATCGTCGCCAATCCACCGTGGGACTTGCCAGTACTGACCGCGGCTACCAACGTATATCTCTACTCCCTCCCGCTAGCTGGCTTGATTCTGTAGTATTGTGTTGGATCGCCAGTCCG
>DASSKB010000004.1:0-2490 GCA_035690925.1 Longimicrobiaceae bacterium
GTCAACTACACGCCTTTCGAGTGGCTTACCAACTCGGCGACTCTGGGAACGGACATTACGGATCAGGTCTTCAATGACGCGATCCCGTATGACCCGGACATCCCGTTCAGCTTCGCCGCTGGCGGCGAATACTTCCGCTCGCGCAACCTGCTGAGACATATCACGGCGGACCTCTCGTCGACGGCCACCTACAACTTCTCCGAGTCGCTCGGCGCGCATACAGCGATCGGTGCCCAGTACTTCCTCCAGTCGCGCGAGGAGATCGCCTGTGAGGGCCGCGTGTTCGTAAACGACCAGGCCACGGCCTGCGATGCGGGCGTGAGTCTGCGCGGATTCTCGGACATATCCGAGAAGGCCGAGATCGGTGCGTTCCTTCAGCAACGCGTGAGCTATAACGATTACTTCTTCGTGACCGGGGCGATGCGCGTTGACGACAACAGCGCACTGGGCTCGGAAGAGCCGGCCATCATCTCGCCGAGCTTCAACACCTCGCTCGTCGTAAGTGATTTGCCGATGTGGAACGTCGATCCGAACCTGGTTAATCAGCTTCGGCTGCGGGCCGCCTGGGGAACGGCTACCCAGTCGCCGGTCCAGTATGCGGCAGAGCGCACTTACGGTATAGTTCGCCTGGCGACCAACGATGGTATCGTGGCGGGCCTCAGCCCTGAGGATCCTGGCAACCCCAATCTGGGTCCGGAGCGAAGCTCAGAGATCGAAGTGGGCTTTGATGCTAGCCTGCTCGAGGACCGGGTTGGTCTGGAGTTCACCTACTTCGACCGCGTGACTCGTGACGCGATCGTTTTCCGGCCAATCGCCCCGTCAACCGGGTTTGCATCGAGCCAGTGGGTCAACCTTGGCGAGCTTACGAACGTCGGCTTTGAAGCCAGCTTGAATGCTCTGCTCGTGAACCGCGACAATATTTCCTGGAACGCTATCCTGACGGTCGCGTCTACCAAGGCGACTATCACCGATCTTGGTGATCAGAACGGCTTTGGCGGCTTCCGCGAGGGCTATGCGCCGGGTTCGCTCGTGAGTCGGGTAATCACAGCGGCAGAGCGTGACGAGAACGGCAACATCATCCCCGGAAGTATTCAGTACGCACCGGGAACACTGGGTGATGGCAGCGGCCGCCGGGTGGTTGGCCAGGTCACCCCCACTAATGAGGAGAGCCTCCTCACGACGCTTACGTTCTTCGATAACCTGCAGATTTCAGCGCTATTCGACCGTGCCGCTGGTCATCTGCTCGAGAGCGGCACGCTCGATTCACATGAGCCGGGATCGCTCGACGATGTGAACTCCCGCTTCGGCAGAATGTGGGCCTATCGTCAGATCAATTCAACGCCGATCGAACAGGCTTACATGGAGCAGGACTACCTTGTAGGCAATCACAATGCGATCTGGTACCAGGAGGCGGATTTCATAAAATTCCGCGAGCTGAAACTCAACTATACCCTGCCGCGTGACCTGGCGGGCGGCTTCGGATCAAGCAACGCGACCGTTTATGTCGGCGCGCGGAATCTCGTCACCTGGACCGACTACCAGGGCCTCGACCCGGAGATCAATGGCCGTGGTGCTCGGGATGAGATCTTCACCGAAGAATCAGGTGCTCTCGCCCCGCCGTTCATGCTGTTCACCGGTCTCCGAGTGACCTTCTGATGGAGTGCAACCAAACCCTTGCGACTGCAGGAGAGACTAAAATGTTGAGATCCAAGCAAGCGACGCTGAGAGGTACCGGCCCAATGGTACGCGCTATAGCGGCGTCGACTCTGACAATAGCTCTGATCGGGTGTGATTCGCTCCTCGACGTGGAGCCGCAGCCCCACACTGTTCCCGCTGAAGAGCTCGAGAAGCCGACATCCTTACAGGCGCGGATGATCGGCGCAGAAGCTAACTTCTTTCTGGCATATGATATGGCCATCGTGTTCGGAGGCCTGTTCGCCGATGAGCTTGCCGACCCTGGCAATTCGATCGACCAGCGACGTGTAACCCCCGACAACGGCCTTATCGGTTCGGCCGATGAGAATCCAGAAGGCATCGACGGGCTATGGACGCCCATGCAGCGCGCGGCGTTCACGTCGAACGCCACGCAGGAGGCCCTCCTCGATGGGCTCGTTCCTGACGCTGCGGAGTCCGCCGAGCTGGCTCGCATGTCACTTTTCGCTGGCTATTCCAAGCTGATGCTAGGGGAACTCTTCTGCACCACGGCATTCAACGGAGTCGGCCCCGAGTATAGCTCCCAGGAAACCTACCAGCTCGCGGCTGACGAGTTCACCAGGGCGATAGACGCCGCAAACGCAGAAACCGACGTGCTGTACGCCGCGTACGTGGGCAGAGCGCGTGCGCGCCTTCAGCTGGGCGATCTCGAAGGAGCTGTTCAGGACGCCAGTAACGTCCCCGCAGATTGGGAGTATCTGGCCGCGGTGTACTCGAACAACAGCCAGCTGGAGGAAAATGACATCTGGGGGATGTTGACGGACTCGCAGCGCTATA
>DASSKB010000005.1:0-7555 GCA_035690925.1 Longimicrobiaceae bacterium
GCCTCTTTCACCCGGTGGATGATGTCGAGGTAGGCGAGGGCTGGCTTCACCATCAGCATGTCGGCGCCTTCCTCGACATCAAGTGCGGCCTCGCGGAGTGCTTCTCTCGCGTTCGCCGGGTCCATCTGGTAGCCGCTGCGGTCCCCGAACTCGGGCGTGCTCTCGGCCGCGTCGCGAAACGGGCCGTAGAACGCTGAGGCGTATTTGACGGCGTAGGAGAGGATCAGGGTGTCCGCAAAGCCTGACTCGTCCAGCGCGCTTCTCAGCGCACCGACCCGACCGTCCATCATGTCCGACGGAGCGACGATGTCGGCGCCCGCTTCGGCGTGCGACAGTGCCATGCGTGCCAGGAGCGGCAGTGTCGAGTCGTTGTCGACCTCCTGACCCTGGAGCAGTCCGCAGTGGCCGTGCGAGGTATATTCGCAGAGGCACACGTCGGTGATGACGGTGAGCTCGGGTAGTTCCGTCTTGAGGGCCCGCACGGCTCGCTGGACTATGCCATTCTCCGCGTAGCCGGAGCTGCCACGCTCGTCCTTCTCGTCCGGGACCCCGAAGAGCAGCACGCCGGGTATGCCCAGGCGCAGCGCCTCCTCAGCGTCCTTCAGCAGCTCGTCCACCGAGGTCTGCGCCACACCTGGCATCGATTTCACCGGCCGCCGCACACCCGTTCCCTCCACCACGAACAGCGGCAGAATGAGGTCGCTCGGCAGTACGACCGTCTCCCGCACCATATTGCGGATCGATTCGGTGCGCCGCAGGCGGCGTGGTCGGGATTGTGGAAAGTGGGGCATTGTTGGGCTATCGGCTATCGGTCCGCGAAATTCAGAGACCACCTGTAGGGGCGCCCCTCGTGGGTGCCCCGCTGGGGATACATCGTCGCGTGAGGGCGATTTCTAGTAGCCGTCATTCCCGCGAAAGCGGGTGCACAGCTCAGCCGTGCAGCGCCATCCAGCGTCTTTGCCGCGGAACGACACTGGATGCCCGCATTCGCGGGCATGACGGGCAATAGAAACCGACATTGGATCGGATGCGCCGGCATGACGGGCTTTAGAAACCGACGCTGCCGGATCCTCCGTCTCGTTAAAAAAACATCCTTGCCGCGGTCCGAAACCTGTTCTCCGCCCACCCATCCCCCGACTCGCGCGACCACACCAACTCGACCTCCGCATTCGAGGTCACGCGACCCGCGAGCTCGATGCTGAACCCGGAGCTCTCACCCGCGCGGCCGGGAACGTACAGGTTCTCGCTACCACGGTCGCGCCAGAAGGTATCACCCTGAACGCGCAACCGCGATTCCAGGAGGTCGAGTGTGGCGTAGACGAGCGATTCGGTGCCGTGTCCGCCGAGTGGGTGGCCGAGCGGCACCTCGGTGCCCGACCACGACCCCGGGAACGCCTGGTGACGGTACCATTCCGGATTGCCGCAGCACGACTCAGCGAACGAGGCATTCTCGTATCCGACGGCGAGCGCCGGCACACCGGGTACCGCTGGCACCCAGATCCCCATCACCCGACCGGGTACATCGCGAATCGCGCCGGCCGCGTCCTCCATACCCCACTCCAGGTAAACTGTCGCGGGTATGACTCGCTCTGTCGGCAGACGGTAGCGGAACTCGGCCGAGAAAAGCTGGTTCTCGAAGCTGCCGCCCTCGACCCGTCCCAGCAGCATGTTGAAGATGTTGCCGAACGTGACGGGCCGATCCGAGCGGTTCCCACCGAAGAACCCAGCGCGACTCGCGGAGGCAGTAAATCGCGGGTGTGGCCTGATAGATGCCCGCGCGCCCCAGATGAATGGATCAGCAGGATGCCGATCATCATCCATCTCACCGAAGAACAGGTGCAGCGCAAACGGCCCCGCATATCGCAGGATGCCTGGCAGAATGACCGACTGCGAGGTCTCTATCTCGATTCGGTTGATGGGAACGGCGCCGGATAGCAGAACCCCTCCACCCACACCGTATCCGTAGCCGACCGGCTGACGACCTATCGATGCGGATAACCTGCGCCAACCCGCGACGATCTCCCACTCGCTGTCATAGAACTCGTCCAGCGATGCACGCGGTTCTGCTGCCACCACGAGGTGATCGCCGATCGCAGCGGCGAGGTTCGCGCCCACCAGCAGATCCGAGCGATCCTCGAGCGGCAGCGCCCCGGTGCGTTCAGGAGGAAACTCGGCGAGCCCGGGCGCCGCCGCGCCATCCCGCGCGCGGTAGCCGATCTGTCCGGATCCGGACAGCAGCGCGAGACCGTCCCAGGCCTCCCCGACGGCGCCAAACTCCTCTGCGAACCGCGCCTGCCAGGCTTTCAATAGTGGCAAGTACTGCGGCCACTCATCGCCCGCGCTAGCAGCCGCCTCGGCCAGCGCCTCCGCAACGACCTCACGCGAAACCGAGCGTTCGGACGGAAGATAACCCTCCACCAGCCCCAGCGCCTCCGCGCGCCTCGCGGCGGCGACCGCCCAGTGATCAGGATCGAGCGACGGCGAAGCCTGGGCGCTAAGGGCAGTGGTAACCGAGAGGAGGAGAACTGGAGTCGCGAGGAAGACAAGAATCCAGCGCGTGACCGCAGCAGAACGACACTGGATCTCCGCTTTCGCGGGGATGACGGGCTTTTCCCCTTGCCCTCGCCCTTGCCCTTGCCCCTGTTGCTCCCCGTTCCCGATCCCGTTCCCGTCCGTCATCCCCGCGAAAGCGGGGATCCAGCGTCTTTTATCCAGCCTCATCCTTCGTAAAACCGCCGTATAGCCTCGATCAACCCGGGAATAGAATACTCCGCAGCCTCAATATCCACACTCAACCCCAGCTCGCGCGCCGTACGAGACGTAATAGGCCCTATGGACGCAACGAGCGCATCGCCGGTCTCCGCACCGAGAATATCAACATAATTCCGTACAGTAGAGCTGGCGGTAAACGTAATGAGATCGACCTCACCAGCGAGCAGCCGTCTGCGGACTTCGTCCGCGTCGGGCCCGTCGGGAACCGTCCTGTAAGCGGCGACATCAACGACTTCGGCGCCGCTCTCGCGCAGTGAGGTCGGGAGTACCGACCTCGCGACTTCGGCGCGCGGGATGAGGATGCGGCTGCCCCACAGAGTGGTCTCCGCGCTCAGCGCCTCGATTACTGCTTCGGCAACATACTCGTCCGGAACGATATCGGCGCGCGCGCCGTGCATCTCTATTGCCTCGGCGGTCGCTGGTCCGATAGCGCAGAGCGAGACCCCCGCGAGCACGCGTGTGTCCCTGCCCGACGCGCTGAGCTCCTGCCAGAAGCGCTCGACTCCGTTGACGCTGGTGAAGATGATCCAATCATAGCCATCCGCGTCAGCGACGGCGCGGTGCAGCGGCTCGGGGTCGGTAGGGTCGGTGATGCGGATGGTGGGGAACGGGATGACCTCTGCTCCCATCTTCCGCAGGCTTTCGCTGAAACCGGCCGCCTGCGCGCGTGCGCGTGTGACGACCACACGTTTGCCGAACAGCGGGCGGTCGCCCGAGGTAAGGTTTGTGGCCACCGTGCCTTCCACGGGCGTGATCCCTATCGACCGAAGCAGGTCCCGGAGGGTTTCATCCAGCGGGATCTGCGGCAACCAGCCCAGGGTACGGAGCCGGGACGGGTCGCCTACCAGCAGAGGAACGTCCACGTCGCGGAAGCGCTCGGGGTCCACCTCGATCCGTGCGCCGGTCCCGGATAGCACAACCAGCCGCTCGACTAGCGCGGCCAGATCCGCTGCCTCGCCCGCGCAAACGTTGTAGACGCCGCCGTCGTCACCCTGTTCCATCAGTGTAATGTAGGCCCTGACGACATCCCGCACATCCAGGAAGTCGCGCTTAGCGTGCAGATTGCCTACGCGCAGCACCGCCTCCATCTCGCCGTCCTGAATTCGCCGTAGCTGGCCCGCCATGCCGGGCAGCGCGAAACGCTCGTCCTGACCCGGCCCCGTATGATTGAAGCTGCGTGCGACCACGACCTGGAGCGCGCCGGCCGCTGAACTTTGCAGGGACGCGAGCTCGGCGGCGGCTTTCGATACCCCGTAGGGGGTGGTCGGAGCGAGGGGACTTCTCTCGTTGATCGGCTGGATCTCGGCGGGAACGGCACCGTAGACTTCGGCAGAGCTGATCAGCAGCATTCGGATGGTGGGATCGTTCAGCTGCTGAAGTGCGTTCAGGACGCGCAGCGTGCCCGTGCCGTTGACATCCCAGGTCTCCAGCGGCGCTGCGAACGACCTGCTGACGGAGCTCTGACCCGCCAGGTGATAGACGCGCTCGGGCCGAACACTGCTCACCACCGCACTCACTGATGAGGTGGACGCTACATCCAGCTCCACCCATTTCACCCGGGCTATCTCCTCGGCGGTCAGCGTTGCGGACGCGGTGGGCGGCCCCGTCAATGTACCGCCGATGAGCTCGTGATCGCCGGAGCTCAGTAACTCCCGGAGCAGGTGCTGGCCAACAAAACCGCTGGCTCCGGTGACCAGAATCCTCATTCGCCTATGCGTTCTGCCGCGCGTGCGATCGGATGGCGAACTCGTGGCGCTCCAGGTCGGCATCCACCATCATCTTCACCAGCTCGGTGAAACGGACCTTCGGCTCCCAGCCGAGCTCGGCTTTCGCGCGTGTCGGATCGCCTACCAGAAGGTCCACCTCGGCGGGTCGCATGAAGCGCGGATCCTGTACGACGTAATCGTGCCAATCCAGATCCACATGCGCGAACGCCGTCTCAACCAGGTCGCCAACGCTGTGGGTCTCACCCGTCGCGATCACATAGTCGTCGGGCGACTCGCGCTGCAGCATCAACCACATGGCCTGCACGTAGTCGCCGGCAAATCCCCAGTCCCGCTTCGCATCGAGGTTGCCCAGCCGCAGTTCATCGGCGAGTCCCAGCTTGATACGCGCCGCCGCGTCGGTGACCTTCCTCGTCACGAACTCCAGGCCGCGACGAGGAGACTCGTGGTTGAACAGTATCCCGCTCACCGCGAACATATCGTAGCTCTCCCGATAGTTCACAGTCGCCCAGTGCCCGTACACCTTCGCCACGCCGTAGGGCGAGCGCGGATAGAACGGCGTATCCTCGCTCTGCGGAACAGCCTGCACCTTGCCGAACATCTCGCTCGACGACGCCTGGTAGAAACGGATCTTGGGATTGAACATCCTCACCGCCTCGAGCACCCGCGTGACACCCAGACCAGTTACATCGCCGGTAAGGATCGGCTGCGTCCACGAGGTCTGCACGAACGACTGCGCCGCCAGATTGTAGATCTCGTCGGGGTTGGTCTGCTGGAGCGCCGTAAGCAGAGAGTTCTGATCGGTGAGATCCCCTGATATCAGCTCCACTTTGTCCTGGACCTCGTCGATCCGCTCGTAGTTGACGGTAGAGCTGCGGCGCACGAGGCCGAAGACCTCGTAACCCTTTTCGAGCAGGAACTCCGCCAGGTAGCTTCCGTCCTGGCCAGTGATACCGGTAATTAGAGCTTTTTTCATAAACAATCCGGAAGGGCATGTAGGGGCAGGCCTTGTGCCTGCCCGTGGTTGGGCACCCACAAGGGGTGCCCCTACAGAGACCGATAGCCAACAGCCGATAGCCGATAGCAGTCCGCCAAACTTACCCCGAGGCAGACAGAGTGTCAACGCGAAGAATCGAGCCTCCATCTTGACCCGGGCGGGGCACTTTGGTAAGTTATAAGGCTTGTCTGTCACCGAATTCATGTACAGGAGAGACTCATGGCCGCAACCTGCGCCGTATGCGGAAAGGGACCCCGCAGCGGGAACAACGTCAGCCACGCGAACAACAAGACGAAGCGCCGCTGGCTTCCCAACCTGCAGCCGGCCCGGATCGTGACCGAGAACGGAACGCGGAAGCGGGTTCGGGTCTGCACCAGCTGCCTCTCCGCCGGTAAGGTCACCAAGGCCGGTTGAGGCACCTGCGGGATAACATAAAGACAACAGCACGCGAAAGAGGGGGAGTCGATCGGAATCGACTCCCCCTCTTTTTGTGCCGGGTTACTGCTACTGGCTGCTGATCTCTTCCGCGAGGAGGTAGTGCGTGGCGAAAGCGGCCTCGGCACGTGAGCTCTCGGGAATGGATCCGCCATCTACCCACTGGGTCACCAGTGAATCGGATACCGCGGCGACTGACCCACTGACGTCGAGCGTGCTTCCGACGGCAATGACGTCCGCGTTGGCGACTTCGGGTGCGAGCACCACGAGGAAGGGGTTGGCTCCCGATATCTCGGCCCAGAAAGCGCGTTCACCGAGCGTTGCGGCCACCGGCACCCCGGAAACCGCGACTGTCCTGCCGATGAAAGTGTCGGGAGCGGCCGCTATGGCCGCGAGCTCGACAGCCTCGCCAGCGGGCGTCGTCGTTGCGACATCCGCGCTGTCGGTTTCGACCGGCACGGCGGTTGTGAGGTCCGCCGATCTGCCGGCCAGCCACACCATCAGCGCGATCACCGCGACGATGGCGATGATCTGCCAGATCCAGGTGTTCTGTGCCTTCCGCTTCGGTGCTACATCGATTTCGGCCATGTCGCGGTTCAGTCTGTGTTGGTGGTGAACGAGGTAGCGCGTCTTAACCGCGGTCCACCAGCTCGATAAGCGCCATCTCGGCGCCATCGCCCCGGCGGTGCCCCAGCTTCAGAACACGCGTATACCCACCCGGCCGCTCGGCGAAACGCGGACCGATGGAGTCGAAAAGCGCGAACAGCACGTCGTGATCGGCGATCTTCCTGGCCGCCAACCGGCGCGCGTGCAGGTCGCCGCGCTTCGCGAGCGTTATAAGGCGCTCGGCGAATGGCCGAAGCTCCTTGGCTTTTGCCGTCGTCGTCTGGATCTGCCCGTGCTGGAACAGGCTCATGGCCATATTCCGGAGCAGCGCCTCGCGATGGCTGGCGGTACGGCTTAGCTGCCGGCCCTTTTTACGATGTCGCATTTATGTACTCTCTCTTCTGCCAGTTAAGCCTCGGAATCGGGCACGTCCTGCTCCTCATTCCACCAGAGCATTCCGTTATCGCCCTCCGCCAGGCTAACGCCGAAGCGGAGTTCGTGTTCAGAAAGAAACTCGTTGATCTCCTGGAGCGACTTCTTACCGAAGTTGTCGATGTCCAGCATCTGCTCTTCCGTGCGCTGCACCAGATCTCCAACGGTGTGGATGTTCTCCTTCTGGAGACTGTTGCGACTGCGCACGCTGAGCTCGGTCAGATCCTCTATTTGCCTGGTAAGCAGATCCTGAAGCTTCGGCGGGACCTGCGATCCACCGTCGAGCGGTGAGGCTGCGCTACCACCGCTTGCACCGTTGCCCCAGTTCTGGTCACCGGTCCAATGCGGGCGACCGCCGGCCAGGAAGCTGAAGTGCTCGATAGCAAGCTGCGCGGCATACTGAACCGCGTCGCGCACGCTGATCGCTCCACTGGTCTCCACCTCGAGCACCAGGCGGTCGAAGTCGGTCCGCTGGCCCACTCGCGTCTCCTCGACCACGAAGTTGGCGCGGCGCACGGGGTTGTAGATAGAATCCACACGGACCAGGTCGGCCGGCATCCCCCTCGGGATCGGATGCTGCTCGGCGAGC
>DASSKB010000006.1:0-15164 GCA_035690925.1 Longimicrobiaceae bacterium
GGTGATGCCGGGCGACAACGTGCAGATGGACGTGGAGCTCATCACGCCTATCGCCATGGAGACCGAGCTCCGCTTCGCCATTCGCGAGGGCGGCCGTACGGTCGGCGCCGGCGTCGTTACCGAAATCGTGGAGTAACACACTATGGCCGGCAAAATCCGCATCCGGCTGAAGGCCTTCGATCACGCAGTGATCGACCAGACCACAGCCGATATCGTCCGTACCGCCGAGAAGACCGGAGCCCGCGTCAGCGGTCCGATTCCGCTTCCAACGCGCACGCAGCGTTGGACGGTGCTCCGTTCGCCTCACGTCGACAAGAAAAGCCGCGAGCAGTTCGAGCTCAAAACGCATAAGCGGGTCATCGATATCTTTGACTCGCGCCCCCAGACGATCGACGCGTTGACGAAGCTGGATCTCCCGGCTGGTGTCGACGTCGAGATCAAGGTCGACTGAGGGAGAACGCGATATGTCAGGAATAATCGGAAAGAAGCTGGGCATGACCCAGCTGTTCGACGAATCCGGAGTTGTTATCCCGGTGACCGTCGTAGAGGCCGGGCCCTGCCCGGTAGTACAGGTTCGCACCCAGGAGCGCGAGGGCTACCAGGCCGTCCAGCTCGGCTTCGGTGCCAAGAAGGCCACCCGCGCGACCCGTTCCGAGATCGGCCACGCGGCCAAGGCCGGACTCGAAGTTGCGCCGGCTATCCTGCGCGAGTTCGAGGTCGCCGGCGGCGACGCGCCGGCACTCGGCGACAGTGTCACTGTCGAGAGCTTCGAGGTCGGCACCAGGGTGAAGGTCACCGGCACCACCAAGGGACGCGGGTTCCAGGGTGTGGTTAAGCGATACGGCTTCGCGGGTGGACGCGCCTCGCACGGCGCCTCGAGGGTACATCGTGCGCCCGGCTCCATCGGCGCCGGCACGAACCCGTCGCGAGTCATCAAGGGTAAGCGCATGCCCGGTCATATGGGCGACGTGCAGCAGACCGTCCGGAATCTGAAGATCGCGAAGGTGGACGCGGACAGAAATCTGCTCTACCTCCGCGGCGCAGTGCCCGGCGCGGTCGATAGTTACGTTTTCATCACCACGCAATAAGGGGACGCACGATGCTGAGCGCACGTTATTACAGCGCCTCGGGCGAACCCGGGGATGCAATGGACCTGCCGGAAGATCTCTTCGACGGGATCGTCAACGAGGCAGTGCTCCACCAGGTGATCAAGGCGTACCTCGCGAATCAGCGCCAGGGCAATGCCGCGACCAAGACGCGCGGAATGGTCCGCGGCGGTGGCCGCAAGGCATGGCGCCAGAAGGGAACCGGTCGTGCACGTCAGGGCTCCATCCGCGCACCGCACTGGCGCGGTGGTGGCGTGGTGTTCGGGCCGCACCCGAAGTCCTATCGCCAGGATGTACCCAAGAAGGTGAGGCAGCTCGCCCGCCGATCGGCTTTCAACAAGCGCGCCCTGGGCGAGCAGATTGCCGTGATCGAAAAGTTCGACCTCGACGCACCGAAGACGCGGGCGATGACGGAGCTGCTCGGCAAGATAGGCGTCAGCGAGCAGAAGACATTAATACTCACGGACGGCGCGAATACACCGGTCTATCTTTCGGTTCGGAACCTACCGAACGTCGAGATCATGCCGTTCAGCAACGCCTCCGCTTACGATGTTCTGAACGCGAAGCAGCTTCTCATCGAGGCCACCGCGTTCGAGGAGAAGGTTGCCCAGAATGCGTAATATTCACGACATCATCGTCCGTCCCGTAGTGACGGAGAAGTCGACCGACCAGCTGGAGAAGCACGGCGCGTATTCGTTCGTCGTCGCTCGCGACGCGAACAAGCTGGAGATCTCCAGAGCGGTCGAGACCCTTTTCAACGTCACCGTCGAGGGCGTCCGGACCATGCGCTACCGTGGCAAGGAGCGCCGCGTAGGTCGCTACATCGGTCGCCGCGCGTCCTGGAAGAAGGCAGTAGTGACGCTGAAAGAGGGCGACACAATCGAGATTTTCGAGGGAGTCTGAGCATGGCGATCAAACAATTCAAGCCGATGACACCCGGCACCCGTTTCCGGGCGACCACCACCTTCAACGAGATCACCCGCAAGGGTCCCGAGAAGTCGCTGGTCGAGCCACTCACCAAGAGCGGCGGTCGAAACCATCACGGCCATATCTCCATGCGCCGGCGCGGTGGCGGGCACAAGCGCAAGTACAGGATCATCGACTTCAGGCGTAACAAGACCGGCGTGCCCGGTCGCGTCGCGGCCATCGAGTACGATCCCAATCGCAGCGCCAACATAGCGCTAATCCACTATACGGATGGCGAGAAGCGCTACATCATCCACCCCACCGGCCTCGCCGTGGGCGATGAGGTCCAGGCGGGCCCCGGCTCCGACGTCAAGACGGGCAACGCACTGCCGCTTTCGGAGATTCCGCTGGGCACAACGGTGCACAACGTGGAGCTCCGGCCCGGCAAGGGCGGGCAGCTGGCGCGCTCAGCCGGCTCCGGCGTTCAGGTGGTCGCTAAGGAAGGCGACTTTGTAACCTTCCGCCTCCCATCCACCGAGATGCGCATGGTGCGTCGCGAGTGCATGGCTACCATTGGCCAGATCGGCAACGTCGACCACAGCAAGCAGTCCGCCGGTAAGGCAGGCGCTACGCGCTGGAAGGGTCGTCGTCCGAAGGTCCGTGGCGTAGCCATGAACCCGGTGGACCATCCGCACGGCGGCGGTGAGGGCAAGACCTCGGGTGGTAGGCATCCGGTGTCCCCATGGGGTACCGCGGATGGCGCGAAGACCCGTAATCGCAAGAAACAGTCGAACAAGTATATCGTGCGGGGTCGTAAGCGCGGCAAAGCAACTAAGAGCTAGACGCGTCTGCCATTCCCGCGAAAGCGGGAATCCAGTGTCTTTATAAGAGGGACGCTGGAGGCCCGCCTTCGCGGGCATGACGGAAAAGATTCAGCTAACAGCACACTACCAAGCGAGAAGATATGCCGAGAAGTCTTAAGAAGGGGCCGTTTATCGAGGAGAGTCTCTTCGGGAAGATCCAGGCCATGAATGACAAGGGCGAGAAGCGAGTTGTGAAGACCTGGTCTCGCAGCTCGACCATCACCCCCGACTTCGTCGGGCATACGCTGGCGGTTCATAACGGGAATAAGTTCATCCCCGTCTACCTGACCGAGAACATGGTCGGACACAAGCTCGGCGAGTTCGCCCCGACGCGGCTCTTCCGCGGCCACGGCGGCAAGCTGGTCGATCGCCGGGCCAAGGCCCGATAGAGCGAGCTCAAGGAGAAATGATAATGAACGCTCGTGCAGTTGCTAAGAACGTGAGCATGTCACCGCGAAAGGTGCGCCTGGTGGCGGATCTGATCCGCGGACGTGGGGTAGACGATGCCTACTCGATACTGCAATTTTCGAAGAAGGCAGCGACCGGCCCCGTAGAGAAGGCTCTCCGCTCAGCTGTGGCCAATGCCCAGCAGAAGGCCGACGCGGAGGGGTCGTTCCTGGATACCGACGAGCTGATCGTGCGCGAGGCGTACGTCAACGAGGGTCCGACGGCGAAACGCTGGAGACCGAGGGCCATGGGCCGCGCTACGCCGATAATGAAGCGGAGTAGCCATATCACGATCATCGTCGACAGTAAGGAGTAGCGCAGTGGGACAGAAAACCCATCCGATAGGGTTCCGCCTCGGCATCGTCAAGAACTGGAAGTCGCGTTGGTATGCCGAGCGTACCTTCCCGCAGCTTCTGGCTGAAGACGAGAAGATCCGGAAGTACCTCAATCAGCGGCTCGGCCATGCATCCATCTCCGATGTGGAGATCGAGCGCAAGCCGCAGAAGGTCATCATAACCGTCCACACCGCCCGCCCGGGCGTGGTGATCGGGAAGGGTGGCTCCGAGGTCGACAAGCTCCGCGACGAGCTCGGCCGCCTCACCAGCAGTGAGGTAGCGATCAACGTCGAGGAGGTCAAGCGGCCTGAGATCGACGCTCAGCTCGTCGCCGACAACATCGCGCACCAGCTGGTACAGCGCGTGTCGTTCCGCCGGGCGCTCAAGCGCTCGGTCCAGAATGCCATGCGCTCGGGAGCCGAGGGGATCAAAGTTCAGGTGGGTGGCCGTCTGAACGGCGCGGAGATCGCCCGTTCCGAAGGATACAAGGAAGGCCGGATCCCGCTTCATACGCTGCGGGCCGATATCGATTATGCGCAGGCAACCGCCCGCACAACCTTCGGCACCATCGGCGTCAAAGTCTGGGTCTTCAAGGGAGAAATCGTCGAGGACCGACGGGGTCGTACCTACTCGACCGACGCTTAGAAGGGATTACTGAGAAATGCTAGCTCCTAAGAGAGTCAAATACCGGAAGCAGATGAAGGGGCGGATGCGGGGCAATGCTACCCGCGGCAATACCGTCGCCTTCGGCGATTACGGCCTGCAGGCACTGGACCGCGGCTGGATCTCCAACCGTTCCATCGAGGCTGCCCGTATCGCCATGACCCGCCACATCAAGCGGGGCGGTAAAGTCTGGATCCGTATATTCCCCGACAAATCCATTACCAAGAAGCCGCTGGAAGTGCGGATGGGTAAGGGAAAGGGTAATCCGGAAGCCTGGGTAGCGGTGGTGAAGCCGGGCCGGATGATGTTCGAGCTCGAGGGTGTCACACCCGAGATCGCAAGGCGCGCCATGCAGCTCGCCGCGGCCAAGCTCCCGGTGAAGTGCCGGTTCGTCGCCCGTGAGCGCTCCCATGGAGGTGAGGGATGAAGTCAGCCGACATTCGGGAGCTCACGACCGACGAAATCGAAGCCCGCGTGGAGCAGCTCGAGGAGGAGCTTTTCAGGCTTCGCTTCCGCTCCGCAACGATGGAATTAGAGAACCCAATGCTGCTGCGCACGCTCCGGCGTGACGTCGCACGGCTCAAGACCGTGCTCCGTGAACAGCAGCCCGCGAGCGAGGGAGCCCGCTGATGAGCCCGGAAAAGAAGACCGAAACAGAAGAGACACGCGCTAGCCGTAAGACAAGAACCGGCACCGTGGTTTCCGATAAGATGGACAAGACCGCTGTCGTGCGGGTAGTGCGCCGCTACGCGCACCCGCTCTACGGGAAGCAGGTAACACGCAGCAAGAAGTACCACGCGCACGACGAGACAAACGATGCCCGCGTAGGTGACATGGTCCGGATCATGGAAACACGTCCGCTGAGCAAGATGAAGCGCTGGCGGATTACGGAAGTCATCGAGAGAGCAAAATAAACCACAGCTAACAGCTATCAGCTAACAGCTATCAGTTCCTGCGGATCGCAGAACAGATAGTTGACCGAGCGCTGATAGCTGATAGCTGATAGCTAACTACAATGATCCAACAGGAATCCGTCATCAAAATCGCGGACAACAGCGGCGCCAAAAAGGCGCTGGTGATCCGTGTTCTGGGCGGCAGCAAGCGGCGCTACGCGCGCATCGGCGACACCGTAGTGGTCGCGGTAAAGGACGCGCTCCCCGACGGGACCGTCAAGAAGGGGGAAGTCGCGAAGGCAGTCGTGGTCCGTACGGCCAAGGAAGTCCGGCGTAAGGATGGCTCTTATATCCGCTTCGACGAGAACGCCGCCGTGATCATCAATGATACGGGCGAGCCGCGCGCGACCCGCATCTTCGGACCCGTGGGCCGCGAGCTCCGCGAGAAGCGCTACATGAAGATCGTCTCACTCGCACCGGAGGTGCTGTGATGAAGATGCAGATCCGGCGCGGTGATCGCGTCAAGGTCATCCGCGGCAACCACCGCGGTCAGGAAGGCACAATCCTGCGAGTCGATCGCGAGAAGAACCGCGTCGTCGTGGAGGGCGTTAATATCCGCAAGCGACACCGGAAGCCGTCCGCGCAGGACGCCGAAGGCGGCATAATCTCCTTCGAAGCCCCGATCCACGCCTCCAACGTCATGCTCGTCGATCCGGGTACAGGTGAGCCGGCAAGAGTGCGACATCGCACAGGCAAAGACGGGTCGAAGGAGCGGGTGTCGGTTCGCTCGGGGAATGTAGTTTAGGGAGCTATCAGCTATCAGCTATCAGCTCAACGTATTAGCTGATAGCTTGCTGCTCGCCTGAGGGAACGGTGATCGTCAGAACGGTCGCAGGTCCCGACTTTCGAAGGACTGATAGCTGATAGCTGATAGCTGATAGCTTACTATAATGCGAGATACCATGGCTAATACAGACAACAACGGCGCCACCGCCAAACCGCGCCTGCAGCGCTACTACGAAGACACCGTTAAGGCCAAGCTCCAGGAGGAGTTCGGGTTCTCGACGCCCATGCGCCTGCCGCGGCTGGAGAAGATAGTCATCAACGTTGGCCTGGGTGAGGCTACCAAGAACTCCAAGCTGCTCGACTCCGTTGTCGAGGAGCTCGGCCTGATCACCGGGCAGCGGCCGGTCATCCGCAAGGCGAAGAAAGCGATCTCGAACTTCGGGCTCCGTGAGGGTATGCCGGTCGGGGTGTCCGTGACGCTCAGGCGCGAGCGGATGTATGAGTTCCTCGATCGCTTCGTCAACGTAGCGCTGCCGCGCGTTCGCGACTTCCGTGGCCTGTCTACCAAGTCTTTCGACGGTCGCGGCAATTACACGCTCGGCGCCAAGGAGCAGCTCATCTTCCCGGAGATCGAGTACGACAAGATCATGCAGGTCCACGGGATGGACATAACCTTCGTCACGTCGACCAACCGCGACGACGAGGGAATGGCCCTCCTTCGCGAGATGGGGATGCCCTTCCGTGGGGCTACTCCGGTTCTGGTGAACGCCGCGTAGGCGAGCGCCTCTTCACGCACTGCTGAACAGAACACAATGGCACGCAAGGCCCTGATCGAGAAGTCCAACCGGAAGCCTAAATACGGCGTACGCGGATACAACCGCTGCAACCGCTGTGGCCGCTCCCGCGCATTCCTCCGCAAGTTCGGCCTCTGCCGGATCTGCTTCCGCGAGATGTCGCTGCGCGGGGAAATACCGGGCGTACGTAAGGCGAGCTGGTAGCTCGCAATTATGAATTATGAATTTTGAATTTTGAATTAAACGACGCAGTCTGGCAGGCGGTCGCTGTTAATTCAAAATTAAAAATTCAAAATTCAAAATTTCTCTTCCTCTAAGTCCGGGAAAGCCGGATACTATAGGAGACCGTAAGAGATGGTAACAGATCCTATCGCAGATATGTTGACGCGGCTTCGGAACGCCGCGCAGGCTCGGCATCGCCGGGTCGATATGCCGATCTCCAAGTTGAAGACCGAGATCGCGCGTCTCCTGAAGGAGAACCACTACATCCACGACTACAAGATCCTGCAGGACGAGAAGCACGGCGTCCTGCGGCTCTACCTGAAGTACCATCAGGAGAAGCCGATAATCCGGGAGCTAAAGCGCGTCTCGAAGCCGGGACTGCGCAGCTATGTGCGTGTGGCGGACATCCCGCGCGTGCGCAACGGCCTCGGCATGGCGATCATCTCCACGTCCCGGGGCGTGATGACGGATAAAGAGGCGCGCAGCGCCAAGGTCGGTGGTGAAGTTCTCGCGCTCATCTGGTAGGTATATAAATGTCAAGAATCGGAAAGAAGCCAATCCCGGTCCCGTCCGCAGTTACGGTGACCATCGACGGCAGCCGCGTACACGTTAAAGGCCCCAGGGGCGAGCTCGAGCGCGAGCTGCACCGTGAGATGATCCTGAGCCGGGAGGGCGAGGAAGTCATCGTTGAGCGGCCGTCCGAGAGTGCCGAGCACCGCTCGCTCCACGGCCTCACACGGACCCTCATCGCCAACATGATCGAGGGCGTAACCGTCGGCTACAAGAAGACACTCGAGATCGTCGGCGTCGGCTACCGCGCGGAGACCAAGCCGTTCGGGCTGACGCTCAACCTCGGGTATTCGCACTCCATCGACTACAATGCGCCTGAAGGCATCAAGCTGACTGCCTCCTCGCCTACTCTGGTCGAGATCGACGGGAACAACAAAGAGGTCGTAGGTCAGGTCGCGGCCGAGATCAGGTCGCTCCGGCCGCCCGAGCCGTACAAGGGCAAGGGCGTGAAGTACCAAGGCGAGGTGATTCGCCGCAAGGCAGGTAAGGCGGGCGGCAAGTAAGGGTCACCGTATAGTCACATTAACCAGTATTGATCAATGCAGAAGAAGAAGCTTACAACCAGGCGCGAGAGGCGCCTCAATCGCCACCGCCGGGTACGCAAGAAGGTTTTCGGCTCGTCCGAACGGCCGAGGCTGGTGGTCTACAGGTCGCTCAACCAGATGGAGGGCCAGGTGGTCGACGACACGCGCGGCGTCACCCTGCTGGGTGTATCGACGCGTGCAGCCGACCTCCAGAGTGACGAGGCTTCGACCAAGACGGATCGGGGCCGCGCGGCAGGCAAGCTGCTGGCTGAACGCGCCCGCGAAAAAGGTATCACCCGGGTGGTCTTCGACCGCGGCGGTTACATCTATCATGGCCGCGTAAAGGCCTTCGCCGAAGGCGCCCGTGAGGGCGGCCTCGAGTTTTAGGGGGAACGATGGCAAGAGATAATCGCGGCGGCGGTGGTGGTCGGGGTGGTCGGGGCGGACGCGAGTCCGACCTGAAGGAAAACGTCATCCATATCAACCGCGTCGCCAAGGTGGTCAAGGGCGGACGTCGTTTCTCGTTCGCCGCGCTGGTAGCGGTGGGTGATCAGCAGGGTAAGGTCGGCATCGGCACCGGTAAGGCGAACGAGGTGTCTGAGGCTGTACGCAAGGCGCTGGACGCCGCGCGTCGGGCTATGGTCGCCGTCCCGCTCGTCAAGGGCACCCTGCCGCACGACATCGTAGGCAAGGCCGGAGCCGGTGAAGTGCTCATGCGCCCGGCGGCGCCGGGTACCGGTGTTATCGCTGGCGGTCCGGTCCGCGCTGTGCTCGAGTGCGCGGGTGTCCACGACATCCTCACCAAGAGCCTGGGTTCCAACAATCCGTCCAACATGGTGCGGGCGACCATGAACGGTCTCTCCCGCCTTACCACGCGGGAGCAGCTGGCGCGCGAGCGCGGCGTTGCCGTAGAGGCGATCGGAGGAGCCCATGGCTAAGCTCACGATCAAGCAGGTCAAGAGCGGGAACGGCGTCCCGAAGGACCAGCGTGACACGCTGCGGGCGCTCGGGCTCAAGCATCAGCGATCGGCAGTCCAGGAAGACAACCCCGCAATTCGCGGAATGATTTTCAAGGTTCGCCACCTGGTGAAGGTGGCGGAGTTGGAAGGGCAGGAATAAATGGCTGAACTCAATGATCTCGGACGTCCGGACGGCTCGCACCGCGACCGTAAGCGCGTAGGGCGTGGCCCCGGCTCCGGAACCGGCAAGACGGCCGGACGAGGACACAAGGGCTCCAAGGCACGCGCGGGACATCACGGGCCGGGTGGCGGTAAGCCGCACTTCGAGGGTGGCCAGATGCCGCTCCAGCGCAGGCTGCCCAAGCGCGGCTTCGCATCGATGAACCCCGTGGAGTACCAGGTGGTCAACCTCTTCCAGCTGGAGCACCTGGAGGAGACGGATATCACCCCCGAAGTGCTCGAGAAGCATGGCTTCATTCGCGGCGGCGATCGGCTGGTGAAGGTGCTGGGGACGGGTGATATCACCCGGAAGATGACCGTATCCGCGCACAAGTTCAGCCGCACGGCGCGCGAGAAGATCGAGGGCGCCGGCGGTAGCCTACAGGAGATCGGTTAACTATGGCTAATCCGGTAGCCACCCTGTTCCGGATACCGGAGCTGAAGGAGAAGATCCTCTTCACGCTCCTGATCCTGTTGATCTACCGGCTCGGCGCGCACATCGTCGCGCCGGGAGTCAACGTCCCGGCACTCCGCGAATTCGCGGGGCAGCTGCAGGGAACTGTGTTCGGGATCTACGATATGTTCGTAGGCGGCGGACTCTCCAGGGCGACGGTATTCGCCCTGGGGATCATGCCGTATATATCCGCGAGCATCATGTTCCAGCTCCTCGCGGCAGTCTTCCCCACTATCGAGAAGCTGCAGAAGGAGGGGGAGGAGGGCCGCAAGAAGCTGACTCAGTACACCCGCTACGCTACAGTCGGGCTCTCAGTGGTCCAGGCGTACGGATATTCCGTCTTCCTGGCGGGTATCCCGGCAGCGGTAATCAATCCGGGCATCGGCTTCACCGCCGTCACGATCCTGACGCTCACCACAGGCGCCGTGTTCGTGATGTGGCTCGGTGAGCAGATCACCGAGCGCGGCATCGGCAACGGGATGAGCCTGCTCATCTTCTTCTCCATCATCGAGAGCTTCCCCGGCGCCATCGGGCAGACGATCGAGTTGGTGCAGGTCGGCGAGGTCTCGGTCGTAGCACTGATCCTCCTGTTCGCCGTCATGATCGCGGTGATAGCGGCGACGGTGGGCGTCACCATGGCGACGCGTAAGATACCGGTGCAGATCCCACGCAAAGTCATGGGGCGCGGGCGGATCCGTGAAGGGCAGAAGTCGTTCGTACCGCTGCGCGTAAATTCGGCTGGCGTTATGCCTATCATCTTCGCGCAGTCGATCATAATCGTGCCTGGCACTTTCGCTACCTTCTCGGACAGCCAGTGGGTAGCGGAGCTGGCCTCCTGGTTCCAGTTCGGGACCTGGCCATATTACGTCACGTTCGGCCTCCTGATCGTATTCTTCACCTACTTCTACACCGCCATCATCTTCAATCCGGTGGATCTGGCGGAGAACCTCAAGAAGCAGGGCGCGTTCGTGCCGGGCGTCAAACCCGGTGCGCGCACGGCGGAGTACATAGACAGGGTGCTGGGTCGCATCTCACTGCCCGGCGCACTGTTCCTGGCGGCGATCGCCATAGTGCCCTTCATGCTGCTCGATTCGGTCGGCGTCCCGTTCCTGGGCGGCGTCCTGGGCGGCACCGGCCTCCTCATCGTAGTCGGCGTGGGCCTCGATACCGTCCAGCAGATGCAGCAGCATCTACTGCTGCGGCATTATGACGGGTTCATGAAAAAGGGCCGCGTGAAGTTGAGGGGGCGGCAGAGGTATGTGTGAGGGGAGCTATCAGCTATCAGCTATCAGCCCGGCTGGACATCTCGATGTCTGCCAAGCGCTGGCTGTTGCTTCAAGCTGATAGCTGATAGCTGATAGCTGATAGCTTACTCCATGCTGCTCATCCTGCTCGGACCGCCGGGCGCCGGCAAAGGCACTCAGGGTAGTCTCCTCGCTGACGCCCTCGCAGTTCCGAAGATCTCGACCGGCGATATTCTGCGGGAGGCGCTCCGCAAGGGTACTCCACTGGGGCTCGAGGCGCGCCGCTTCATGGACGCGGGCGAGCTGGTGCCGGATACGGTTATCCTGGGGCTGGTCAAGGACGCGCTCGGGTCCGCTGAGGCCGCGGAAGGCGCGATATTCGACGGCTTTCCGCGCAATGTCGCACAGGCAGAGGCTCTCGATGAGCTGCTCGCCAGGCTGGACAGGAAGCTCGATGGCGTCATCGTCCTCGAGGTTCGCGCGGACACGATCGTGGAGCGGATGAGCGGACGGCGCACGCATCCGGACACCGGTGAGGTCTATCACCTGACGCACAACCCGCCGCCGCCCGACATCGAGCACCTGCTGGTGCAGCGGCCGGACGATCAGGAGGAGACGGTGCGGCATCGCCTCAAGGTTTACGAGAAGGCGACCGAACCGCTCATCGAGTTCTACAAGAGCAGCGGTGTGCCGGTGCACCATGTGGACGGCGAGCGGCCGATAGAGATGGTTCAGGCCGACCTGCTGAGCGAACTGGGCCGGTGATATACCTGAAGACGCCCGAGGAGATCGACACGATCGCTCGGGCCGGAGCTATCATCGGCGACCTCTATCGCGCGCTGCCGGCAGAGGTGCTGCCGGGCCGCACAACAGCTGATCTCGATAAGTTCGCCGAGAATTTTATTCGGGACCATGCAGGGGCAGAGCCGGCGTTCAAAGGTCTCTACGGGTTCCCGGCCACGCTCTGCACCAGTGTCAATCAGGAGGTCGTCCACGGCATCCCATCGGCGCGGCGCAAGCTCATCGAGGGCGATGTCATAAGTGTCGATTGCGGTGTGAAGCTCGACGGTTTCTTTGCCGATTCCGCCGTGACGCTTCCTGTTGGCGACGTGGCACAGAGTGTTCGGGAGCTCCTGGATACCACACGCCGTGCACTGGAAGCCGGAATCGCCGAGGCCTCAGTGGGTAAACGTCTGGGCGATATCGGGGCCGCGATCCAGGAGGTCGCGGAGGAAGGCGGCTACGGCATCGTCCGCGACCTGGTGGGGCACGGTATCGGCAGGGAGCCGCACGAGGAGCCGCAGGTCCCGAACTACGGACAGCGCGGTCGCGGCCTGAAGCTGGAAGAGGGCCTGGTCCTCGCGATCGAGCCGATGCTGAACGCCGGAACCGCCTCAGTGAGGACACTGTCCGATCGCTGGACCGTCGTCACCGCGGACAAAGCCGCCTCGGCCCATTTCGAGCACACTGTTGCGGTGACAGCGGACGGTCCGCGGGTGCTGACTTGACGACGAGAACGGCGAGTGCGAAGTGCGAGGTGCGAAGTGCGGGAACGCCCTAACCTCTCGGTTGTCCCCGCACTTCGCACCTCGCACCCCGCACTCGTCGTTCCAGGGGTTGTGCAGGGAGTCTGACTCTGGTATTATTCACAGCTATTCTTACGACGAAGTGAGGCGACAATGAAGGTACGCGCGAGTGTCAGGCCGATGTGTGAGCATTGTAAGGTTATCAGGCGGCGCGGCATCGTCCGCATAATTTGCAAGAAGAATCCGCGCCACAAGCAGCGCCAGGGATAGGAGATATACATGGCACGAATTGCAGGTATCGATCTACCGCGCGATAAGCGTATAGAGATCGGCCTTACATACATCTTCGGGATCGGCCGACCGTCCTCCAGGCAGATTCTGGAAGAAGCGGGCGTGGACGGCAATCAGCGGGTCCACAGCCTCTCGGACGAGGACGTCAACCGGCTTCGGCGGGTGATCGACAGCCGCTTCCGGGTAGAGGGCGTGCTACGCGCGGAGATCGCGCGCAACATCAAGCGCCTCATCGACATCGGTTCGTATCGCGGGCTGCGCCACCGTCGTGGCCTGCCGGTCCGCGGACAGCGAACGCATACTAACGCGCGCACCAAGAAGGGGCCGCGCCGTGCCATCGCCGGGAAAAAGAAACCCGGGAAGAAGTAAGGGATAATCATGGCAAAGCCGAAGCAGGGTGGGCGCACCAAGAGCAAGCGCCAGGTAGAAGCGGAGGGCATCGCCTTTATTCAGGCGACCTTCAACAACACCATCGTCACCATCACCGATATGGAAGGCAACACGGTGGTGTGGGGCAGCGCGGGGAAGGCAGGCTTCAAGGGCTCCAAGAAGTCGACCCCGTTCGCCGCGACGCTGGCCGCCGAACAGGCGGGCAAGGAGGCCATGAACATGGGGATGAAGCGCGTGCACGTCCGCGTGCAGGGCCCCGGTTCCGGCCGCGAGTCCGCCATCCAGGCGCTCGCAGCCGCCGGCCTGGCGATTCGGTCCATACGGGACATAACGCCGATACCGCATAATGGTTGCAGGCCGCCGAAGAAGCGGCGGGTCTAATCGCCTTCGGCGATCAGAAGCTATCAGCTATCAGCTAAACGACTGAGCTGATAGCTTGCTGTTCGGCGGAGTAACGGAAACGGCGGCCATGCCGCAAAGATCTAAGAAGCAAAGGCAGTTAAGCTGATAGCTGATAGCTGATAGCTGATAGCTGATAGCTTTCCAGCTTCTCCGGTGTAAACCATCGAAGCCGTCGATGGGAAGAAGCCATGACAACACCAAAGATGGAGCACACGGTTAATGGGACGTTATACAGGACCGGTTTGCAGACTCTGCCGCCGCGAGGGGCAGAAATTGTTTTTGAAGGGGACCAAGTGTTTTACTGATAAGTGTCCGATCGAGCGACGCGCTTATGCGCCCGGCCAGCACGGCCCGGCGGGTGCGCGGCGCCGCAAGGCATCGGAGTACTCGCTCCAGCTCCGTGAGAAGCAGAAGGTCAAGCGAATCTACGGGCTGTCGGAGCGACCGTTCCGCAACCTGTTCGAGACGGCCAACCACCAGCCTGGTGTGACGGGTGAGAACCTGCTCATCGGCCTGGAGAGCCGTCTCGATAATATTTTGTACCGGATGGGCTTCGCATCTTCCCGTAAGGAGGCGCGTCAGCTGGTCCGGCATCGTCACGTCCAGGTAAATGGCCGGATGGTCAACGTCCCCAGCTTCCAGGTTCTGCCCGGCAGCGAGGTACGGATCACCGCCAAGAGCAAGGATCTGCTCCCCGTCCAGGTCGCGCTGGAGTCGAAGACCCGACCAACGCAGGTTTCCTGGTTGGCCGTGGACGAGGGCTCGCGAACCGGCCGCATGGTGGAGCGCCCGTCCCGCGCGGATATTCCGCTCGCGGTTCAGGAGCAGCTTATTGTGGAGCTGTACAGTAAGTAAGAAGCTATCAGCTATCAGCTATCAGCTATCAGCTGGTGACTGATGGCTCGTAGTTGATCGCTAAGATATAACTGATAGCTGTTAGCTGATAGCTGATAGCTTTCTTCCAACTTTCCCGGAGGAAAATGGTGGAACTGGATCTTGCCGGCCTCCAGATGCCGGAGCTGCCGGAGCAGCCGCAGGAAGGCCAGGTCATTCTCCGTCCGCTGGAGCGTGGGTTTGGGCATACGCTCGGGAACACGATGCGACGCATATTGCTGTCGAGCTTGCGTGGTTCCGCGGTATGGGCGTTCAGGTCGGATGGGGTGCTGCACGAACATCAGACAATCCCGGGCGTCGTAGAGGACGTCCACGAGGTTGTCCGTAACCTCAAGGCGCTCGTCCTCCAGATGGACGAGGGTACCGAAGACGCGGTCCTGGAACTACGTTCCGATAAGGCCGGTGTTGTGACCGCCCGGAACATCCGCGAGAGCGCGTCGGTTAAGGTGGTCAATCCGGACCATCACATCCTCGAGCTACAGGATGGCCACGAGCTTCGCATGGAGCTCTACGTCAACAAGGGGCGCGGGTTCATGCTCGCCGAGCAGCATCCGATCCCGAGGGGGATGCCGGCCGACCTGGTCCGTGTGGATTCTATCTACAACCCCGTGCGCCGCGCCAACTTCGTGGTCGAGGAGACGCGAGTGGGCCAGCGGACCGACTTCGACCGCCTGGT
>DASSKB010000007.1:0-10722 GCA_035690925.1 Longimicrobiaceae bacterium
CGTGCGCCTGAGCTGGCAGCCGTGGCAATGGGGCATCCTGCAGAGGGAGCGCGAGATCCTGAGCGTGCAAAAGGAGATACTGGACACGGAAGCATCGGCCTTCGCCGACCGCCTGCGCCGCGCCGCGCAGGCCGATTGGGAGATGATCCAGCACCTCATCGATGCACTCGACTCGGACGCGCACATCGCCCGGCTGCGGCGGATCGCCGAGGCCGCGGCCAGCGCGCAGCTCGCCGAGCGCGTGATAACGCCCGCCGAGTACATCGATATCCGCACCGACCTGCACCAGGCCCGCCTGGCTCTCCGGCGCCACCGTGTGGAGCTGGCCCGGGCCCGGGCCCAATACCTTACCGCATGGGGAATCCGATGAGTCGAGCAGGCACCACAGCGGTCCTGGCCCTCACCGCGACGCTGACGCTCGCCGGCTGCGGCGAGGAAGAGCCAGACGCCTACGGAAACTTCGAGGCAATCGAAGTCGTCGTGTCCGCGGAGCTCAGCGGACAGCTGGTGAAGTTCTCGCCTGAGAAGGGCCAGCATATCGTGGCGGGCACGCTGGTCGGGCAGATCGACACCACGAGCCTGGCGCTGCAACGCCGCGAGCTGCTTTCCACTCGCGAGGCCGCCCAGCTGAGCACCACGGCGGCCTCCGCGCAGACGGATGTACTTCGTGCGCAGCTCGCCACCGCGGAGGAGGAGTATCAGCGGACACTCAGGCTCTTTCGCGCGGAGGCCGCCACCTCCCGAGCGCTGAACCTGGCCGAAGGCGAGGTGCGCGTGCTCAGGGAGCGCATAGAAGCGACGCGCGCCGAGAGCGCCGCGGCGGATGAACAGGCCACGAGCGTGGCCGCGCGAGTGGAGCAGATCAACGATAGGATTCGCCAGGCCCGCATCGTCAACCCCATAACTGGCACGGTGTTAGCCACGTACGCCGAAGCTGGCGAGTTCGTCCAACCCGGTCAGCCGCTCTACGAGATAGCGGACCTGAGCCCGCTCATCCTCCGTGCGTACGTGAGCGGATCGCAGCTTTCGCAAATCCGCATAGGGCAGGAGGTTCGGGTCCAGATCGATGGACCCGAAGGGGAGCTGCTGGCGCTGCCCGGCCGCATCAGCTGGATATCTTCCGAGGTCGAGTTCACACCCACACCCATCCAGACCCGCGACGAGCGGACGGACCAGGTCTACGCCATCGAGATCCGCGTCCCCAACCCGAACGGAATCGCGAAGATCGGCATGCCCGGAGAGGTCGTTTTCGCCGACTCCATATGAACCCGGAAGCTCCCACGCCCGACGCCGCGGTGGTAGTCGACCGAGTCAGCAAGCGATTCGACGAAACCCTCGCGCTCGACCAGCTATCGTTTTCGGTCGACTACGGCGAGATCTTCGGGCTGCTCGGCCCGGACGGCGCCGGCAAGAGCACACTCTTTCATATCCTCACGACCCTCCGCGTTGCGGACGAGGGCAATGCTCGCGTGCTAGGTCTGGATGTGGTGCACGACCTTTGGGACTTGAGGAGCAGGATCGGCTATATGCCGGGGCGATTCTCGTTGTACCCGGACCTCTCGATCGCAGAAAATCTGGCCTTTTTCGCCTCGGTGTTCGGAACTACGGTCGCGGAGCAGGCGGAGCTCATCGCCCCCATCTACAATCAGATAGAGCCGTTCAGTAGCCGTCGCGCGGGTGCGCTTTCCGGGGGGATGAAACAGAAGCTCGCCCTCTGCTGCGCTCTCGTCCATCGCCCCGACATCCTCTTCCTGGATGAACCCACCACAGGTGTCGACGCCGTTTCACGCCGCGAGTTCTGGGACCTGCTGGATGATCTGAGGGCTCGCGGCCTCACCATAGTCGTCTCCACTCCGTACATGGACGAGGCGCATCGCTGCGACCGCGTCGCCCTCCTCCAGAATGGCCGCATCCTCGATCTCGACGCGCCCGACCGCATCGGGAGCCGCTATCCATTGCCGATCTTCGCCATCAGTCGCGGGAGCCGCTACCGCCTCCTGCTGGTCCTACGCGAGTATCCCCATAATCACTCCGTCTACCCGTTCGGCGACGAGCTGCACTATACCGACTCGCGCGCGGGCGCCGACCCAACCGACATCGCGAACCAGATCCGCGAATATCTGACAGGCAAAGGCTTCGATGGGCCTGAAGTCCGCCCGATCACAGCTGGCATCGAGGACAGTTTCATGGAGCTGATGGGCGCGCCGGTCGGGGAAGGGGAGTCGTCGTGACCGCTGCCGCCGTCGAGGCGCGCGACCTCACTCGGAGGTTCGGCAACTTCACCGCCGTGGACGCCATAAGCCTGAGCGTAGCAAGGGGTGAGGTCTTCGGCTTCCTGGGCGCGAACGGCGCGGGCAAGACGACGGCTATAAGGATGTTGACGGGGCTGCTGGCGCCGACCTCGGGTGAGGCGAGCGTCGCGGGCTTCGATGTTTACACGGAGACGGAGAGCATCAAGTGCAGCATCGGCTACATGAGCCAGAAGTTTTCGCTCTACGAGGATCTGACGGTGCGCGAGAACGTGCGTCTCTATGGCGGCATCTACGGGCTGAGCGACGCGGAGATACGCGAGCGGACGCAGGCACTCTTAGCGCGCCTTGGCCTGGAGAGGTCGGCTGATGACCTCGTGCGCGGGCTGCCGCTCGGGTGGAAGCAGAAGCTGGCTTTTGCGGTGGCGCTCAATCACAAGCCCGGCGTCGTATTCCTGGACGAGCCGACCGGTGGCGTGGACCCCATCACCAGACGGCAGTTCTGGGAGATGATCTACGAGGCAGCGGCGGGCGGAACGACGGTTTTCATCACCACCCACTACATGGACGAGGCGGAGTACTGCGATCGAGTATCGATAATGGTGGCCGGCAAAATCGCCGCCATGGGGACGCCTGATGAATTGAAGGATGAGTTCGCCGCGCGCAGCATGGACGACGTCTTCTTCCAGCTGGCCCGTCCCGAGGAAAGCGCACGGTGAACGCGCTCAGGGGATTCATAGTCAAGGAGATACACCACATCCTCCGCGACCGGCAGACGCTGATGATCCTGCTGCTCCTCCCGCTCGCGCAGGTCATTCTCTTTGGTTACGCGTTGCGTACCGATGTGCGCGGCATACGGCTCGTGATGGTGGACCCCGCCCCCGACCCCGCCTCCCTCGAGCTGCGTAGCAGGTTCACCGCCACCGGCATCTTCGAGGTTGTTGCCGCACTGCCGAACACCGACGCCCTGCCAGGCTACTTCCAGCGCGGTGCCGCGGATCAGGCGCTGGTGCTGGAGCCCGATCTCGGCGATGGCGGCAGCGTCATGATCATCACCGACGCCACCGACCCCAACACCGGCAGCACCATGCAGGCGTACGCCACGGCGGTGATCCGCGGCTACGAGCACGAGATAGCAGGTCCGGGCGGTGGCGGCATCAGGATCATCCCGCACGCCCGCATGCGGTTCAACCCCACGTTGGAGAGCGTGAACCTCTTCGTTCCAGGCCTGATAGCGCTCGTGCTCACGGTGGTTTCGGCGCTAATGTCCGCGATATCGCTGTCGCGCGAGAAGGAGCGGGGTACGCTCGAAGTCCTCCTCGTCTCGCCGCTGCGGCCATGGCAGATAATTGTGGGCAAGGTCGTGCCGTATCTGGTGCTCGGCTTCGCCAACGTGCTGAGCGTGCTCGCTGCCGCGTGGCTCCTGTTCGGGGTGCCGTTCGAGGGGAGCGTGCTCTTGCTGCTGCTGGAGAGCCTGCTGTTCATCGTCACCTCACTGGCGCTGGGGGTGCTGATAGCCGCGCGCACGAGTTCGCAGCGCACCGCCATGATGGGCGCGCTCATGGGGCTCATGCTCCCGACAACCATCCTCTCGGGGATGATCTTCCCCATCGCCAGCATGCCCGCCTGGCTCCAGCTGGTGACGAACATCGTCCCCGCCAAGTGGTTCATCCTCATCTCGCGGGGGATAATGTTGAAGGGCGTCGGGCTTGCGCACCTCTGGCCCGAAACGCTGATACTGGTGGGGATGACTACTCTGGTTCTGGTCGCGGCCGTGCGGTCGTTCGACATCCGTCTCAGCTGAGCTGATGCGAACCCTCCGCTTCCTCCTGCGCAAGGAGTTCCTCCAGATCCGGCGGGATCGCGCGATGCTGCGACTGCTCATCGCCATGCCGATCATGCAGCTGCTGGTGCTCTCGAGCGCCGCGACCTTCCAGATCCGCAGCGCGAGCACGTACGTGGTTGATGACGATCGCTCCAGCACCTCGCGTGGTCTGGTGCAGAGGATGGAGGCGTCCGGCCGCTTCGAGGTCGAGCGCGCCTCGGGCTCGATGAAGCTGGCCAACGAAGCACTCCTCGCCCGTGAGGTCACCGCCATCGTCCACATACCCGCCGATTTCGAGCGGGATCTGGTGAGGACGGGGACCGCACCGATCCAGCTCATCTTCAACGCCGAGGACGGCGCGGCCGCGGGGATGCTGAGGTCATATGCGGCCAGCATCATCTCAGACTACAGCGCGGAGCTGGAGGGGGAGTTAACGCGAACGACACTGGATCCCCGCGTGCGCGGGGATGACGGGCCCTCGGGGGATGACGGGGTCTCAGCGCGCAGCGGTCAGATTCGCATTCAGACGAGCGGGTGGTATAACGAGGGCCTCAGCTACACCGACTTCATGGTGCCGGGCATCCTTGTGCTGCTGGTGACGATGATAGCCACGGCCATCGGGTCCATGAACATCGTGCGGGAGAAGGAGATAGGCACGCTCGAGCAGCTCAACGTCACCCCCATCACCCGGGGTCAGTTCATTGCGAGCAAGCTCCTGCCGTTCTGGGCGATAGCTATGGTCGATCTCGGGCTGGGACTGCTGGTGGGAAGGTTGGTTTTCGATATCCCCATCAGGGGCAGTCTGCTGCTGATCTTCGGCGCGGCCGCCATTTACCTGCTGGCGGCGCTCGGCATAGGTCTATGGATATCTACGGTCGCCCAAACACAGCAGCAGGCGATGTTCCTGAGCTTCGCCCTCAACATGGTCTACCTGTTGATGAGCGGCATCTTCACCCCGATCCAGAGCATGCCCGACTGGGCCCAATGGCTCGCCGAGCTCAGCCCCGTCAAACACTTCATTGTCATCATGCGGGCGGTGCTAGTGAAGGGCGCGGGGGTGATGGATATCAAGATCCCACTCCTGGTGCTCACAGTCTACGGAGTGGTCGTGCTCGCCGTGGCCGTAAAGCGCTACTCCAAGACGACCGCGTAAATAGCGGCCAGGGGCGTCACGAATTCGGCCGGACCTCGGCCGAATAGATATGCCACGTCCGCGACTCCGCCGATGCCCCCGGCACCACCGTCCGCCGCAGCGTATAAGTGCCAGTGAAGTGCTGTTCCTCACCGCTCGCCGTCACTGCCGTAATCGAAACCGGAATCTCCACAAAACGCGAGCCTGCCGCCCCTTCCACCCGCCCCGGATCGCCGACCTCGACGCTCACCGCCTCCGTTTCCGCATACCCCGCCGCAAACTCCTCGAACGTCTGCCCACTAGCCTTCCCCCCATCCCCCCACGCCTCATAAGCCCCTCTGAAATCCCCCTCATCGATGTCAGCGTAGTACCCCCGAATGACCTCCACAGCCGCGGCGGCTGAGCTCCCCTCTGCGTCCTCTCCGCCCTCTGCGGTTAATCCGTTTCCGTCCGCTGCGGTAGAATCATCTGTGGCAGAATACTCCGACGAATACCCACTGATCCGCCACCCATTCGTCTCGACAACAGTAAGTCGCACAGGTTCGCGAAGCGCCTCACCTGCATCGGCGCTGGTAACGAACACAACATCCCCCTCTACCACGCACCCCTCAGCCTCACCCGCAGTAACTGACGAAACTTCTATCCGCTCCGGCCACGGGCTCGACACCTGCCTACCCGGCGCTTCCTGCGGCGCATCGACCCACGACTCGAGCAAATCAGGAGTAACCAGCGATCCATAAGCTTGCCGCATCGCCGGAACGAGGATGCTATCGTCAGCGAGCAGCGGAACCGCCCGTAATTGCCGACCGAATTCCTCCACGACCTCCCGCACCGCTGCATCCTCGCATACAGCAACCGATTCGGCCACTGACCCCTGCGGCTCAGGTTCGTCCGAAGCGCACGCTGCGGTGATCATTGTCACGACGCCGACAACTAGCAGGCGCGGTAAAAAACCCGTCATCCCCGCGTATGCGGGCCCTGGTTTACGACTCGTCATCCCCGCGTATGCGGGGATCCAGTGTCTTTCCCAGCAACGACGCTGGATGCCCGCTTTCGCGGGCATGACTGATCTAGCGGGCATGACGGATTCGATTGAACTATACATTTGTTCAAGCCGTTTTAATCGACACCGGTAGAGTAAAAGTAAAAGTCGACCCCTCCCCAATCTGGCTTTCCACCGAGATCTTCCCGCCGTGTGCCTCCACGATACCGCCCGCAATCGACAGCCCGAGGCCCGTGCCGAGCGTCGCTGAATCCTTGGCTTGCGAGAACGGCTCGAACAGGTGCGGTATGAGGTCTTCGGCTATGCCGGAGCCGGTATCGGAGACGGAGAACAGCACCTTGTCGTTACCGGCACGTTCCGCCTTCACCGAAATGCTCCCCCCTTCAGGCGTGAACTTGACCGCATTGCCGAGGAGATTCATGAGCGCCTGGTGAATCCGGTCGGGATCGGCGCGAACGGAGGGGATATCGTCGGCGACCTCCTGAGAGAGGTGCTGATGCCGCTTCTCCGCCTGAAGCCTGATCGCTTCCGCGGCCTCCCCGATGAGAAGTCTTGGATTGACCGAATGCGGCTCGATGGAAACCGCGCGCCCCGACTGTATGCGCGCGGCATCGAGCAGATCCATCACCATCCTGTTAGCTCTCTCGACCGTTCGCTTGATGACTTCGATCTGCTTGGCGTGCTGCTCCTTCGGCACCGGCATCTCCAGGATGGCGGCGGCCATACCTATGGTGTGGAGAGGGTTCTTCAGGTCGTGTGAGACGATGCGGAGCACGCGGTCGCGCATCTGCAGAGCGGCCTCGGTATCGTTGTGAGCCTGCATCTCGCTCGCCAGGAGGCGCTCGCGCTCGGCATCGATCCGGTTCAGCCGGTAGGTGAGCCATCCGACTATGAGCGCGACCGCCAGGGCGGCCACCGAGATGACGAAAACGAGCCGGCGCTCGGTCCTTTCAGCTGCCTCGATTCGGTTGGAAAGGCTTGTCTCGGCGCGCGTAAAAGTGGCGTTGGCCCTGTATCCCGCGACCAGGGCCGCCTCGAACCTGCGCTGGCCGGTGAGGAGCACCTCGGCGAGCTGCTCGCGCGAGACCTCGTCGGCCAGGAGCGCGCGGGGGCCGGCAATCCAGGCCTCCTTGCGTTCACGGAACTGGTTGATCCCCCTCACTATGGCAGGTTCGAGCTGGGGGGCGAGGCTGTCCAGGACCGCTATCGGCTCCTGTTCCATCGCCATAGCCTCCCGCAGCCGGTTCAGGAACAGCGTATCGCCTGATATCTGATACCCGCGCGCAGCGGCGAGCTCGGCGGAGAGGGTTACCTGCGCTTCGAGCAGCGCATCATGGGCAGGGAATACGACTTCGAGCAGATGGTTGCGGAGCTCGTTCGTACGACGGCCGATCATCAGCGGCAGTACCACCAGTGCCACGAGCAGGACGATGATGGCGCTAAGGAGGAGGTAGCGAACGCGAGCGGAAGCGATTCTCTCTGGCATCCTAACTTCAGGCTGTCAGGACGCGGCGCGGATCGCCGTGACGAGCTCGTCCTTGCTCATCTCGCTGCGACCCGGAATGTCCAGCTTCTTAGCCTTCTCGTACAGCTCGGCCTTAGAGCTCGCGGCGAGGTCATCGCCCGAACCCTTCGATGTTTTCTGCTTGGCGGGCGGGCCCGCTTTAAGGCTGCGCTGTAGCATCTCCACCAGGTCGATTATCTTGTCGCTGTCTTTGGCTTCGGGCGGCGCGCTGACAACATCGTCACCCGTACGCTTCTTCTTTTTCACCAGCTTGAGCAGCTTCTCACTCGAGCGCTCCACCAGCTCGTCAGGGTCGAGCTCGTCCTCGGCTAGCTTGGGGATTTCCTTCTCCATTCGCTTCACATCCGCGGCCTTCGGCGTTACAGGCTCGGGCAGGCCGACCATCTCCGGCGTGCGGATCTCGTCTGCGAAGCGCAGTGTTTCCGCGCGCAGTATTCCATTCTCCGCCAGAATTGCTATCAAGTATTCTTTCGCGCGCATCACGAAGCTGGCGATCCCCGCGCGGTCCGTCTCCTCCATCGCGTGCGCCAGGAGGCGGTACGCCTTGGTCGACGTACCCGCGGGCGTGAGATAGTATGCACGCTCGAAGTGCATCGGGTCAATTTCCGAGGTCTTTACGAACACCCGCAGGTCGATGTCGCGCGTGCGATCAGGCGCCAGACGCTCCAGCTCGTCGTCATCCACAACCACGTATTGGTCCTTCTCGAACTCGTACCCCCGCACTATATCCTCCCACTTCAGCTCCTTATCGTCGCGCGTGGTGAAGTAGCGCCGCGAGAGCGGCTTCCCCTCGGGCGATACCATCCGCAGTGAGGTCTTATCCGACCGATTCGCCGGCAGCAGGTTCACGGGCACACTCACCAGACCAAAGGTGATTGTCCCCGACCAGAAAGGGCGCGCGCCAACTTCGTCGTCTTCAGGCACTATTCAGCTCCACGCCGGGAGGTAAACTCTGAGTTTCATGGGACCGGTTTCGAGCAAGTAGTCTGCCATCTGGCTGTGCGAGCGGTAGCAAAAGGGTATCGACGCTCGTGTTGACTGAAGAACGCTCGTTCTTTACCTTGATGTAAGGAATCAACCCAGGAGGTAAGGATGCCATATTCCCGAATCAGTGGAAAGGGTCAGATCACCCTTCCCAAGGTGGTGCGCGAGGTGCTTGGAGTGGAGAGAGGCGATAGAGTTGCATTTCGGATCGGTGACGACGGCATAGTAACCGTCGAGCCGGAAACTATCGACCTTCTCTCTCTTCGAGGTCGGCTCGCTCCGCGTCGCAAGGGTGTGAGCCTCGACGATATGGAAGATGCCATCCGCAATGCAGGGCAAGAAAGTTGATTGCGCTGGATACGAACGTCCTGGTGCGTTTCCTGGTCGAGGATGACGAGGCGCAGTCAACACAGGCCGCGGCCCTGATTCAGCGTGCGGTAGATGCGGATGAGCATTTGTTCGTCTCCGAGATTGTTATTTGCGAGACCGTGTGGGTTCTTGGGAGGGCATACAAGTTCACGAGGCGAGAAATAGCTGAGATCCTCGCGGACCTCTTACGGGCGCGTCATCTGGAGTTCGGCCAGGCTGATAGGCTATGGAAGGCCTATCGTGCATTCGGAAACGGACGCGGTGATTTTGCCGATTATTTGATCCGGGAAGAGGCGCGGGGAATGGGATGTAAAACAGTTGCGACCTTCGATAGGGCATTACTAAGTGAATCGGATTTCGACGAGCCCTGACTGTGTCAGGATATGCCGCCGCACGGCCTGGAGCTTCGATCCTGTGTTCTCCTCTGCGTCTTTCGCGCCTCTGCGGTGATTATAACCGCGGAGGCACCGAGGACGCAGAGGAGGTTTTCTTCGACGCAATAAGGGGTGTTGTTTTGAGGGGAGGAAGAATCCCATTCTCAGGCGCTCTTCTTCACCTTCTTTGCCGCCGCGAGGCTCTTCTCCAGCTCCGCCGCGAGGGATTTCTCGGTCTTCTTCTTGGGTGCTTTCGGGAACTTGATGACCTTACCCTCGGCCTTGGCTTCGACTAGCTCCAGCACCCGCTCGCGATACTCGTCCTTATATGCGGCGAAGTCGAGGTCGTCCTCGAGCGCTTCGACCAGCTGCATCGCCATCTTCAGCTCCTTCTGACTCAGGTCGCGGCCGCCGGGCGCTGTGAGCGCGGATGCGGGGATGACCTCACCGGCGTGGCGGAGGGTGATGAGCATGAGGTAGTCGCCCTCGACGCGAAGCGCGCCGACGTACTCCTTGTTGCGCATGACCCAGCGCGCGACGCCCTCCATCTCCTTGTTGCGAAGTGCCTCGACGAGCGCGAAGTAGCCGTTCTCGCTATCGTCGGGGCCGAGGTAGTAGGGGCGGTCGTACCACTGGTGGGTAATCTGCTCGGGCGGAACGAAGCGCGTTATCTCGATATCGCGCGATGGCGTGGGCTCCAGCTCCTCCAGCTCATCCTCGTCCAGTATCACCATCTCGCCATCGTCGGTCTGGTAGGCGCGCTGGATGTCGGAGTGCTCGACCACCTTTCCGCTTTCTGGCTCCACCATCTTCTGCTTCACCGGCTCCTTGCGCTTCGAATCCAGGAGGCGGAAGTGGACAGTTCGGTCCTGAACGGCCGAGTAGAGCTTCACCGGCACATCCACCGAGCCGAACTTTATGCGGCCCTTCCAGATCGCGCGCGCCGCCATTCAGGCGGGCTCCTTTTCAGGATGGCACTTCTCGCAGAACACCTCGTGCGTCTCGCGAACGATGACGAAGCAGTGCACGCAGAGCGGCCTGTCGCACGCCACGCACCGGTACTCCATCTGGAGGATATGCAGGTGCGTGCAGCTCTCGCACATCTCCGTGCCATCGTCGAGCCAATAGGGGATCGTTCGTGAGTCGGTCATGGCAGGCGAAGTGGGCAAGTTGTCTGCCAGCTATTCGGCCTCACCCCTGCGGACAGCCGCGACAACTGCAGCGACCCAGATAATGCCTATGGCGATTCCACCTACGATAT
>DASSKB010000008.1:0-3461 GCA_035690925.1 Longimicrobiaceae bacterium
CGAAGATGTTCTGGGACGCGACGCCATCGGATATGAAGCAGTTCGTTGCTGACCCGAGCGAGGGCTCCCGCCACAACCGCGGTGCTGCGGTTGATCTTACCCTCTATGATCTAAGCACCGGTGAGCCGGTGCAGATGGTAGGAGGGTACGACGAGTTCTCGACCCGCTCGTATCCGAAGTATCCGGGCGGAACGTCGTTACAGCGCTGGCAGCGGGAGCTGCTCCGGGATGCCATGGAAGCCGAGGGCTTCGACGTCTACGAATTCGAGTGGTGGCACTTCGACTACGGCGACTGGCAGTCCTACCCGATTCAGAATCTCACCTTCGACCAGATCCCGGCAGGCGACGGAGCCGCCGAGCTTACCACAGCCGGAGCACAGGATGATTAATGGACTGAAGACCCGAGCCTTGATAGCCGCACTTGCGTTTGCTACCGCCGGCTGCGCCGCGGACGGGCAGGGCGATGGCGATTCTGGCGATGCGATATACGACGTTGTCATCAGCGGCGGAACGATCTACGACGGCAGCGGCAGCGAGCCGTACATTGGCGAGGTCGCCATTGTCGACGATACCATAGCGTACGTGGGTCCGTCGCAGGGGTTGAGCGGTGATCAGGAGATAGATGCGACAGGTATGGCCGTATCGCCCGGCTTTATCAACATGCTGAGCTGGGCGACTGAATCGCTCATCGAGGATCCGCGCGCCGTGAGCGACATCCGTCAGGGGGTAACGCTGGAAGTATTCGGCGAGGGCAGCTCCATGGGTCCGCTCAACGAAACCATGAAGCAGGAGATGCTGGATGCCCAGGGTGACATCGAGTTCGCAATCGAGTGGACCACCCTGGGTGAGTACCTGGAGCACCTCACGGAGAGCGGAGTCTCGCCGAATGTGGCGTCGTTTGTAGGTGCGACAACCGTGCGGGTCCACGAGCTCGGCTACGAGGATCGGGCGCCGACGCCCGAGGAGCTCGCGAGGATGCAGGAGCTGGTTCGTCAGGGAATGGAGGAGGGGGCGCTCGGGGTTGGGTCAGCGCTCATTTACGCGCCTGGCTTTTATGCCGAGACTGAGGAGATCGTGGCACTCGCCGAAGCTGCGGCGGAGTACGGCGGCATGTACATCACTCATATGCGCAGCGAGGGCAATCAGGTCCTCGAAGCTATCGACGAGACGATCCACATAGCCCGTGAGGCCGGCATACCCGCTGAGATTTACCACCTCAAGGCGGCTGGCCAGAACAACTGGGACAAGTTGGACGCCATGATCGCTAAGATCGAGGAGGCGCGTGCCGAGGGCCTCCGCATAACGGCCGACATGTACACGTACACCGCTGGCGCGACCGGCCTGGATGCTGCCATGCCTCCCTGGGTGCAGGAGGGCGGGTACGATGCGTGGGCCGAGCGCCTCAAGGATCCGGCTATCCGGGAGCGGGTAGCCCGCGAAATGTCCACGCCAACGGACGAGTGGGAGAACCTCTATCTCGCCGCCGGCTCGCCGGAGCAGGTTCTGCTGACCGGTTTCAAGAACGACTCGTTGAAACACCTCACGGGAATGACGCTGGCCCAGGTAGCTGAGATGCGCGGTACCTCACCCGAGGAAACTGCGATGGACCTGGTGATAGAGGACGGCAGTCGCGTGGGTACCGTCTACTTCCTGATGTCGGAAGAGAACGTTAAACGCCAGATTGCGCTGCCCTGGATGAGCTTTGATTCGGACGCTGGCGCCCCGGCAACCGAGGGCAGCTTCCTGGAATCGAACCCGCACCCCCGAGCCTACGGCAACTTCGCGCGCTTACTCGGGAAGTACGTGAGGGAGGAGAATGTGATTCCGCTGGAGGAAGCGGTGCGGCGACTGACCTCGTTCCCGGCAGAAAATCTGGGGATCAGGGGACGTGGGGCACTGAAGGCCGGCAATTTTGCGGATGTGGTCGTCTTCGATCCTGCCACGATCATCGATCATGCGACTTTCGAGGAGCCGCACCAGTACTCCACCGGTGTCGCGCACGTCTGGGTGAACGGCACGCAGGTGCTGCGCGAGGGCGAACACACGGGCGCCACGCCGGGCCAGGTGGTCCGGGGGCCGGGGTGGACGGGCTGGACGGACGAGCAGTAGGGTAGTCGGTAGCCGCCTGGCCTCCCGCCGGGCGGCTACCGCGTTCCGCCCTCCGAATCATCCTCCACCCGCTCGAACTCACCAGTACCACCGAGCACCAGGCTCGCTACCTCGCCGCGCGCATTCAGCTGGAAGGTGACGAGGTCGGTGCCGAATACCGGATCGTTCCAATCGACCTGGAAGGTATTGTAGTGCCGGTGCGATAGGGGTCCCGTCCACTGGGGCTCACGAGCGAGGACCAGCCCGCCGCCCTCCTGCGTGACCTCGATGTCTCCGTACATCTGGTGCTCGTAAACCCCGGCATAATCGGCGAGGGGAAGCGATGGCTGTGTTCCCGCGACCCGATCGTCTTCGCGTCCTCCATCAGAATTGTCCTCGGGGAAGAGCGCGTGGACTTCGGCGCTCCAGTCCCTCGGTGGTCCGCCGATGTAGGCATCCATGACGCGGTACATAAGCGCGTGGCGCAGCTCCGAGTGGTCCCGGTTGATGAAGACGATCATGCCGACGTCTTTCTCCGGAAGCATCGCCGTGAGAGCCGTCATTCCGTCTATGCTACCAGTGTGCATCACCAGCTTGTGGCCGCGGTAGTCCTGAAGGAACCAGCCCAGGCCATACGCTCGGAAATTGGTGCCAGCGAGCTCGGCGGCAGGGTAAAACGACTCGGCAGGCACGATTGTCTGCGGCGTGAAGAGCTCCTCGTGGACCTCCTCGCTCAGCAATCTCTCACCGTTCACCACCCCACCTGCCAGGTGGAAGCTGAGCCAGTGGGTCATATCTTCCACGTTCGACATCATGGAACCAGCGGGGCCGATGTTGTCGAAATCGAGAAACCTTATGGGCTGCAGCTCACCATCAATTACATCGTGCGGTTGCGCGACGTTGTCGTACGATGGCAGCTCGGAGATGAGCATTATAGTGCGGTCCATATCCAGCGGTTCCAGAATGCGCTCTCTCACGAAGTCCGCCCACGACTCGCCGGAGACGGCCTCCAGCACCTCCCCCGCCACGGCGAACATATTGTTGTTGTAGGCGTACTCGGAGCGGAAGCTGCTCGCCGGCTCCTGATAGCGGAGGAGCTCCACAACATCCTCACGGGCGTTCTCCGAACCGTACCAGAGAGCCCCACCACCCGCCTGACCCGTACGGTGGGTGACCAGGTCACGCACCGTAACCTCCCGGGTGACATACGGGTCGTAAAGCCGAAATCCGGGCAGCACATCGATTACCCTGTCGTCCCACTCCAGCTTGCCTTCGTCGACAAGCATACCGAGCGCCGCTGTGGTGAATGCCTTGGTAGTCGATGCGCTCGAGAACATCGTGTGCTGATCTACGGCGCCTTCTTCGCCAAGCTC
>DASSKB010000009.1:0-5883 GCA_035690925.1 Longimicrobiaceae bacterium
GCGCTCCATCGAAGCTCGGAGCGCTGGTGTCTGCCAGAGCCAGGCTTCACTCGTGGGAATTGCGACGACAGGATCCAGCAGTATCTGCCCTTTCTCATTCACAAGTACCCTGTAGTCCGCCTTCTGAGCGGCTGACCCAAGTGTTAGCCGACCGCGCGCGTCGGGGTGCACGAATCCCTTGCGCGGCTTGAAGCCTAGATGATTCAGTGTGTCTGATCGCGTGGGCACTTTGATTTTGTGTTGAGGACGTGGAGCCTATCATGCGGGCAATATAATTTCATTTGGGCAATGCGGTCAATACCCACATGTGGGCAACCACTTGCGTTTATTCGGTTCACGGCCCCGCACCGACATCTCTCCGTCGAATAAATCGCTCTCCGTGCCTCGGCGTCCTCGCGGTAAAACGCTGTTTGTTGTCAGGCTCGCGAATGCAGAACCCCCACCGTCCGCTGACGATGGGGGTCATCTCGGTAAATCTTCAGTGCGCCCGCCGCGATTCGAACGCGGGACCTTCGCCTCCGGAGGGCGACGCTCTATCCAGCTGAGCTACGGGCGCATGTACGGGCTGCGGAATAAGCCGAGTTCTGTCTCCGCGTAAGCGGATGGGATCATTTCTCTGGGATCGCCGTTACCGGTGACCTCGAGCAGCCTACCCGGGACTCTTAGCGGAGCGGGCAGCCCCTCGTCCCCTATTTGGCCTTGCTCCGGGTGGGGTTCGCCATGCCACTCCCGTCTCCGGAAGCGCGGTGCGCTCTTACCGCACCATTTCACCCTTACCTGTGCCCGGCGAACCGGGTCATCGGCGGTTTGCTTTCTGCTGCACTTTCCGTCGCCTTGTGGGCGCCCGGGCGTTACCCGGCACCGTGCCCTGTGGAGCTCGGACTTTCCTCGACGGCAAAACCTTCACCGCCGCGATCCACACTCGCAACCCGAAACTGCAATTTTGAATTTTGAATTTTGGTTCTTCTCCAATTTTGTTGCAGCAGGGGACGCCATTAATGGCAAATTTACCGCAGAGCCGCTGAGTGCGCGGAGGTGGGACCAAGGCCTCCCGCGGTAATTCTGAGCATGAAATTGTTTGGCTTGCGCCTCTGCGTCTCCGCGTCCTCCGCGGTTGAATGTTACCGCTGAGGGCACATCAATCTGCACGTAAATTGGAGAAGATCCAAAATTCATAATTCACTTCGCGCGCTCCGCGCGCGCAGTGCCCAGGAGAGGACTCGAACCTCCACGCCGTTTCCGGCACCAGATCCTTAGTCTGGCCTGTCTACCAATTTCAGCACCTGGGCAAGGCTTGAACTACAATTTTGAATTTTTAATTATGAATTTTGAATTAACTGCGACCGTTGCGCAGACCGGGTAGTTAATTCAAAATTCAAAATTCACAATTCAAAATTACTTCAGTGCTCCCGAGAGGACTCGAACCTCCACGGGCTTGCGCCCACTAGATCCTGAATCTAGCGCGTCTACCAATTCCGCCACAGGAGCACGGGAGGAAAGAGCGGCGTGAGCCCGGCGGGGGCCCACGCCTTCCAGATGCGCCCGGAGAGATTCGAACTCCCGGCCTTCTGATCCGTAGTCAGACGCTCTATCCAGCTGAGCTACGGGCGCATAAATGACAAACGAATGTATTCCCCCCGAATGCACCGCGAAGGAATCGAACCTTCAACCTTGGGATTAAGAGTCCCCTGCTCTGCCAATTGAGCTAGCGGTGCGTTTGAATTCGAGAAGGCGAAAGCTAACCGGCACCGCGGGGTGTGTCAACCCCGAAAAACCTCTGAAAACCGCCTCAGAACGCGGCGAGTCCGGTAATGTCCTGACCCATTATGAGGCCGTGGATATCGTGGGTTCCCTCATAGGTATAGACCGATTCGAGGTTGGCCATGTGGCGCATTGCGGCGTACTCGATGAGGATGCCGTTACCGCCGAGGATCCGCCGTGCGTCGCGGGCGATATCGGTGGCCATATCCACATTGTTGCGTTTGGCCATGGAGACCTGCTGGGGTCGCATCTTACCGCTGTCTTTGAGGCGACCGAGCTGCACGCAGAGGAGCTGTGCCTTGGTGATCTCGGTGAGCATCTCCACGAGGCGGACCTGTTGGATCTGTGTGCCGGCGATGGGGCGATCGAACTGGACGCGCTCCTTGGCGTAATCGAGGGCTTCTTCGTAGCACGCCATAGCCGCGCCTACGGCGCCCCACGCGATACCGTAGCGCGCCTGCGTGAGACACATAAGCGGGCTTTTGAGACCACCGGATTTCGGCAGGATGGCGTCGGCCGGAACGCGCACGTCCGAGAACGACAGCTCGGAGGTATCGGATGCGAGAAGCGAGAGTTTGCCCTTCTGATCGCTGGCTTTGAACCCCGGGGAGTCGGTGGGGACAACGAAGCCGCGGATGGACTCTACGTCATCCAGCTCGCCGGTCTTGGCCCAGACGATGGCTACATCCGCCCTGGACCCGTTGGTGATCCACATTTTAGCGCCGTTTATCACCCACTCGTCGCCCTGCTTGACTGCGCGGGTTATCATGCCGGCGGGATTGGAGCCGAAGTCGGGCTCGGTCAGGCCGAAGCAGCCGATAACCTCGCCAGTGGCCATCTTCGGGAGATAGTGGTTCTTCTGTTCGTCGGATCCGAACGCGAATATCGGGTACATGCAGAGCGCGCCCTGAACGGATGCGAAGGAGCGAATACCTGAATCACCGCGCTCCAGCTCCTGCATGATGAGGCCGTACGCGACATTATTCAGGCCCGCGCACCCGTACTCCTCTGGCAGGTTCGCGCCGAACATACCCAGCTCGGCCATCTGGGGGATGAGCTCGCTGGGGAAGCGGCGCTCCACGTAGGCGTCGCCTATCACCGGCATGAGCTCATCGTCCACCCACTGCCTGACTGTATCGCGGATCAGCCGTTCCTCCTCGGAGAGGAGACCGTCGGCATCGAAGTAATCTACACCCCTGAACTTGGCCATTAATATCTAAGCGCGTGCGGGTCTGGAAAAGTAAATCCGGGCGGAATATACCTCTCGCCCGGATCGAACGGCAACCTGCTGATCGGGTCTATTCGATGGTTCGCGTACCGCCGTCGTCGCTCTCGGGATTTCCGCGTCGGAAAACGCGCGCGTCGGCGAGTACCCACCAGAGGATCAGGAACCCTATGACCGCAATAACGCAGGCCAACAGGGAGAAATCCAGGACCATACGGGTGAGGCCGATGCCCAGCGCGAGACCTCCCGCGACGGCCGCGATTGCGTCGAGCCAGTACGAACGTCGACGCGGCATGATTAAGCCTCCTCCCTGGGCGTCACTCCGCGGCCGCGGATAACCTCGAAAGCTATGCGGCGGGCGAACTTATAGACGAGAAAGAACACCGCCGCAATGAGAACCAGGAAGGCGACCAGGAACCGCTCCAGCGGCAAAACGTAGACGGCGATCGCGGCCGTTACCAGGAGAGCCGTGGCGCCACCAACGATCCTGGCGACTATCGTCGACCTGCGGATGACCTCCTGGCGGCAAGCCGTGCACCAGCCGTCCGCGTCGAGTTCGCCGGCGGCGAACTCCTTACCGCAGTTGCGGCATCTGGAGCGGCGGCCGTCGTCGCTCACAGGCGTCGGATGATAACGTCGGTGAACTCCTCGGTGGTCGCGCTGCCACCGAGGTCGGGCGTCAGCGTATCCTTCTCGCGCACCGTCGCCTCGAGCGAGTTCTGGATGCGCATGGCCTCATCTGTCATCCCCAGGTGCTGGAGCATCATAATACCTCCCAGGAGTAGCGCGGACGGGTTGGCGATGTTCTTTCCGACGATATCGGGCGCTGAGCCGTGCACGGCCTCGAAAATGGCCGCCGATTTCCCCACGTTCCCTCCAGGGGCAAGACCCAGACCGCCAACGAGACCCGCAATCTGGTCCGAGAGGATGTCGCCGAACATGTTTTCGGTGACGATAACGTCGAACTGGTACGGGTCCATAACCAGCAGCATGGCGGTCGCGTCGATGATGCGATCCTCGAACTCGACGCGGCCCTCGTACTCGGCCGCTATCTCGCGGCCGATGTCCAGGAAGAGCCCCTGAGTATACTTAAGGATATTCGCCTTGTGAGCGAGCGTCACCTTCTTACGGCCGTGCGAGACGGCGTATTCGAAGGCGTAGCGCACTATGCGCTCGACGCCGAACCGGGTGATGATCATGACCGACTCGGCCGCGGCGCGCGGGTCGTCGCCGATCCCTACGTAGTGCTCCACCCCGCTGTACAGCCCCTCGGTGTTCTCCCGTATCAGGACCAGGTCGATATCCTGATACCGGTAATCCGGCAGCAGCGTACGGACGGGGCGCACGTTGGCATAGAGATCGAACTCCTTACGGAGCGCGACGTTGATGGATCGGAACCCAACGCCGATGGGCGTCGTAAGCGGCCCCTTCAGCGCGACCCGGTGCTCACGGATGGAATCCAGGGTCGCGTCCGGGAGCGGCGAGTTGACAGCCTCGAGCGCCGCGAGCCCGGCGATCTGCCGGTCCCACTCGATATCGGCGCCCGTCGCCTCGATTATACGGACTACGGACTCGGTGATGGCCGGGCCGATGCCGTCGCCGGGGATGAGAGAAACTGTATGCATTATTGCGAATTCGAAAGTTTAGAAGAGAGCTATCAGCTATCAGCTATCAGCTATCAGCTATCGGGCGCGCAGAGATTTGCCTGTCTGCCTCAGCTTCAGGCGATCGACTCCAGCAAGCTATCAGACTTTCGGGTGCTGATAGCTGATAGCTGATAGCTGATAGCTCACAAAAGATGCCCCCCATCGACCGGGATAACAACTCCCGTAATGTGTCTGGCGTATTCCGAGCACAGGAAAAGCACTACACCGGCGACATCCTGGGGGTCGCCGAGGCGACCGAGGACGGATTTCTCGCGGGCGCTGTCCAGGATCTCCGTGGGGACGCCGCTGGTGAGGCGTGTCGTGCGGATATATCCTGGAGCGACGGCGTTCACGTTCACATTGCTGGGACCGAGCTCGAGCGCGGCCGAGCGGGTCAGCCCGAGCAGGCCCGCCTTCGAGGCGCTATAATTTGCCAGCCCGAACTCGCTCCGGAGACCGTGGACGGACGATACATTGACTATCTTGCCGTCATTCTGGCGGCGGAAGTAAGGCGACGCCGCGCGGATCATGTAGAACGCGCCTGTCAGGTTGGTGGCCAGCACCGTCTCCCACTGATCGTTCGAGAGGCGCCAGAGCGCTGCGTCTCGGGCGATCCCCGCATTATTGACGAGAATATCCAGCCCGCCGAGCCTGTCGTGGGATCGTCGTACGAAGGCGTCAACCTGATCCGGTTCCCGGACATCGCACTCTTCGAAGTGAACGCCGACTTCGAGTTGTGCGATGGCCTGCGCGGTGTTCTGCGCCTCCTCGCGGAGCTCCGCGTTATCGTCATGTGCGAAATAGTTGAAGGCGACGCTCGCTCCCTCGCGCGCCAGGTCCAGCGCTATGGCACGGCCTATTCCGGACGCTCCGCCGGTTACAATCGCCACGCGCCCACGCAGGTTGCGGCCGAAAGCCAGCGGTCGCGGCTCGGGCTCCTCCGTCACCTCTTCCAGGAGCAGCTCGACAGCGTCGCTCTGCTCGGATTTTATGCGGGGCCAGCCCCTGGATCCGGGCATCGGGCAGCGCTCCGGCTCGAGTATTGGTGACCTTATCTAAACAGGGAGTTTACGCCGGCGCGGGACTCCCGGCAATCCGTTCTCCGGCTATCAGTCCTTATCCTCCCGCTCCACGTGGTGCTTTATCGTCCGCCCCTCGACGAGGAAGACGACATCCTCGGCGACGTTCGTCGCCAGGTCCGCCACGCGCTCGAGGTTGCGGCTCACCAGGAAAAGTGACATGGCAGGCCCT
>DASSKB010000010.1:0-36059 GCA_035690925.1 Longimicrobiaceae bacterium
GTGGTGATCTCCGACGGCCTCTGGCGCGGCACATTCGGGGCCGATCCCGGAATCGTTGGAAGCACAATTCAGGTGAATGGCGCGCCCACAACCGTGCTCGGGGTAATGCCGCCGGGCTTCGACATTGAGGAGGCAGAGGTCGATGTCTGGGCGCCGCTCGGCCTGCCGGCCAATCCTACCAATCGTGGATCGCATTATCTCAATCTCGTCGGGCGCCTCGCCCCGGGTGCTACCCTCGAGCAGTCGCGGGCCGAGATGCAGACGCTTCTGAGACAGTGGGGCGGCGTGATACCCGAGGGGCACATCCCCAATGATTCCACCCACCCCGTCGTCATCAACAGTCTCCGTGAAGAGGTGGTGGGAGATGTCAGGCCTGCGCTCATCATCCTGCTAGGCGCCGTCGGGCTCGTGCTCCTCATCGCGTGCGCCAACGTGGCAAACCTGCTGCTCGCGCGGGCGGAGGGGCGCCAGAAGGAGATCACTGTGCGGGCCGCTCTGGGCGCCGGCCGCCAGCGGCTGATTCGCCAGTTTCTCACGGAGAGCGTGATGCTCGCGCTCCTGGGCGGAGCATTCGGTCTCTTCCTGGGTTATGTAGGACTCAATATTCTGCTCGCCGCAAATCCCGAGAGCATCCCACGCGCGGACTCGATCGGCCTGGATCCTGGCATCCTCATGTTCACGTTGGCGATCGCCGTCCTCACCGGACTGCTCTTCGGCCTCGCACCCCTCACTCACCTCTCGCAGCGCGGAATTGCCACATCGCTCAGAGATGGCGGTCAGCGCACCACCGCCGGCGCAGGTCGCAACCGGCTCCGTCGCGGACTCGTCATCGCCGAGGTTGCGCTCGCTGTAATCCTTGTCGTCGGAGCCGGGCTTCTCCTACGCAGCTTCTCCGAGCTCCAGGAGGTCAATGCTGGTTTCGAGCCGGGCGGGCTCCTTACCTTCGAGCTCTATCTCCCTGAGAGCAGCTACCCGGAAGGCCCGGATCAGAGTGCGTTCCACAGCAGGCTGATGGCGGATCTTGGGGCTCTCCCCGGCGTCAGCGGGACCGCTGTGATGAGCGGCCTGCCGCCCGTGCGCGAGGTGAACGCGAACGACACGGAGTTTGAAGGTCTGGAGCAGACGGAGCAGGGCCCCGCCCACAATGTCGACTACTACCAGGTCGTCGGCGGCGATTACTTCGGGACGATGCAGATTCCGATGGTGGAGGGCCGCGCCTTCGATCCGGGGGATGATGGCGCGTCCACACCCGTCGCGATCGTCAACGAGCGACTCGCCGAGGTCTTCTACCCCAACGAGAATCCTATCGGCCGACGCATCCGCCCGTGCTGTGGCGACGATTTCCCCTGGTTCACCATCACCGGCATCGCCAGCGATGTAAAACAGGGCGGACTCTCCGAACAGACCGGCACCGAGCTCTATATCTACTACCCCCAGGCGGCCGTGGCCGGTTACACGCCGCGCACCATGAACGTGGTTTTGCGGACCACCCGCCCGCCTCTCGCGGTTGCGAACGAGGTCAGGCGGGTCGTCTGGAGCCAGGATCGGGCTCTGCCGCTGGCCAATATGCAGACGATGGAGGAGAACGTGGCTGGCTCAGTGGGGCGTGAGCGCTTCATGACGCTGCTTCTCGCCATATTCGCTGGAATCGCACTCGTGCTCGCCGCAGTGGGGACGTACGGCGTACTCGCCTACTCGGTAGCCGAACGCGGCAAGGAGATCGGAATCCGCATGGCGATGGGCGCCGAGGCGCCGCGCGTGCTGGGGATGGTTCTACGCGACGGAATGGCGGTGGCGGGGATCGGCCTGGTGGTCGGACTATTCGGCGCGTTCGCCGTGAGTCGATTCCTGGAGTCGCTACTGTTCGGCGTCAGCAGTACGGACCTCATGACCTTCGCGGTCGCGTCGCTCGTGCTCGCGGTTGTGGCCTTGCTGGCGTGCTACATACCCGCACGCCGGGCGACGCGCGTGGACCCGAATGTGGCACTGCGGGCGGAGTAGGCCGATGGTGATTGTAAGCTTCTACCCCGCGGAGACCTTCTCCCGCTCCCTGATGATGGTAGCGAGCGCGCGCAACGCCTGGTTGACCGCGTCGGAGTTAGGAAACATCTCGACCACATCCGAGTCAAGGAGCACGACATTCGTTCCGCGTGCGTATCGGTCGGCGTACTGGCCTCGCGGCGCATTTCGAATGTCATCAACGGTAAAGTCGTATTCGTCAAGCATTTCATCGACTTCCCCGTCAAGTGGGTCCATGGGTTCCTTCTTCATATGTTGTCGCCTCCAGAAAACCCACACCATGCTTTCGCTCGTTTTGCTCTGCTTTGGTCGAATCCCACTCGAATCTCCATTGCATGCCCCTCAATTTATAGAGGTAGGTCCATTTCTCAAACCTCCTCCTCGAGCGACCTCATGACAGTTCTTCTTCAGGATCTCCGCTCCGCGTTCCGCGCGATTCCGCGGAACCCCGGCTTCTCGGCAGTGGCCGTCCTCACGCTCGCCCTCGGGATCGGCGCGACCGCCGCGATCTTCACGGTGCTCAATGCGGTCGTGCTGAGCCCATTGCCCTATCCGCAGCCCGAGCGGATGGTGCGCCTCGAGAATCGCGTGCCCGGCGTCGATACGGAGAGGAACTGGGGACTGTCGCCCGCCGGATATTTTCATTTCCAGGAGAATAGCCGCGGACTGGAAAGCGTCGCGGTATACACAACGCCAGAGGTCAGTCTCACTGGCGACGGTCCCGCCGAGCGGGTTCAGATGGCACGCGTGAGCGCTAACCTCTTCTCCGTACTTCGGGTCAGGCCGGCGCTCGGCCGGCTGATCACGCCGGAAGACAATCAGGTCGGCTCTGACGCCACGAGCGTTAATCCCGGCCCTGCGGTGCCGGTAGCGGTACTCAGCCACGACCTCTGGGTACGGCGATATGGGTCTGACCCGAAGATCGTCGGAAAGTCGATCGAGGTGAGCGGGCTCACCGTGCCGGTAGTCGGCGTGCTCGAGGCCGGCGCAGATCTCCCCGATCCCGGCGTGAACGTCGACATCTGGTTCCCACTCGGCCTCAACCCCAGTGCGCCCGCGACCAACTGGCACACCTTTCAGGCGATCGGCCGCCTGGAGGATGGCGTCTCACCCGCCGCGCTTGAAGATGAGCTCGCCCGCTTCACCAGCCGCTTCACCGAGCTGTACCCGTCCGCATATAGCGAGGATTTTATGGAGGAGACCGGCTTCACTCCGGTCGTGATCCCGCTACGGGACGCGGTGGTGGGAGATGTGAGCGGTACGCTCTGGATGCTCCTCGCCGCCGTTTTGCTCGTCCTCCTGATCGCCTGCGCCAATGTGGCCAATCTCTTCCTGGTCCGCACTGAGGGCAGGCGCCGGGAGATGGCCCTGCGCGCGGCCATGGGCGCTACTCGCGGGCGCCTTGCGCGGCAATTTCTTAGTGAGGGCCTGGTCCTTGGGCTCGTGGGCGGCGCGGGCGGGCTTCTGCTGGCCTACGTCGGCGTCGATGCGCTAGTCGCTGGGGCGCCAGAGGGGCTGCCGCGAATGGAGGGGATAGGGATCGGCGGCGATGTCATCGCCTTCGTTCTCATCCTCTCTGTTCTCGTCGGCCTGGCCGTCGGATCGTTTCCGCTGCTCCGCTTCTCAGCCAGCACCGGCTCAGCTGCTATAAGGAACGAGGGCCGCGGCGCCACCGCGGGCCGCGAGCGTAACATCACCCGCAACCTTTTGGTAGTCAGCCAGGTCGCAATGGCGGTAGTTCTCCTCGCCTCCGCGGGGCTCCTGCTGCGTAGTTTCCAACAGCTCCGGTCGGTCGAGCCGGGGTTCGATCCGAGTAATATTCTGACGATGGAACTCGCGCTGCCGTTTGTGAGCTACCGCGGTTACGAGGAGGTGAGCGCGTTCTACCAGGAACTCACACGCCGGGTCGAAGGCCTGCCGGGAGTCGTGAGTGCGGGCGTATCCGACGATATGCCGCTCGTCAGCTCCGGAGCGTGCGCGACTTTAACGGTAGACGAACCGCCGGCATCCGATGCCGCGGCACCCGGATGCATCACCACCAACATGGCTGCACCGGGCTTCTTCGAAACACTGCGGATCCCCGTGCAGGGCGAGCTCCCGACGTGGAATGACGTGAACCAACGCAGTGGTGGTGTCGTCGTCAGCCGCGCACTCGCTGAAAGGCTCTGGCCCGGCGAGGACCCGATTGGTAAAGGGATTCGAGGGAACGGGGCTGGCGAACCCTACTATCGGGTGGTGGGGGTTGCCGGCGATGTCCGCGCCAACGGACTCGACCACCCTCCCATCGAGGTCGTCCACTTCCCCTTGATCCCGCTGGAGGGAGCCGGGCTCTGGGGAGCCCCCAACGGCGCTACGCTGGTAGTGCGGACGGCGAATGATCGGCCCGAAGCGCTCGCAGGAGCCATCCGCGCGTTGGTCACTGATCTAGATGCGGAAGTGCCCATCGCCAATATTCGCACTATGGAGAGCATCGTCGCCGAATCCGTGGCACGGACCTCATTCGCCATGACCCTGCTGGCCGTTGCGGCGGCGGCCGCTCTCATACTCGGAGCTGTAGGTCTGTACGGGGTTCTCTCTTTCGTGGTGGGACAGCGGCAGAAGGAGATGGGCATCCGCATCGCGCTCGGAGCGCGCGTGGAGCAGGTAGCGTCGATGGTCGTGACCCACGCGCTGGTCCTTGCGACGGTCGGCGTGGGTGTGGGAATTGTCGCCGCGCTGGCGGTCACGCGTGTGCTTCAGAGCCTGCTCTTCGAGGTCAGTGCCACAGACCCAATCACGCTGATTGCGGTTTCGGTGACCCTGCTGGTAGTCGCGCTGGGTGCGGCGTATCTCCCGGCGCGCCGGGCTACCCGCGTGGACCCTATGATCGCGCTTCGGGCGGAGTGACGGAGATGCCAGAGTGGGGTTTGTCTGGCTCCTTATTTCCTTCGGCGCTATGCACCAGATAAACATCGACCGAAACAGCCATTCCCCGCTTCAACTCGTCCCACGACGCGCCGTAAAAGGTGATCACGTCGCGCGTATTAATCACGCTCCCGTGCAGCTGGTCGATTTCGGCGTCATAGTCAATCGCGCCCACCTAACCCTTATATTCGATCATTATGTGACCACTGCCGTGTCTCGTTCCCTATGCTCTACTAGTATCCAAGACCTCGAGCTGCTGAAAATATGAACGATAGAAACCCCGGTCACGCGTCACCAACCGATCCGCGTGATGAAGAGCATGCGCAGCAATTAGAAAGTCCGAAACAATGCGTGTACGTGGGCCACCGCGATTCCTGTAGTCTCTCCACACTTTCCCAGCTGCAAGGGCGGCAACATTGCTCGACGAGACGAAACGGATTCCGAGGTCATCCATCGTTCTGTAAGCGACTTCCGACGACGTGAACCGGGACGCGACTTCTGCCCACACCACCTCGCAGGCAATGAGACCTCCTTGCCTTTCACTGTCACGGAGTGCTGCAAGCGAACGATCGATAAAGATAGGTTCTTGGTCCAGGACATCCAGCAGTACGCTGGAGTCCACAGCACTAATCACAAGTGTCTACCGGTCCGCGCAGCTCTTCCATGATCTCGTCTGTCGTCTGGCCGGAGTCCAGGATGCCGATAACGCTATCCCATTTGTCTCCGGTGGTTTCCTTAGTCAGCACCAGCTGGCCACGGACCTCACGGACGGCGAGCGTTTGCCCGGGGCGAATGCCCATGCTCTCGCGGAGGGATTTAGGGATCGTGATCTGACCTCGCTCGGAAACCGTAGCCATCATTTTCATACTTGTAAGATGTGAATACGTGTTGCGCGCGTCAATCTACTCACAGCCCAGGAAATCTTATGAGCACACTCTTTCAGAACCTCCGCTACGCATTCCGGCAGATCCACCGGCGCCCCGGATTTACCGGCACATTCGTGCTGACCCTCGGCCTGGGCATCGGCGCGGCGGCGGCAATGTTCAGCGTGGTGGACGCGCTGATCCTCAAGCCACTCCCCTACGGCGACTCCGAAGAGTTGGTGGAGGTTTTTGGGTACATGGAGGAGAGCGGATTCGCGCGACCCAACTTCGCATGGGAGGAGGCCCGGGCGTGGAGCGATGCCGCCGAATTCATGGATGGGGTGATGCTCCACGCTCGCGCGAGTGTCCTGTTCGTGGGAGGAGCCGAACCGCAAAGCCTGCCAGCTGAGGCCGTCGGGCCGCGTTTCCAGGAGGTCATGCAGGTGAGGCCGATTCTCGGCCGCGCGTTCAATGAGGATGATGCCGAGCCAGGTGCTGACCCGGTCGTGATCCTGAACTATGGGTTCTGGAGATCGGCGTTCGGCGCTGACCCGGAGGTGCTTGGCGAAAGGATAGTGCTCAACGGGGTTCGCCACCGGATCATCGGCGTCATGCCGGAGGGCTTCAAATTCCCCACCTACTCGTACACAGAGGTGTGGCTGCCGCTGTCCCGAACGGGCACGGTGTTGGGTGAAGAGGGTCGGTCGGTGGGGATTCTTGCTCGCCTTGGCGACGAGGGCATCGAAACAGCCAGTGCTCGCGCGACGGCTCTGTCCGTTGCACTAGCTGAGACAATGCCGGACATGAACTGGACGGCGCAGCTCTTCCCGATGGAGGGTAAGCGCAGCCTTGGAGAGGACATGAGCTTCCTCGCCGGAGCGGTTGCCCTGATCCTGCTAGTGGCCGCGGTGAACGCTATAAGCCTGCTGCTGGTGCGGGGCTGGTCGCGCATACGAGAGCTCGCGGTGCGGTCAGCGCTCGGCGCTTCGCGCCGGCGCCTGATCGGTCAGCTGGTCACCGAGAGCACACTCCTGGCACTCCTGAGCGGTGCGGCCGCCGTGGCCCTGGCCGTTGCGATAGTCGCCATGATCCGCGGGATTTTGCCGAGTCACCTGACCTTCTTCGCCCCTCACCCGATCGAGGTCGAGTGGCGAACGATAGCTTTTAGCTTTGCTATTGCCGCTTTAGCCGGTCTTATCATCGACCTCATCCCGGCGCTCCAGGCGACCAGAAGGCATTCAGCGGCCGCCGAGGCCGGTCTCACGCCTTACGCCACAACTACAAGGTCGAAGAATCGCCTGCGGCAGGGGCTGGTCGTGGGATCCGTCATGCTATCTGTGATCCTCCTGGTCGGCGCGGGTCTGCTGATCAACAGCTTCATAAGGCTCACGCGGGTCGATCCCGGCTACCGCGTCGAGGAACTGGCAGTCATGAGCATGACCCTTTCATCTTCCAGCTACCCTACCTCTGAGGCGCGCGGACAGTTCCTTCAGAGGCTCGAAGCGCGTCTCGAGGCGCTGCCGGGCATCGAGGGGGTGACGGTCCCGGGCGGGATGATCCACGTCGGGATCGAGTTACAGGCGGAGGGACAGCCCGCGCCCGCTGAAGGACAACCGACCATCGTCCCGGCGAGCGAGGTCACGCCTGACTACTTCGAGGTCATGGAGGTCCCCATCCGCGCCGGGCGTTCGTTCACGCTTGCGGACGCCGAGACTGACAATGTCATCATCGATCTCGATCTCGCTCGTTTCCTCTGGGGTGAAAGCAACCCGGTGGGCCAGCGATTCCGAATCGACGCGGAATCACCGTGGCTGACGGTCGTAGGAATGATTGGCGACCTCAAGCTGGAGGGGCCGGACAGCCGCGAGGGTGACTTCGAGGTGCTCTATCCGTCCACGAAAGACCGCGCGAGCTCTTATGCGATGGTGGCGATCCGCACACGTGGTGAACCGGGTCCGCTCTTCAACTCCATCCGCGACATCGTCAGCGATCTCGATCCCCAGCAGCCGATTTACGAGCTCAGGCCGGCAACCGATATGTACGCCGAGTTCATCGACATGGAGAAGTTCCTCCTTGTGCTCATGTCGGTGCTATCCGGTCTAGCGCTCGTCCTCGCGGGCATCGGAATTCATGGCGTGCTGGCATTCGCCGTGGCGCAGCGGCAGCGCGAACTCGGCATTCGCATAGCGCTGGGTGCGCACACGGGTACGTTAGCAAAACACGTGATCGGGGAAGGTCTCGCACTCGCCGCATTCGGTGTCGTACTCGGGATCATGGGCGCCCTCGCGCTCTCCCGTTTGGTACGAAGTCTTCTCTTCGATGTAGAGCCGACCGATCCGCTGACCATCACAGTGATTGCCGTGCTTGCCTTGTTCGCGGCGGCCCTTGCGAGCTATCGTCCAGCGCGGCGGGCGATGCGGGTGGATCCCGTCGAGGTGCTTCGGGCGGAGTAGGAACAAAGCCGCACGGTAGCTCTTCCAAATGGCTCTACACAGGATCCGATGACCGATGACGCTCCACCGAGCGCAGCTACTTCACCTGCAGTCGCGGGAGCCGAGCCGCTCGCCACCTCCCCTACGGAGCGACGGCGCTACGACCGCTCCATAGTCGAAGGACCTCTGCTGCCGGCGGTGTGGAGCATCGCATGGCCGACCATGCTACAGAACGTCATCGGCGGGTTGCAGGGGATGGTCGATCACGTGATGGTAGGCAATTACGTCGGATTCGAGGCGAACGCCGCCATCGGTGTGAGCTGGCAGATCTTCCTGGTCGTCGTCGTTTTCATCTCCTCACTCTTCACTGGGATGAGTGTGCTGGTCGCGCGCTTTGCGGGCGTGGGAGATTCCGACAAGGTAGATCGCACTGTTTACCAGGCCTTCCTGACGGCGATAGGACTTTCGCTGGGTGTGCTCGCCCCTCTGGGCTACCTGCTTACACCGTTCCTGCTCGACCTGGTGAATGCCGCACCGGCCGTTCAGGCCGAGGCGCTGCCATACCTGCGGATCATGTTCGTGTTCAGCAGCGGGATGCTGATCTTCTTCATGCTCGGCGGCGCACTGCGCTCGGCCGGCGACGCGCGCACCCCGCTGCGACTGGGGATTGCGCTCACGGCGCTGAACATAGCGCTGAATGTGGTGCTGATCCGCGGACTCGGGCCTATTCCCGCTTTTGGAACCGCCGGCGCGGCGATGGGGACGGTCATCGCCTCCGGGCTCGTATCGATCTACGCACTCATCAGGCTGTGGCGCGGTGGCTGGGTGGTGGGTTTCCCACGTGGCGGGTCGCGCGGGCCAGACTGGGGAATCATCCGTGCCCTTTTCCGGTTCGGGCTCCCGACAGGGATCCAGGGGATAGCTATGAATATCGGCGGGGTGATGCTGCTGGCATTCGTCGGCTCGCTCGCTCAGAGCGCCGCCGCACAGGCAGCGTACGCCGTATCCTACACTCAGCTGTTCTCACTCATCACCTGGACCACCGTCGGTCTCATGAGCGCAGCTGCGGCGGTGGCAGGCCAGAACCTCGGCGCGGGGAACCCCGATCGGGCGGCCCGGGCGGTGCACCTCACCTCCCGACTCGGGCTTCTGGGAGCCGCCGCGATCGGCTCACTCTTCCTCCTCGTCCCGCGCCAACTCCTAGCACTATTCGGAATTCACGACCCGGTGGTGGTGGAAATTGGCGTTGATTTTCTGCGCGTGCTGAGCCTGTCCGGCCTTTTCATCGCCGCCGCTCTAACCTACACTGGCGGTCTACAGGGAACGGGCGATACCAAGGGTCCACTCTACATCTCCATCGTCTCCCAGATCGTGGTGCCTCTCGGGATGTGCTTTCTGATCCGACAATTTTCAACGCTCGACCCCATCGACATCTGGCTCGCGATCCTGCTTGGACACGCCACCCGGTGCGTCTTGAGCGTCGTCCGCTTCAATCAGGGCAGGTGGCGCAGCATAGGAGTGGATATCGGGGGTTAATCAGCGGCATCCTCGTCGGCATGACGCCTGGCGGGAAGGGAGATCTTGAAAATCGAGCCGGTTTCAGCCCCGTGCTTAGCCTCCGCCCATGCACGCCCGCCGAGTGACTCTGCCGTCTCTCGAACAATGCTGAGTCCCAGACCGGTTCCGTCAGTTGCGCTCGTCTCATCGGCACGGTAGAACCGCTCGAACACCTGTTGTCGCGCCTCCTCGGGGATACCGACCCCGTTGTCGTGCACCTCGATCATCACCTCGCCGTCACCGTCCGCCCCATCGTTGATCTGCGCCCGCACCTCGACCCATCGATCCGCTCGCTCAGGATCGGAATACTTGATCCCGTTCGAGATGTAGTTGGTGAGGCATAGCTCCACGGCCGCCGCATCTACTTCCACACCCGGAATATCTTCCGCCGTCCGGATCGCCACACCCCGATCCTCCGCCATCTCTCGCAGTTGACGCGCAGCTTCAGCAACAACCTCAGGTAGCAGGACATTGCGCTGTTGGCGAGCGTCACCATCCATGCGGCTCAAGGTGAGCAGATCCTCCAAAACCTTCTGCATTTCGACGGCGTTTCGGGAGATGATGCCTACGAATCTCTTTCGTTGCTCCGCATCGCTCTCCACCCACGACTCGGTCAGCATGCTGCTGGCACCACCGACCGCGGCGATTCGGTTCTTCAATTCGTGTGTGAGCGTACGGTTGAAGTTCCGTAGGCGCTCTTCGCGTTCATGCATCCCTTCATCGGCAATACGCAGGTACTGGGTTGTCGTAATCTGCTGGATCACGGCGACTCCTCGGAACAACCGCTGGGCACACGCCAGGAGCTCGCTCGGGGTACATTCCTGATCGACTGTCTTTACAGTTTCGATCAGGAACGAAAAGAGGACACCACCGAGGATCTCGTATTCCTTCAGGACCTCGTGCGCGCTGAAGCCCTGGGCGAGCCGCAGCTCTCCAAGCTCCATCGCTTTTGCGACCACGGGCATTTCCGCGCTTATCTCATCCGCGGGATCTTCCATATAATCCGCAAGACCATCCACGAGGAGCGGGACATGATCCAGCAGCTCCTGGGTCGGAAAGATATGGTTGCGATCGACGGTCACACGAGCAGCGATGCGGTCCAGCCATCGCTGAGTCATCGGATCGCGCTCGCTACGGAGCCGCTGTGCGAGCACTCCGGCCAGCGGGCATTCGATGCTGTTTTCCATGCTGCTTCTTTATTCTGGGGGGCTCTGCGCAAAGCAAAGAGCTGTGTAGGCGGGCAGCACAAAGGTGCAGGTTGCACGCCACGAAGATGAGGACGCCTTCTACACGCGAATGGGAAGTCTAACCGTGAAGGTGGTTCCCTTCCCGACAGTGCTCTCCACGGACGCTTTACCCCCAAGCAATTCGGCTAGGCGGCGGACTACACTCAGCCCCAAGCCGGTACCACCGGCTGTCCGAGTCCGAGATTGTTCGACCTGCCAGAACGGTTGCCAGATCTGATCGAGCCGCTCCGCCGGAATGCCTATACCGCAATCCTCCACATACAGAACAACCTCGTCATGTTCGGAACTAACCCCTATCAGAACTTCCCCATCCTCCGTGAACTTGATGGCGTTGGATACCAGGTTCAACAGAATCTGGCGGACCTTGTCCGCGTCGGAAACACCTTCGCATGGGGAGTCCGACAGATCGATGCGCAACTTGAGGTCCTTCTGCTCGGCGAGGGGTGCGGCGAGCTTAGATACTTCCTTCACAACCTCGCGGAAGTCGATTGGAGCGGCGCGGATCTCATCCCGACCGTCCTCGAGTTTGGCGAAGCTGAGGATATCGTCCACAAGCTCCAAGAGATGGCGCGAACTCGCCTTTATACGACCCAGTTGCTCCCGTTGCGCGTCGAGGATGGGCCCCGAGACCTCGGACATCAGCAGCTCGGTGTAACCCATGACCGCATTGAGAGGAGTTCTAAGTTCATGGGACATCACCGCGAGAAACTCCGATTTTGCCCGATTAGCCTCCTGCGCCCGTTCAAAAAGCGCCGCATTCTCTTCGGCCATCGCGGCTTTTTCTTCAGCGAGCAATCTGAAACGTCTTTCGGCGGCCTCGGCTTCTGCCTGTGCGGCCTGCGCACGCACGAGCTCCTTGGCACGTTCCTCGGCTTCCTTGCGGTCTGAAATGTCGCGGAGCGACACAATCCATGCCGCATCGGATTCCCATGAGGTTTGTACCACCCGCAATTCAGCCGTAACGAGCTCACCGCCCCGACGGATCAGCTCGACCTCCGTCGTTTCGCCGCCGGTGACCGGGAACCCGAAGGCCCCGCCTACGAGCTCTTCCGCCGTGCGGCCGAAGAGGCGTTGTGCCGCTGGATTCGCGAAGCGGATCACGCCGGCCTCGTCAACCACGACGATCCCATCGGGCATTCGTTCGATCAGCAAGCGGAGGGCATTTCCTCCATCTTGCCGATCCCGTTCGAAACTCTCATCTGATTCTAAACCGCTCACATGCTTATTGCTGAATGGGGGTTACGATTCTGCTGCGGACGGCCCCCCGCCTATATCAGCTGCCCACGGGGCGAGCGATGTCTGGCCGGAAAGGATTCCGCTGACGTGTCGGAATGGTTCTTTTATGTGCATGCCCTGACTGTCGATGACATATTCACGGATATCATGGGCGTGCTGCGAGCCTCGCATCTTGAGCACCGTTATGCCTCGGCGCATCTCCCCGTACGCTTCGACATACCTCAGGAGGATTATGGTGTCTGTGAGGGTGGAGATGTGCTTCTCCGTGACCGAGCCTCCGCCCATTAGCGATTCCGTCGTGGACGTGAAGAGACCTGCGGTTTCTTCGCGCTTGAGAAATGAGGTCAGGCTCATCACGAACTCCCGAAAGGCGCGGACGGATGAGACGCGCTCGAGCGAAGACAGGCTGTCCACTGCGACGCGGTTGGGCTTGAATTCCTCGATTGTCGCCCGCATCTGAACGAAAGTATCTTCCAAAGCCATCGCGTGCGGGTACTGGTTGACTACTTTCAGCTTTTTATCTCGCTCCATACCCTCGAAGTCGACGCCCCAGGCGGCAGCGTTGCGGAAGAGCTGCTCGCGGCTCTCTTCGAACGCAAATAGGAGGCAACGCTCGCCCGCAGCGATTCCGCCGGCGAGAAATTGGGTAGTCATCAGCGTCTTACCTGTACCCGTTGCACCGGAAAGCAGGATGATGGAGTCGCGGAAGAATCCACCGCCTGCCAGTTCATCCAGTTCCGGGATCCCTGATGGAATGCGGACTGTGGATGAACTCTGCGTGAGTTCAATTCCAGAGAGCGGAATGACGATTATTCCCTCGCCGTTAGTAATGGTGAACGGATACTCGCCACGCTGGTGCGGTGCGCCGCGAAATTTCAGGATCTCGACAGTACGGCGACGCCTTTCGTTGATGAGCACATTGCGCAGGATAACCGCATTGTCCGCAACGAACTCCTCGATTCCGAAGCGGGTGGTGGCGCCATAATCGTCATCTCTCTCTCCCGTGAATACAACCGTTACGCCAAGCTTCTTCAGGGATGCAACGATACGGAACAGTTCCGCCCGTAGAATCGCCCGGTCTGGATATTTGACGAAGAGGGCATTAAGAGAGTCGAGTGAAACACGCTTCGCATCGACCTTCTGTACCGCATATTCGATTCGAGCGAGCAGAGCCCCAAGGTCGTACTGGCCGACCAGCAAAGTGGCGGACTCAGAATCCGGTTCGGGAGCGGCGTCGACGAATGCCCATTTACCCTTCGCCTCCCAGTTTCCAATCTCCCAGCCGAAACCCGCCATGTTCTTGCGAATGTCTTCCGGAGAGTCCTCGAAAGTGACGAAGACGCCGGCCTCGTTCTCCTCATTGATCCCGGCAATCAGAAACTGTGTCGCGAACACGGTCTTTGCGCTTCCAGCGGTACCGGCAATCAGCGTTGCACGTCGTGCCGGCAACCCTCCTTCCGCGATGAGATCGAAGCCGGGTATACCGGTCTCCAGCTTCTGCATACTGGCAGCTTGTGTCACGACTCGTCCTCCTCGTCATTGAATTTGGGGATTGCCAGCCCCAACCACACCATCTCCTGGTCCGAGAGATCACCGGTTACTCGCCGTAGCGGAAGCGGAGATTCTTTGACCAGTGTGGGCGTCGCGAGGATGCGCTCCGCTTCAGCGACCTGCGGATTCTCCTTTACATCGATCACTATAAGTTCATAATTGCCAGATAACCGTTCCTCACCGAGGCGCCGCAGATTCGCGACAGCCCCCTGCGATCGTGGTGTGGAACCCGCGATGTAGAGCTTGAATACGACCCGGGTCATTCGGGCCATTTGCCGGCGGATGGCTTCACAGAATTCTGGGATACGATAGGATCAGGTCACGTCGTTAGTTTTCGCCCGTGCAACTTTCTAGCCAGGCGATCATATCTGCGTAATCGTATGCGCCCCAACAGAAGGGCCACTGCGTGCCCAGGTGCTCTCGCTGGAGCATCCCTTGGCCTTCATACGCTGAAGCGCGGGACACACCGACCCCTCATGGTATGAGCCCGGGGAAGCTCGGAGGCAGGCGCTGATCACATTCGGGGGGACGGAACAGACGAAAGAGAAGGTTAGGGACGCGCGGATCTAGTTATCACCCACATCAGCACGCTTGAAGACGTAGTGGCAGGCTAATTGAAGTCGGTGCGGCGCCATCCGGTTTGAGTCTCAACAATTCTCCGCCATCCAAACTTCTGGTGTCACCGCCCCAGCGCGAGCGACCAGCTCGGAATCCCAGGTGACAAGCGGCGCATCCGTGATCTCGGCCACGGCGACGTACAACGAGTCCGCGCCGCGCAGGAGTAAACGAACGCCGACCTCGTGAGCCGCGGCGAGACAGCGATCATTCAGAGGATGGAGACGGAGCGCGGGTTGCCGTCTCAGGCGATCATGTACGGCACGGCCTACCGCGGGATCGCGGGCTCTACGCGTGGACGCGCACGCGACCTCGACCAAAACGAAGGCGGGGCTATGCAGACGTACCCCATTAATTGACACTGCGCGCAGGAATGCCTCGCTCCGCTGATGAAATGCGTCGCGGGAGTCGAATGCCGCTACCCACACATTGGAATCGAGCGTGAGCATGGAGATCAGCGTGGCTCCAATCGATTGCGATCAGAAGCAATGATCTCCGAAATAGTCGGACCGTCCGGGGCATCGCGGAGTAGAGTTTCGCCGAGACGTACCCATTCATCCAACCACTCCTCGGCCGATTGACTCGGAGGCGACTCCGAGTTCTCGCTCAGCCAACGACTATACAGTTCGATGGTGACCTCTCGCACAGCGAGGCCGCGAAGTGCCGCTTCGGCTTTTACCCTGCGATACAGTGCATCGGGAATTTCGATAGTCGCTTTCATAACAGGAGTATAACTGTAAACCTGTATACCTGGCAAACTGGCTCAACCCCTCACTGGCTCCACGGTGGAACAATCCCGTTCATTCTCGCGTACGCGATCATCTGACCGAGATGTTCATGGAGATGCGTCGCGGTCAGTATCCATAGCTGCTGACCTGTGAACTCCTGACCGAACAGTGACTGCGGGTCGTTCAGGGTTGCGGCGTCCTGCCCGCTCATTGCCGCTCGCAGATGCTCGAACGAGGATGCGAGTTCAGCGGTTGTGGCACCGGCATCCATCACCCGTGCCTCATAGTCCTGGACACTGGGGTAGCTGTCGCCGGAGATTCCCGTCGAGGCCGGCGGGGCGATTCCGAGAGCAGCGGGTATGAAGTAGTTGTCAGCGGCGACATGCATGAATACCTCGCGAATCGAGCGCACGCCCTCGGCCGGTCGCCAGTCCCATTGGTCCTCAGGAATGGCTCCGGCAAGTGCGAGCAGCTTGCCCTCGGCCTGACCCACGTCCGTCATGAGGTCGGCCATGAGTGGAGCTTCGGCTTCTGCCGACAGCTGCGCGACGGCGGGTGCACTGAACGAGCTGAAGATGACAGCGGCGACAACTGAAGCGGCGATTTTCATGGCAGTTCTCCCGGCCGAAGTTGATAGGTCCATCTGCGGGTACAATAAGTGACGCCGATCCGACCTCGTCAAGAAGGATGATTCCGAGGGTGGCGCGCCGCCATTCTATCTCCTACAATTCCCGTCCGGACAGCGTCATACACCGGGCAGTTCACCAGAACCGAGATCCCGACAATGCCCCTCCTGTTTCTGATCCTCGCAAGCTTGCTTGCCGCACCCGCCGCCGCCCAACAGCCGTACTCGCCCGAGCGGCTTACGGACGCAGACTATGCGCAGGCGGAGAGCTTCCTACGTTCGCACACCACCGACCTGGTATTCGGCGCGAGTGTGGACGCCAACTGGCTCCCCGACGGGCGGTTCTGGTACAGGAGCGATACTCCCGCGGGTACAGAGTTCGTCATCGTGGATCCGACGGAGCGCACGAGAACCAGGATCTTCGATCACCCACGCCTCGCCGCGGCGCTCTCGGCGGCGGCGGATACCGTCTACGAGCCGAGCGACCTGCCGATCCGCAATATCGAGCTGCTGGATAACGATCGCACGGTGTCGTTTCAGGTGGGTAATGGCCGCTACCACTGCGACCTGGACGCTTATATCTGTGCGCCGTCGCCGCCGGTCCGCGCCGCACCCGATCGCAGCGTGGTCGTATCGCCGGACGGGCGGCTCGGTGCGTTCACGCGCGGCAACAATCTCTGGGTCCGCAACCTGGAAACCGGCGTGGAGACGCAGCTCACCACCGACGGAGAGGAGAATTTCGGGTACGCTACCAATAACGCCGGCTGGACGCGCAGTGACCGGCCGGTGATGCTCTGGTCACCCGACTCACGGAGCATCGCCACCTTCCAGCACGACTCGCGCGGCGTCGGGATGATGTACCTGGTGAGCACGAACGTCGGGCATCCAGAGCTCGAAGCATGGCAGTACCCGATGCCAGGTGACAGCGTCGTCTTCCGACTGCACCGCGTAGTCATTCACCTGGGCGACGGTGGCGCACCGCGCGCAGTTCGGCTTCAGATGCCGCCCGATTATCAGCGCAGCACAGTCTGCGACCATATCGTCTGCGGTGGCGGTTGGGCGGATATCGCGTGGACGCCCGACGCGTCCCAGCTGGTTTTCGCGTCGGTGTCGCGCGGCCACGACACTGTGACTTTGCGCGTTGCAGATCCCGAAACCGGCGAGGTGCGGGATGTTTACCAGGAGACGGAGGACACGTTCTTCAACCTGAACTATCGCGATTCCAACTGGCGGGTGCTGGCGGAGACCAACGAATTCATCTGGTTTTCGCAGCGCGACAACTGGGGCCACCTCTATCTATATGACCTTGAAACGGGCGAGCTGAAACGGCAGATTACGCAGGGCGACTGGAACGTTCTGGAGATCCTGCGCGTCGACCCGGACGATCGCACCATCACCTTTATTGGCAATGAGCGTGAGCCTGGCGATCCGTACTTCGAATACCTGTATCGCGTGTCGATCGACGGTGGAGAGCCGACCCTCCTGACGCCGGACAGCGCTACGCACCGCATCTCGCTCTCGCCCGATGGCGAGTACTTTGTCGATACGTACTCGACGCCCACAACTCCGCCAGTCTCCGTGGTGCGCAACTCCGATGGCGATGAGGTCCTGGCACTCGAGACAGCCGACATCTCCCGCCTGGTCGCCTCCGGCTGGCAACCCCCGATCCCGTTCTCCGTGAAGGCGCGCGATGGCGAGACCGACCTGTACGGATTGATGTTCCGACCGACGGACTTCGACCCATCGCTGAAGTATCCGATCATCAACCACATCTACCCGGGCCCGCAGGGTGGCAGCGTGGGGAGCCGCAGCTTCGTCCCCTCGCGTGGCGATGCGCAGGCGCTCGCGGAGCTCGGCTTCATCGTGGTGGAGCTGGACGCACTCGGCAGTGGTCCCAAGCGCTCCAAGTGGTTCCAGGAGTTCTACTACGGCGAGATGGGCGATAACGGGCTGCCGGACCAAATCGCCGGAATGCGCCAGCTGGCCGAGCGATACCCGTGGATAGACCTGGAGCGCGCCGGCATCTACGGCCATTCGGGCGGGGGTTTCGCCTCCACCGGCGCTATCCTCCGGTACCCGGATTTCTTCAAGGTGGCGGTTTCACAAGCCGGCAACCACGAGAACCGCAACTACGAGGATGATTGGGGCGAGCAGTGGCAGGGACTCCTCGAAGTCAATCCGGACGGTAGCACTAATTACGACGCCGCCGCTAACTGGCAGTACGCTGAGAACCTAGAGGGAAATCTACTGCTCGCGCACGGCACCACCGACAGCAACGTGCCGCCATCGAATACGCTCCTCGTGGTCGACGCGCTCATCGCCGCCAACAAGGATTTCGACCTGATCATGTTCCCCAATCGGAGCCATGGCTTCGGGGGATCGGATTACATGACACGCCGGCGCTGGGACTACTTCGTGGAGCACCTCCTGGGCGCGGAGCCGCCTGAAGAATACGAGTTCAGCGGGAGATAGGGCCCACTGCTCGCCCCGGGCTCACGCTCGGGGCGAGTTTGTTTCTTGACAGGCGGCGGTCATATCCCAACATTGCCAGAATCACACACCATTCTTCCTACCCGTCAGACATCGCCATGAAAATACCCTTGGCCAGCCCCATGCTGGCGCGAGCCGCAATTCTTGTGTTGGCGCTCTGCTGCGTCCCCGCGGCGTTACGCGCGCAGTACATGACCGCACCGGCCCCAGCGGCGTACGCACTCGAAGGCGTCACGATCGTAGAGGCCGACGGAACGCGCAGCGAGAACGTAACAGTCGTCATCCGCGGAGCGTTCATCGAGGAGATCGGCGAGGGCGCCGCAATCCCCGCCGATGCGCTTCGCCTCAATGGCGATTCGCTGACCATCTACCCCGGAATAGTGGATGCCAGCGGCGCTGTGGACTTCGAGTTCCCTGAGCTCGAGGTCGAGCGCGACGAAGTGCAGTCGTGGGCACCGCGCCGAAAGGTCCAGTCTTTTCAGCCGCACCTGCGTGTCGTCGATTACATGACCGCGACCGACAGCAGTCTTGCCGACCTTCGCAACGACGGGGTTGTGGCGACGGCTGTTCATCCTGACGGCGATCTCATGCCGGGCCGTGGAGCGCTGCTAGTTGCGCGCATGGACGTGGAATCACCCTTCGCGCTCGTCGCCGACCCGGAGCTCGGGCCGGTGATCTCGCTCGAGGGCAGCTCAATGCGCGTCTATCCATACACGCTCTTCGGCGTGATTGCTTTCATCAGACAGGCGTTCGAGGACGCTCAGCGCGACGGCCAGATCCAGGCGGCGTTCGCCAGCGACCAGACCGGAATGCTCCCACCCGGTTGGGACCCGGATTACGAAGTGCTCCGTGACGTTCTGGACGGCGAGGTTCCCGCCTATTTCCCGGTCGATGGCGCCGCGGATATCCGCCGCGTCCTCGGCCTTGCCGACGACTACGGCTTCGAGCCGGTGATCCTTGGCGGCGCAGAGGCCTGGGAGATCGCGGCCATCCTGGCGGAGCGCGATGTCCCCGTCTTCGTCTCGCTCGACTTCCCGGACCCCGAGCGCTGGGATCCGGATGATGATAGCGGCGAACCGCTGGACGCCGCGGCGGCCGCCGAGCGGCAGCGCCTGGAAGAGATCTATGCGAACGCTGGGCGGCTCGCCGCCGCCGGCGTCGATATCGCCCTGACCAGCGGAGGCGGCGAGGCCAATATCCGCGAGGGTGTGCGCAAGGCGATCGAGTACGGGCTCTCGGAAGATGCCGCGCTTGCCGCCGTAACCATCACCCCGGCCGAGCATTACGGCATTTCGCATATCGTCCAGATAGAAGAGGGGATGCCCGCGACCTTCGTTGTCACTGACGGCCCTCTCTTCGGCGAGGACTCCGAAGTCGTCTACACTTTCGTCGAGGGCAAGCTCGAGCGCGGTCCGGAGCCCGGTGAGAAGGGCGTCTCCGGCGAGCCAGGCTCGGTGGCTGGTGAGTGGGATATCGAGCTGAGCGTCGGCGGCGAAGGCGCACAGGCGGAAATGGAGCTTACCCAGGAAGGCAACTCCTTCGAGGGAACGCTGTCCGGTCCATTCGGAGAATCCAGGATAACCGGCACTGTTTCAGGCACCGAGGTCAACTTCACCATGACCCTGGCCGGCCAGGGAGCCGACTTCTCGGGTACACTGTCGGAAGACGGCAGTGAGATGTCGGGGAGCGGCAGCAGCGAGTTCGGCCGCATCACCTTCGAAGCGACCCGCACGAGCGCTCCGGGAGGTGGACGATGAATCTCTCCGATTACACATCCAAGAGGAACGGCATGAAGATATTGAGGCGAATCGCGGCTTCGGCGGTGCTGCTGACGGGCCTCGCGGCGCCAGCCATGGCGCAGGACATCCTGACGCAGACGGAAGCGGAAACAGTCGACATCCCGAAGGGCGATCTCTTCATCCGGGATATCGACGAAGTCTGGACTGCGGCGAACGGTGTTCTCGAGAACGTTTCAATCCTCATCGAGGATGGCGAGATCGCGGCGATCGGGAGCGACCTCACCGCGCCATCCGATATCACTGTGGTGGAGGGCGCAGGCTACACAGCCATTCCTGGCATAGTGGACGAGCACTCGCACTACGCGTCTCGCGCGACTAATGAGGGCTCCGCACCCGTGGTTCCCGAGGTACGGACGATCGACGCGATAGACCACGAAGACTACGACATCTATCGCGCGCTTTCGGGCGGCGTGACGACCGCGCAGATTCTGCACGGGAGCTCGGACCCCATAGGCGGGCAGAGCGCCATCGTGAAGTCTCGCTGGGGAATGGATAACCCGCTCCAGATGCTTGTCGAGGGCGCGCCGCGGACCGTGAAGTTCGCTCTCGGCGAGAACGTCACCGACAAGGGCAGTGACGACCAGGTTCGCTTCCCCGCCTCGCGTGCGGGTGTGGAACAGGTCTACGTGCACGCCTTCACTGCCGCGCAGGAGTACCAGGCCGCGTGGGAGGCGTATCGCGAGAATCCGGATGAGTTCCGCGTCCCGCCCCGCCGCGATATTCGGCTCGAGACGCTCGTGGATATCATGGAGGGTCGCATCCGCGTGCACGCGCACTCGTATCGCGCCGATGAGATACTCATGCTCATCGATATCGCGGAGCGCTTCGGATTCGAGATTGACACCTTCACGCACGTCCTCGAGGGCTACAAGGTAGCGGACGAGATCGCCGCGCATGGCGCGGACGCATCCACCTTCTCGGACTGGTGGCACTACAAGCCGGAGGCGTTCGACGCGATTCCGTATAATGCAGCGATTCTGCATCGCCACGGCGTCGTCACAAGTCTGAATTCGGACAGCCCATGGCTTCAGACCTTCATGGTCTACGAGGCCAATAAGCCGGTCAAGTACGGCGACATCCCGAAGGATGAAGCACTCAAGATGCTGACGCTATACCCGGCGATGCAGCTGCGCATCGACGATCAGGTGGGCTCCATCGAGGTGGGCAAGGACGGCGATATCGTCCTGCTGAACGGCGATCCGTTCAATACCTATTCGCGGGTATCCAAGACGATCGTGGACGGAATCGTTTACTTCGATCTCGCACGCGATGCCGAGCTGCACGGGATTCCGGTCCGTCCAATAGCGCCACTCCAGATTGGTGCGGCCCCCCCGCCGATGGTGGTCCCGAGCGGCGACGCGCCGGGCGAGGCGGGCACACGCCCCTGGGCAGACGAGACCGAGAACATGCCGAGCAGCGACGTTCAGCCGCTCGCACTGGTCGGCGCAACGGTACATACCGTTTCCGGACCGGAGATCCCCAATGGCGTCGTGGTGCTTCAGGACGGGCTCATCTCCGCCGTCGGTCCGGCTTCATCGGTCACGATCCCGGCAGGTGCACGCACAATCGACCTGACGGGTCAGCACCTCTACCCCGGTATGATCGACCCGCTCACACAGATCGGTATGGTCGATGTGGGTAGTGTGGACCGCGCCATGGACGCTCGGGAAATCGGTGAGTACAATCCCCACGTGCGCGCGCTCACCAGCATCCACCCGATCAGCGCACCGATCGACGTGGCGCGCGCCAACGGCATCACAGCCGTGATGAGCGCCCACACAACAGGCACCATCTCCGGAACCGGCTCAGTCATCCAGCTCTGGGGCGACACGCCCGAGAAGATGGCGATCGAGGATCGCGCTGCCCTGGTTGTCGATTTCCCCAGCGCCGATGGTGACGACTGGGAAGAGGCTAAGCTCGAGGGCGATGAGATCGAAGAGCTTCTCCAGGTGTTCGAGCGCGCCAGGCTCTATGCACGCGCCAACACCACCCGCGATCAGCCAACGGATCCATTCGATATTCAGAGCCGCGGGAGCGACGAGATCTTCCTGAGCGCTATGGCACCTGCCATCCGCGGCGAGATGCCGGTATTCTTCACCGGCGTGCGAACGGAGCGCGAGATAGAAACGCTCCTGCTCTTCCTCGAAGAGGTGCCGGAGCTGGATGCGGTTATCGTGGGCGGTGACCAGGCTTATCGGTTCGCCGACCAGCTGGCTGCCCGCAATGTCGCGGTGGTCGTCGGTTCAGGTCTGTCGCCAACCATGGATGAGTTCGACCCGGTCGGCGCCGGCTGGCGCAACGCGAGCATCCTCGCGGATGCAGGCGTTCAGATAGCCTTTTCCACGCAGAGTGTGGCCGATGTCAGGAACCTGCCATACCACGCCGCCAAGTCGGTAGCGTTCGGGTTGGCTCCCGAAGCAGGCCTCAGGGCGGTCACACTCGGCGCTGCCGAAGTCCTCGGGCTCGCCGATCAGATGGGTAGCATCGAGGTCGGCAAACGCGCGGACCTCATCGTCACCAACGGCGATCCGCTCCAGATCGTGACCGATGTTATGCGCATGTTCATCGCCGGTGACGAGGTCTCCCTCAAGTCCAAGCACACGAAGCTTTACGAGCAGTACGAGAACCGGTAGTAAGGACAGTGCGGAAGTACGGGAGTGCGGGAGTGCGGAAGTGCGGAAGTGCGAGAGTGCGGAAGTGCGGGAGTGCGGACGTACTGGTCGGCTAATGTACGGGAAGTCTGAAGGGAGCCTGGAGAAGCGCGGCGTCACGAAGTCTGTGGCGCCGCGCTGCTCCATAGGTGCATGGCGGCGTAACTGCGCCACGGGCGCCACTGCTGGGAGATCGCTTCCGCCTGTTTCGGCGTAACGCCGCCCAGACGCTTCCTGATCGCCAGGTCCGCGGCGGGAAAAGCGTCCGGCCAGTTGAACGCGCGCATGGCGATGTAGTTGGCGGTCCATGGGCCGATACCGGGAAGGTCCATCAGCTGATCCATCGTCCCCTCCGGATCGCTACTGCCGGATAGGTGCAAACGGCCGGATGTGACCTCACGCGCCAGGTCGATGATGGTCCGCGCACGGGAGCCGACAATGCCGAGTTCCCTGAGGTCCGCCTCCTCGAGTGCCGCTACGCGCTCGGGAGTGGGCGAAAGCCGGCGGATATTCGGGTGCGGTGATTCAATCGGCTCACCAAACGCTTCAGCGTACCTCCCAGCCAGCGTAGTTGCACCTTTTACCGTGACCTGCTGACCCAGGATCGCCCGGACAGCGACCTCAAATCCATCGAACGAGCCCGGCACGCGGAGCCCGGGGTTCCGGCGAACGGTATCCCTTAGCCTTGGATCCCCCTCAAGATGAGACGCGATGACATCCGGCCTGGCATCCAGATCGAAGAGTGTCCTCAACCTGCTCAGAAGCTCTGGCAACGACTCTGTTAGGGCTTCCGGCATCTCCACGACAAGCGCTCTATCCGGCGCGGAGTTCCGAACCGCCACCCACCCCTTGACCTCCCCAAACGCGACGGTTCTGTAGTAGACCTCACCATCGGTTGCTTCAACCCCACTCATCGCTCGAGGCGCCAGAAAACCAAGCAACCCCGCCCAGTCGAACGGCTCCCGATACCCGATCTTGAGCCTCACCACCCCCACGTCGTGCCCGTGCCCGTGCCCGGCTGTTTTCCCGCCGTTCCCGCTCCCGCTCCCGTTCCCGTTCCCGTTCCCGGCCTTCCCCCTCAACCGACTCGGTGCCATCCCATACCTCTTCGAAAAAGCATCATTAAACCGCCGCAAACTCGCAAACCCGCTCGAATACGCCACCCGAATAATCGGCAACTCCGTCTCAGTCAAAAGCTGTTTCGCCAGCAAAAGCCGCCTAGTCATCACGAGTTCCATTGGCGAAACCCCCATTTCCTTCTTGACAACCCGCCGAATCTGCCGCGAGCTCATGTGGAATTCCGCAGCGATCTCCTCCAGCCGCGCACCGCTATCCAGCATCCCTTCCGCGATTCGAATGGCGATGCGGTGCGCCGCTCGACGTGAGCTGTCCACAAGCGCGTTCCCGGGCGCCAGCTCGGGTCGGCATTTGAGACACGGCCTGAACTTCGCCTGCTCCGCCATTGCGGCGTTCGGGAAGAAACGACAATTCTCCACACGCGGTGTGCGCGCCGTGCACACCGGCCGGCAATATATCCCCGTCGAGGTCACGCCGACGAAGAATACTCCGTCGAAGCGGCGATCGCGGGAGGCGTAGGCGTTGTATAGGGCGCGTTGGTCATCGGTCATCGGTCATCGGCTATCGGCTCGGCTATCGGCTATCGGTCGGCTATGATAGATGATAGCGCCGATCGACCAAAGCTGTCCAGCCACTTTCGGACATGTATATAGGGTCCCTCGATGGCCCGTTTAGATGTCCGAAAGCAGCGAGAGATAAGCCCGATAGGCTGATATCCTACCTAACGAATTCGAACCACAACAATCCAACAGGGGGGCGGCAGATGATTGAGATGGGAAGTAATCCAACAGCGGATCTGGAGGTTTATCAGGCAGAGACCAGCCTGGGACAGGTTGTGGTGGCGTGCACCGCGCGCGGGATAGGGGCAGTGTTCATCGGCGACGACTCAGACGCGCTGTATCTGAAGATGACGGAGGTGGATCCACTCGCGCGCATGGTCGGAGCTGAAACCTATGCAAAACAACTCGCGACTGAGGCAGTACAGAAGATCGAGACCGGCGCCGAGCCTGGCGAGCTGCCGCTGGACCTGGTCGGCACCGACTTTCAGCGGCGTGTCTGGCGAGCGCTACGGGAGATCCCGCTCGGCACGACCGCTACTTACTCCGAGATCGCCGAGCGAATCGATCGCCCGCAGGCGGTGCGCGCCGTTGCCAGCGCGTGTGCTGCGAACCGTATCGCCGTCCTGATACCATGTCACCGAGCTGTGCGGAAAGACGGAGGGTTGGGCGGGTACCGCTGGGGCGTAGATCGGAAGAAGCGGCTACTGGAGATGGAACGAGCCGGTGTAGAAGCCCTCGAGCCGGGCCGCCTCGCGTAGTCGAACATCGAATGTCACCAGGCTTCCCGAGGCCGGGATATCCGCCCATTCCAGAGCGGCCGCGAGCTGGAGGCTATCCGCAGCGCGTAGAGAATGAAGACGAAGCACTCGAAGTGCGTATTCTCTGAGCAGATCACCAGGCAGGACGTCGTTCCACACCGATCTGAGTGTCGTCAGTATCGATCGGGTCGCATCCTCGTCTCCCAAGCTCAGGCTACCTTCCCGCCTCGACGCGTGAACGCGGAGGCACACTCCACGGTTGTGCCCCACCACACGACCATCTCCCCGTGCTCATCCAGAAGCTCGCGGGAGACCGCGCTCATAGGTTGATCAACGCACAGGGGCACCACTGCGGAAGAATCCCAGAATCTCACCTACCCTCCTCCCGCTCCTCGAGGAGTGCCGCCAGTGTTCGGCCGGTCCAATCGACTGGCCGCTCCATTTCCGAGAATTCAGCAGGCAAGGCAGATTTCGAGGGAACAATTCGACCACTCCGGATCAGTTGAGGTCAAGGGCAATGCGCTGCTCGACCCAGCGGTTGTCGATGGCACAGTACACCTGGTTGAGGTCCAGCCGCTACGCAGAAAGCCCCCACCACGTGGGCCTACTCCACCCGCATGGCTACCATCGGCTCCACCCGGAGCGCGCGCCGCGTCGGGACGACGCAGGCGAGCAGGCACACTCCCAGCATGAACATCGCGTACGTCACGAGAATCGCGACCTGACCCAAAGAGAGTCCGTTCGGCGCGCTCGCGAACTGTTCGGTGCGAGACACTGCTAGTGTGCCGACGGCGATGAGGGTGGTGCCTCCCACGATGCCCAGGCCTACCTGCGTCAGTGGCCGCCGGAAGATCCCGGTGATTACGCGGCACCGGTTAGCGCCGAGCGCGACGCGCACGCCGATCTCGCGCGTGCGCCTGGCGACAGTGAACGACAGCACCGCGTAGATACCGGCGAGCGAGAGCAGCAGGGCGACGGCGGTCATCACCAGCGTGGTGCGCAGCAACATACCGAGGATCCACAGATAGTCGCTCGCGATCTGGTCCATGCGCTGGAACTCCGAGATCCGCAGCGTCGGATCCACCGTGCCGGCGATGGTGCGGACGCGCGGCACGATCGCCATCGGGTCGCCCCGCGTATGGATGATCATGTGCGGCGGGAAGCCGCTGCCCGGCGCGGCCGGCAGATAGAGCCCCGCTGCGCGTCCGGACTCCTCCGCGCCGACCATGCCGAGCTCCTTCACGAGGCCCACGATCTCGAACCAGGGAAGTGAGTCTGGCTCCGGGCCCGTGATCGGCGTCGGAGCCTTGGCGATCCGCACCCGTCGGCCAATCGGGTTGCGCCCCAGCAGCACCTGATCCACGAAGCCCTGATCCACGATCGCCACCCTCGCTTCCGGAGCGAGGTCGGCGGCTTGGAATCCCCGTCCCGCGAGGATCGGCGCCCCGAGCACGTCGAAGTACGACGGATCCACGTGCGCGATCTTCGTGGAGCGCAGGGGCCGCGGCGCCGCCGGGGCGCCCGCCTCGCCGGAGGGCGCCACGACGGGCGGCGCGGCGACGGACCCCGAGTCGTCGAGGGCGACGTACCAGGAGCCGTAGTCTGTGCGCGGCAGCCGGTCCGCGAAGGTTACCCCGACGACCCCCGGCTCGGCCGCGACGCTCTGGCGGAGCGTCTCGAGCACCGCCGCGAACCGCGTGCGGTGAGCCGCGATGGTATCTCCCGGCGGAGCGTCCATCGCGAGCCTCACCGCGAGGTACTCCTCGGCCTCGAACCCGACGTCGTACGACCGGATCCGGTCCAGCTCCTTCAGCTCGACGAGCACCACGGCTGGGAAGGCGACGGTCACCGCGACCTGCGCGACGATCACAGCAGTCCAGACGCCGCCGAACTGCAGGCCACCGCCACCGGCCGTGCCGGCCCGCAGCCGCGATCCGAGGCCGCGCGTCACCTTGAGCCCGGGGAGCCCGCCGGCGATCGCGGCACCGACTACCGCCAGCGCGCAGGCGTAGAGCACCGTGGCGGGTGAGAGACGCAGATCGAACCAGAACGGGATCTGCCCCATGGTCGCCTCCAGAAAGGCCATCCCCACCTCGAGCAGCGCGATGTAAGCCGCGGCGAGACCCACGGCGGCGGCCACACCGCCGAGCACGAGGGCCTCGGCGAACAGCTGCACGACGATCCGGCGGCGGCTCGCGCCGAGGGCGCTCCGCACGATGATCTCGCCCTCGCGAGTGGCCGCCCGCGCGAACAGCAACAGCGCCACGTTACCGCAGACGAGCACGAGGAGCATCAGCGTGAAGACCTGGATCAGGGCGAATATCCCGCCCCCGTCCGCCATCGATATCGCGAACATCTGCGCGTACGGCATCACCTGCGGCTGCAGGTGCTCGTGCGTCTCGGGGAGCTCTCGCGCCGCCCGCTCGCCGAGCGCCGTCAGCTCCGCCTGCGCGTCCTCGAGCGTCGCACCGGGGGCGAGCCGCCCGAAGATGGTGATGGCGGGACCGCTGAGTTGTGCATCGTCGACCACATTCGGGCGGAAGGGTGTCCACGCCTCGTGCGCAACGGGGAAGGCGAAGCCGTCCGGCATCACGCCCACCACGGTGACGTACGCGCCCCCGAGCTGCACGGTCTGCCCAACGATCGTCGGATCGCCGCCGAAGCGCGCCTGCCACACGTCGTGGCCGAGGACAACCACCGGCGGCGCCCCGGGCCGCTCGTCCGCCGGCACGAGGGGGCGGCCCAACAGCGGCGGCGTCGCCGCGACGCGGAAGCCCGACGCGGTGGTCGCCGCGACCTGCACCGGACGAGCCTCGCCGTCACGCCCCGTCAAGTTCCGCGTGACGTCCTCCCACGCCCCCAGGTCGGTCACCGACCGCATAGCGTCGCGCCAGACGACGAAGTCGTGCAGCGCACGCGGCTCCGGGTCGTTCGCCTGCAAGTCCCAGTTCCGCAGGTGCACGATGCGGTCGCCATCCGGCAACGGCAGCGTGGGACTGACGAACAGCATCACCATCTCAAAGATCACAGCGCCGACACAGATGGCGAACGCCATCGCCAGTCCGCCCACGATCGTCAGCCCCGGATACTTGACCAGCATCCGGACTCCGAGCTTCAGGTCGAGCGTCAGCCCGCCGAGCCACCCCAGCCCCCGCGCGTCCCGGCCCGCCTCCCGGTACTTCTCCACCCCGCCGAAGGCGGCCGCCGCCTGCCGGCGCGCCTCCGCGGGGTCCAGACCCCGCTCGCGCTGGAGCCGCTCGGCCTCCATCTCCACGTGCAAGCGCATCTCCTCGTCCATCTCCGCCCAGAGCTGGTCGGCCCTCCGCAGACCGCGCCAGAACGACCGCAGCCGAGCGATCAGGGTCCTCATGGTCAGATCTCCTGAGGTGTGGTTCGCAGCGCCACCGCGATCGCATCAGCAAGCCGGTTCCAACTCGCGACCTCCTCGCCGAGGCGCCCGCGGCCGGCGGGTGTGAGACGGTAGAACTTGGCGCGCCGGTTGTTGTCGGACACGCCCCACTCACTCTCAATGAGCCCCTTGTGCTCCAACCGGTACAGTGCGGGATAGAGCGCGCCCTGTTGAATCTGGAGCGCACCGTCCGAAATCTGCTCAATGCGCAGCAGTACGCCGTACCCGTGCAGCCTCCCGAGCGAGACGGCCTTGAGGATCAGCAGATCCAGCGTGCCAGGCAGCAACGCGGCGGAATCGGTCATGGCTTCTCTCCTATGTAGGTTAGGAATAGATAGCCGCGCTCTCCTAAGCTGTCAAGGGGAGATATCGCGCAGAGTTCTCGGGCGCGCTCGTGGTCAGGGACGGATGTTCGCTACCGGGACGCGCGAATCCCAGAACCGGACACGTCTAGCGGTCGGGCATTGAGCCCGGCATCCACCTCAACCCTCTGCCACCCATTGGCTTACAAAAACAGGGTGCAACCGGCACGGAACTTTCCCTTTTCACGCATTTCGTCATCTCCCGCCGCCTTCTACGGCGCCCTTCATCCGCGATGAGCGAATACGATGGAAATTCTTCTCCGGGCTCTTCGCAACGCCTTCCGCATGCTGCGGCGGAATCCCGGTTTCACCACCGTGGCAGTTCTCGCGCTGGCCGCCAGTTACCTCCCCACCCGCCGCGCCGCCTGGATCGACCCCATGGTCGCGCTACGCTCAGAATAGGAGAAAATATGGACAAGCTCCGTCAGGATCTCCGCTACGCCATTCGGCAGTTGATGAAGCACCGCGGCTTCACTGCCATAGCGGTACTCACGCTCGCGCTCGGAATTGGTGCGAATACCGTGATGTTCAGCGTCGTAGACGCCCTCTTCCTGAGTCCTCCACCCGGCGTGCACGAGCCGGAGGACGTGAAAAGGATCTATATCGTTCGCGATGAAGGAAACATGCGGACTACGGAAGGTGGACCGGGGATGTATGCGGATATGCGGGACATCCGGACGGGGAGCCGCGCGTTTTCATCTGTCGCGGGTCAGACCTGGCCGGGTGATATGGATCTGGGCCGCGGCGAGAGCGCGAGGCAGGTAACCGGACTCGTGGTGACAGGTAGCTATTTCCAGACTCTCGGCGCGCGGCCGGCCCTCGGACGCTTCTTCGGACCGGTAGAAGACACCATTCCCGCCTCGTTTGTGACGGTGGTTAGCCACAGCTTCTGGGAGAACCGGCTCGGTGCTAACCCTGAAGCCATTGGACAGCAGATCCGTCTTTCGGGTGATATGTACACGATCGTCGGGGTTGCCCCCGAACATTTCCGCGGCATCGATACGGATGCGGTGGATGTCTGGCTGCCCGCGTCGGCCGCGCGGGGCGAGGACTTCCTGACCGATCGCAACTATATCGGCCTGAATCTGTTCGGTCGGCTTGCTCCCGGCGTTCAGCCTGAGCGTGCAATCGCTGAGGCGTCCGCAGCCATGCGTCACGCCGCGAGCGAGTTCGAGCAGCTGGATCCGACGCCATCGATAATTCTGGGGCCGCTCAACTCGGAGCTCGGGCCGCATCGCTCGCAGACGGGGACCGTATCGCTCTGGCTCGGGCTGGTAACCGGGCTCGTGCTCCTCATCGCCTGTGCGAACGTCGCGAATCTCCTCCTATCCCGCGCCACCCAGCGGAGGCGCGAAATCGCCGTGCGAATAGCGATCGGGGCCGGGCGGCGACGGCTACTCAGACAGCTTCTTACCGAGAGCGTCTTCCTGGCTCTCCTCGGAGGGGTAGGTGCTCTCCTCCTGACCCTCTGGAGCACGGAACTGATCGCCCTCTTTCCGCTTCCGCCACTGCCATCGCTGCTCGACGTACGCATCCTCGGTTTCACGCTCGGCGTCTCGGTACTAACAGGGATCGTTTTCGGTATTCTTCCAACACTTCAGGCGAGTAGGTTCAACCTTCTTCCCGCACTGCGAGACGGTGCCCCCTCCGAGGGAAGTTCCAGATCTCGGGTACGCTCTGGTCTCCTGATCGTGCAGGTGGCAATCTCGCTTGTATTGCTCGTGGCCGCCGGCTTACTGGTGCGGAGTCTCGCCGAAGCTCGATCGGTCGAATTGGGTCTTGACGCGGGTAATCTCCTCTACGCCAGTGTGGATCTCGAAGATGCCGGCTACGCGGACGATGCGGCAAACGCATTTCTCGATCGCGCGCTCCAGCGGATCCTTGCCTTGCCCGGCGTTGTCGCCGCCGATGTCGCCGCATTTGAGCCCCTCGGCGGATCCGCAATGGCCCTTGGCGCCGAGGCCCCTGGGCGTGAGCCGGAATACGATGGTGAGGGCCCGTATGCCAACTTTGTCGGTCCGGACTTCTTCCAGGCCACCGGGAGCGCCGTCCTGACGGGGCGTGCGTTCACTGACGCAGACCGCGAAGGAGGCGCGCCGGTCGTTATTCTGAATGAACGGATGGCGAATCTCTACTGGCCCGCCGGGGATGCCCTGGGCGAATGCCTGGAGATCACGGATGGCGTCTGTAGTCAGGTTGTCGGCGTGGTGGAAAGCATCCGCCATGATACGCTGGACGAAGAACCCGTGCCCAAGTACTACATTCCGCTGAGCCAGCAGGCGGGTCGCGGCGCATGGAGCGGCAAGACGATCATCCTGCGTACTTCCGGCGATCCGGAAGACATGATCGTTGACGTGCGGAGGAGCATTCAGGGACTCGCGGCGAACTTGCCCTTCGTCAGCGTCATTCCGGTGACCAGTCTGATCGCACCGGATCTGCGGCCCTATCGCCTCGGCGCAACACTTTTCTCCTTATTCGGCGTCCTCGCCCTCCTGCTCGCCAGCATCGGGCTGTACGGCGTCGTCACCTTTACGGTGGTTCGACAGACGCGCGAAATCGGCGTCCGCATCGCACTCGGCGCCGGCCGGACCGATGTGCTCAGGCTGGTCGTCGCCCGCGCAATGGCCGTGACATTCGTGGGCGTCCTGATCGGTTTGGCTGGCGCGTTCGCCGTCACCCGCTTCATGGAGAGTCTCCTGTACGGCGTCGAGGTCATCGACCCAGTAACCTTTGCTTCAGTCCCGCTGATTCTGCTCACAGTCGCACTCATAGCGGCTTACATCCCGGCACGCCGCGCCGCGCGGGTGGATCCGATGGTGGCGCTCAGGGCTGAGTGAGAACGACGATTACTTGGACCGGCGCACTTCTCGGATTTCATGGCGAAGCGCCGCGTACGGTGGGTGAGGGAAATTGGCCAAGGCCTCGTGATCTTGCGGGGATGTCAGTCGGGCGGCCGTTCACGTTCGGGAGGGTCCAGGTTGACGGCGTATACGAAGATGTTCGTGTCAACTACGACCACGGTCAAGCCTCATCCTGCATATTCGTGAGACTACCAGGGCATGGAGATCATGATAAGTGTTCATGGACTGAACGATTATCGTTCACCGCCTGAAAGCGACTCCAACGCCTCTGCGAGCCGCCGATCTTCAGTAAGCAACTCGAGTGTCGGGATCTCACGCTGTGCCATCACGTATGTCGCGAGATGGAGCGCGTCGAGCGTGCGGAGTAGCGGCTGGGGCGTAATTCGTTCGGCCATAGCACAGACTGCGGGACTCAATTCCCACACCTCACACCGCGCCCAGAGCTCCTCGACTTCCCGGCGCAATTCATTTACCCCGGAAGCCGGTATCTCGTTGAGCTGTTCAGCGCGGATCAGCGCGCGCGCTGTTTCCACGCGTGACAGACGTGAGGTGATCAAAATGGAAGCCTCACGAATTCGCCGTTCCACCTCTGGCGTCGTTCCGGTCTCGAGTAGCGCGCGGAGGACGGCGGAGGTGTCGAGATAAAGGGCGTCGGCCAATTAGCTTTCCCCGCGCTCTTCCCGCAGCTCATTCAGAAGCGCCGCCGCGGTACCAGCTTCTAGCCCCAGCCCTTCCACTTTCCATTCCCACTCACCCTTCGGGCGCCGCGCGCGCGTAACCTCGCCACGTTCCGCAAGTTGCCGAAGCCTCTCCTCCGGGGAGTCGCGCGACGGCTTTCGCGGTGGCCGAAGCTCGGCCACGACCTCGGACCTGTGGGTGACCAGGATCGTCTCGCCCGCGCGCACCGCGCGGAGATATGCCGAGAGTTGTGCCTTCAGGTCCTTGACGCCTATGGTTCTCATGCTCCAAAGGTAGTCACTAGTAGTCACTTAAGTCAATAATGTTGTGATGGATGGTCCTGCCGCATGGTTCCAGTTGGGTGATTATCACCCACGCCGTGGGAGAATATCACCCGCATCGTCCGACCTGGCGTCCGAACGCGGGACGGGACCATCCCAAAAACGAACACTCCGCTCACCGCGCCAGTCTGAGCTGCAGTCGCTATCTTCAATCGCCTGAACGGCATAGCCGCTTCTCCAATTCACGGCACACTCCTTCCTCTACACACGTCGAATATCGAGCGGCACCCACACTCTCCGGCTACCCCGTGTAAGCGAGTCAAGAATAGGTAGATGAACGTTCTCCTCCACGACCTACACTACGCGTTTCGCTCCCTCCGCAAGAGCCCCGGCTTCACGCTCCTGGCAGTGCTCACGCTAGCGCTCGGGATCGGCGCGACGACGGCCATCTTCAGTGTCGTGAGTGGAGTGGTGCTGAACCCGCTGCCGTATGCCGAACCAGACCGCCTCGTGCGCATCTGGGAGACGACTCCGGAGGGTGATGACTTCACAGCGTCCGAGCCGAACTATCTGGATTTCGCGGAGCAGAACCGCACCTTCGCGGAGATGGCGGCTTATAAGCAGGCACCGCTCAGTCTTACTGGCGATGGGGAGCCGGAGCGCCTCGAGGGCATGGCGGTCACCCACACGCTCTTCCCGCTCCTGGGCCAGACGCCTGCGTTCGGCCGCACCTTTGTTACCGAGGAAGACGTGCCGGGGGGCGATACGCGGGTTGCGGTTCTAAGCCACGACCTCTGGGAGCGGCGGTTCAGGTCGGATCCCGGCGTCATCGGGCAACGCATCACTCTGGACGGTCAGGGCTATTCGGTCGTTGGGGTGATGGGAAGCGATCTCGCGATGCCGGGCGAGCTTGCGGCCGCAGATCTTTGGGTCCCGCTCGCCCCGCGCGCGAACGCGGAGCGTGACGACCACTGGCTCTCGATCATTGGACGACTGAGGCCAGGCGTCACCATCGAGCAGGCGCATGCGGACCTGAGCGCCATCGCCAGCAGAATCAGTCAGCAGCACTCGCACATTGCCGGTTGGGGCGTTCGCCTTGCGAGCTTTCAGGACTGGATAGTAGGCGAGGAGTTCAGGCAGACCATCTACATCCTCTTCGCCGCGGTCGGATTCCTCCTCCTCATCGCGTGCGCGAACCTGGCGAACCTGCTCTTCGCGCGTGCGACCACTCGTCAGGCTGAGATCAGTATCCGTGCGGCACTGGGTGCCGGACGCGCGACGATCATCCGGCAACTACTCACGGAGAGCGCGCTTCTGGCTTTCATTGGCGCTTTTGTCGGTGTACTGGGCGCGGTGTGGGCGGTCGATGCGCTCCAGGCGCTCGCGCCCGCGAGCATCCCCCGGCTGGAGGCAGTCGCAATAGATGCGCGCGTGCTCGCCTTCACCTTCGGCGTTGCGCTCATCACCAGCGTTCTGGCCGGGCTCGCGCCCGCTATGGGCGCTGCGCGCGTGGACCTCGATCGTATTCTGCGACAGGGTCATCGCGGCGTCTCGCGAGGGAACAAGCGCGTCCGCGAGGTGCTGGTAGTATCCCAGATCGCCATGGCGATGATGCTCCTTATCGGCGCCGGACTGCTCATCCGGAGCTTCCTCGAGCTACAGCAGGTCGACGCGGGCTTCGAGCCGGAGAATCTTTACGCGGTGCCGCTCCAGCTCCCCGCCGGCGAGTACCCGGAGCCGTGGCAGAAGGTGGTCTTCCTGAGCGAGATCCAGACGCGCATCGAAGCCCTCCCCGGGGTCGCCTCAGTCGGTGCGACGGTGGTCGATCCGTTCAGCGGGTGGAATCTGGTAAACGACGTCACACCGGAGCATCTGGCGGCCGAATCGGGCCCCGACGGATATCTCCAGGCGGGTTGGCGCGCCACAACACCCGGGTTCTTCGAAACCATGAAGATTCCACTCGTTCGCGGCCGGCTCTTCTCAGAGAATGACACCTGGGATGGACCTGAACAGGTCGTGATCTCGCAATCACTGGCAGACCGGCTCTGGCCGAATGACGACGCGATAGGAAAGGGGCTGTTCTGGGGAGGAATAGACGGAACGCCGCGCACGGTCATCGGCGTGGTGGGCGACTATCGGGATGTATCGCTCGAGGCGGACCTCCCGCCACTCATGTTCCTGCCGTACAACCAGATCGCCTGGCCCTCGATGACAGTGGTAGTTCGGATGCGCGAGGGTGCAGCTGGAGCGGCCGCCGCGGTTCGCCGCGAGATCTGGGCAGTGGATCCGAATCTCCCCGTGCCCCAGGTCCGGCCGCTACAGGAGAGCCTTGAGAACGCAGTAGCCGGTCCCCGCTTCAGGACCCTGCTCCTGGCCACATTCTCAACCATCGCGATGTTGCTGGCCGCCATCGGCATCTACGGCGTGATGGCGTTCAACGTCGCACAGCGCACGCGTGAGATCGGCGTGCGCCTGGCACTCGGCGCGGCCATCGAGAACGTATCGCGGATGATACTCTGGCGAGCGCTGGGGCTCGCCGCGATGGGCGTGGTGACAGGCGCGATCGGAGCCTGGATGCTGACGCGCTATCTCGAGAGCCTGCTGTACGACACCGCCGCTACCGACCTCCCGACGTTCGCAATCGTCTCGCTCATCCTTGGAGGGATAGCGCTAACAGCGGGCTATCTCCCCGCCCGGCGCGCTACGCGAGTGGATCCTATGACAGCCCTCCGCACGGAGTGAATCATGGAAACGCTTCTGCAGAACCTCCGCTATGCCGCGCGCCAGCTCGCGCGAAGCCCCGGCTTCACATTCGTAGCGGTGGTCACGCTCGCGCTCGGGATCGGCGCGAACACGGCGATCTTCAGCGTAGTGAGCTCGGTGCTCATTCGGCCGCTCCCCTACAGCGACGCGGATCGCCTGATGATGATCTGGCACAGCGGATCAGTGGAGACGGGCGAGACGACCTGGCTCTCCGCGCGCGAGGTGATTGGCTATCGTGAGAATCTGCAAACCTTCGAGTCGTTCGGCGCCTACACCGATCTGAGCGCTAACCTCACCGGCGGTCAGGAACCCGAGCGAGTCGCCGCGGGCGCCCTTACCGCGAGCGCCTTCGAAGTACTCGGCGTCGAGGCCCTGGTCGGTCGCACCTTTACGGCGGAAGAGGACACGCCTGGAGCGGATGGCGTCGTGGTACTTGGGCACGGCCTCTGGCAACGGCGCTTCGGTGGCGATCCCGATGTCATAGGCACGGATATCCAGGTGAACGGGCGGCCTCGAACCGTTCTCGGGGTGATGCCGGCCGACTTCCGCCTCCCGCTGGATTACCGCGAAGAGATGGCGACGGACCTCTGGAT
>DASSKB010000011.1:0-7626 GCA_035690925.1 Longimicrobiaceae bacterium
CAGAACAGGACAATCGGCAGGCCGAACGCGGCCAGGTGGGCTATGAAGTTGCGGTTCCCGAATGTGCCGCCAGGCGCGCGATTGATGGAGAAGAACTCGGTCTCCATCCCATACGCCTGGAGCAGACAGGTCACGCACCCCACCACCACAGCTGCGGCCAGCCCCGTCAGCAGCGGTCGCGCGTGGCCCGACTCCCGCACCGAGCGCGCCGCCCAGTATATCGCTACGCCGGAGACGCTTATCGCTAGCCCGCGCGCGGCCAACATCCTGTCGGCCGCGAAGTACGCTGATGCCGCGCTGAATGCCAGGAACCCCGCCAGACAGAGGTCCACCCAGTTCAGCCGCACGCGCCGGAACGCGCCTATCGCCAGCACACCGGCCACGAGCGCGGTCAGGTGCAGCACGAACTCCTTCGGTACGAAGAACCTGTCGAGCTCGAACTCCTTGTTGGTGGATGCCACGATCACGACGGCGATCGCACCGGCAACCAGGACGCGCAGCGCGGCCGTCTCGCCATGGCGCGCCTTCGCGGGCGTGATCTCTATGCCCTCCGGGGCGCCTTCCAAAGGCTCCCAATCGCCTGGTTGTTCTAACGTGGTATCGGTTGGCACACGCAGATCCGGTTCGGGTGCGGACGTGGCTGGATGCGGCAGCGGTTCATAAAGTGCAATATTGTCGTCGCGCCCGCCAACGCAACCGACGACTAGTGCGAGGTGCGACGTGCGACGTGCGAAGGTTTGTCATCCCCGCGCATGCGGGGATCCAGTGTCGTTACCAGCGACGTCGCTGAACGCCCGCCCCCGATCAGGGTCGGGGACATGCCTCCGCGGGCATGACTGTTGATGGAACAGTGCGCCCCATCCACAACCCATTTTCGAAAGAGGATCGATCCAGATGACGACCAGAGCCATCAAGTCCATTCTCGTAGCGAGTGACCTCACCGAAGGGTCGGACGCGTCATTACGGGCCGCCGCAGCCCTGGCCGAGGTCGCGGGCGCGGAGCTTCATGTGCTGCACGCGTTCGATTTCGACTATTCGCCATACGCGGAACGCAGCCCTGTGCGCGTCACCTTCCAGGGCCGCATCGCAGACGCTGAGCGCGCGGTCGATGAGCAGATCAAGCGCGCGGCGCCCTCAGCCAACGTCGCCAGTCGTGAGGTCGTCATCTACGCTGCTCATAATGCCATCCTGGATCGGGCGAAGGATGTCTCGGCCGACCTCATTGTCCTGGGCGCGCACCGGGGCCGGGGGATGGGCGATGCGCTGCTCGGTGGAACGGCGGATAGGGTGATACGAAGCTCGCGGGCGCCGTGCCTCATCATCCGCAACGAACTGAACCTCCCGCTGCGCCGCATTGTCGTGCCGCTCGATCTGTCGAACCCCGCACGTGAGGCGCTCTCGCTCGCGCTGGCGCTGCCATCCGCCGACGACGCCGAGGTCATGGTCATCCACGTCCTGCCAACCTTCGTTGCTACCGACGATTTTCCGTTCGATGAGTCGCGGTTGGGGCCCGACCTTCACGAGGATGTGGCAGAGGCCGTCCACGTATCCGGCTCGTCGACCTCGGTGAGCGAGGAGATCGTGCGCGCGGATCAACCGGCGGATGGTATTCTCGAGTTTGCTGACGATGAGAACGCCGACCTCATTGTGCTGGCGACTCACGGGCGCGGCGCGCTCCAGCGCGCGCTCATCGGCAGCGTGGCATCGGGTGTGGTGCGCCGGTCGACCCGCCCGATTCTGCTGGTGCCACCGGCGGTGTGGCAGGGGAAAGGCGGAAGCGGCGAGCCGCGGCCCTAGATCCCCGTCATGATTGGAGCACGATCCCCGTCATCCCCGCGCACGCAGGGATCCAGTAACCCACGGCATCTGCGGGTAGTGCAGCAACACCGTCATCCCCGCGCACGCGGGGATCCAGTGTCGTTTTGAGGAACGACGGTGGATGCCCGCTTGTGCACGCATCAAGACACTAAGCGCTCACTCGACGGCTGGCCTGCCGCGCCACTTCGTGAGATAGGGCAAGATAAACAGATACAGCCCCGTAAACAGCAACATGAAGAGCGGTATCAGCGCCAGGAGGTAAACCCAGAACGGCGGCTCCGTCGGTCCGCGGAAGACGACGACGAAGTTGACGATTACGCCTAACGTGAAGATGATGGAGAGCCAGCGGTGGATCTGCCGAATCGATTTGTTCCAGTTCAATGTTGCCTCCTCTGAAGTAGTGCCCAAAGCGGATTGGGCGGCGGGACCTCATTGCAAACTACAACTCACCTCGCGGACTCGAACAGCTCGATCGGGTTCCCGTCCGGATCTTCGATCTGGATCTGTTTGCCGCCCGGACCGACCTCCATCTCATTACGGAAGGTTACCCCGGCGCCCCTCAGCGCGTCGATTCTCGACGGTAGGTCCGTCACGCGCAGCACTATCCTGTTCCATCCGCCAGGCTCCTGCCGCGTGCCATCCGGCATCGGCCGGGACCCCGACGCCCCAGGACCACTCAACAGAACGTGAAGCGGTCCGAGTGACACATTGGCGAACGCCGGCGGTTTCTGATGTTCCAGCTTGAAACCCAGGTGCTGCGTGTAAAACTCCACCGATCGCTCCACGTCGGTAACCTGGTAGCGCACACCGTGAAAGGTAGCTTCCTCGGGCATGTCAGCCTCCCCCGTTAAGGTTATAGATCCTTGCAATTGCCTCTGTCATAGATCGACTCGCTAGACGATCTATCTTCTAATCTCCCATGGGTTTACCGCAGAGGCGCAGGGGACGCAGAGGGTATTTGCATTTATCGGGTCGCATAAAAGTACAAATGAACTTTTTTCCTCTGCGTCCCCAGCGCCTCTGCGGTAACCTCCTGTAAAAGCTCGGCCCATGTCCTCTGCGGTAAGCTTCCGTGGTGTTGCCGCCGCGACGCATGGTTGTTACGTTAAACGGTACGAAATATTGTACTATTAAATGAGAGAAGTGCAATGACATCTATGAGATTCACGCGCGATATCCGGCCGGTGTCGGAATTCAGAGCTAACGCGGCGGCCTTGATCAACCAGGTCCGCGAGACACGCCGGCCTTTGGTTTTAACCCAGCACGGCAAGGGAGCTGCTGTCTTGCTTAATGTTGAAGAATACGAGCGTTTGGTCGAGCGCGCCGAATTGATCGAGGATGTCGCCACATCTGAGGATCAGCTGAGGCATGGGCAAGGTATAACTCATGAGAAGGCGCAGGAACGGCTTCGATCACGACTTACTGAATGAAACTGATCTGGTCGCCACTCGCGCTTGAAAGAGCCGAGGAAATGGTAGATCGGATCGCGGCAGACCGTCCTGTGGGTGCCCAGAAATGGCTGGATGAGCTCTTCGGGTCCGTTGAACGACTGATTCAGTTCCCTGAAAGCGGCCGAGTCGTACCGGAGCTAAATCGTGCCAATCTGCGCGAAATAATCCATGGCAGCAGCCGGGTAATCTACCGTATCGAAGCTGGGGACATCACGATCCTGACCGTTCGGAATTCTCGCCAACTCACGGAGTTCAACGATCTAACCTAACCAGTCCTTTCCAAGAAATTCCTTCGTTAATCCCGCAGCGCCCGCATCCCATTCATCACCACCAGAAGACTCGCTCCCATATCAGCGACAACCGCCATCCAGAGGGTTGCGAGGCCTCCTACGGCCAGCACAACGAATACTGCCTTCGTTAGCAGCGCGAAGGCGATGTTCGCGCGGATGATACCCTCCGCCTTCCGCGCCATCCGGATGGTCGTCGATAGCTTCGAGAGATCGTCCTCCATGAGCGCGATGTCGGCGGTCTCGAGGGCGATGTCACTGCCGGCCGATCCCATCGCCACGCCCACGTCCGCTGCGGCGAGGGCAGGCGCGTCGTTTATGCCATCGCCAACGAACAGCACCCTGCCATATTCGCGCTGGAGGTCCTTTACGGCAGCGACCTTTTCTACCGGCAGCAGGCCCGCGCGGTAATCGTTCAGGCCCTCGAACGATCCCGCTACCGCGCGCGCGGTCGCATCATTATCGCCAGTGATCATCACTACCCGGTCGATCCCATGACTGTGCAGCGCCCGGAGCGCTTCGGCGGCGTGCTGACGGACGCGGTCAGCGATGGCGATAACGCCGACTATCGCAGGAACATCGTCACCCGGACCCGAGCGACCGACCAGCACCGCGGTGCTCCCCGCCGCCTGGATCGACCCGAGCACCTCGCTCGGCATCTCACCGACCCCTAGCTCCTGGAAGAGACGCTCGCTGCCAAGGTATACGATCTCATCTCCCACGCGCGCCCGCACACCTCTGCCCAGGATGGCCGTCGTATCGGTCGAGGCGGCGCGCTCGATCCCCTGCTCCGCCGCGTGGTCCAGGACCGCTCGCGCCAGGGGGTGCTCGCTCCGAGACTCGGCCGATGCCGCGAGCGCGAGCATCGCGCGAGGCGTATGCCCATTCAGAGCGATGACCTCGACGACTGCGGGGCGGCCTTCGGTAAGCGTGCCGGTTTTATCGAGTGCTATCACCCGCGCCCTGCCCGCGTTCTCCAGGTGCAGCCCGCCTTTGATGAGTATCCCCCGGCGCGCGGCGCCCGCAAGCGCGGAGACAATCGTTACCGGCGTCGATATGACCAGCGCGCAGGGACACGCGACCACCAGGAGCACGAGCGAGCGGTAGACCCACTCGCCCCAGGTCCCGAACCCGGTTAATGGCGGCACGACCGCCAGCGCCAGTGCGGCAATTACCACGACCGGCGTGTAGATGCGCGCGAAGCGGTCGACGAAGGTCTGGCTCGGCGATCGGCTCGCCTGCGCCTCCGCCACCGAGTGAATGATGCGCGCCAGCGTGGTATCGGCTGGCAGCCTGGTGGACGTGACCTCGAGGACACCTTCGCCGTTGAGCGTGCCGGCGAAGACCTCGGAACCCGGCTCCTTGTCGACAGGTATGGACTCGCCGGTGATCGGGGCCTGGTTCACGCCCGAGCGACCGGAGAGGATCTCGCCATCAACCGGGATCCGCTCACCTGGACGGATCACCACCAGCTCGCCAATCCCGACCTGATCGGCGGGGATGCGCTCTTCGATGCCATTCCGAATAACCGTGGCCTCCGCTGGCGAGAGGTCCATCAGGCCCCGAATCGCCCCGCGCGCCCGGTCCATCGATCGCGATTCCAGGAGCTGGGCAATGGCGAAGAGGAACATCGCCGACGCGCCCTCGCCGTACTCGCCTATCAGCACCGCGCCTACCGCGGCTATGGACATGAGGAAGTTCATATCCAGCGCGCCCGTCATAGCTGCGCGCGCGCCGCGCGGGACGATGTACCAGCCGGCGGTCACTATCGTCGCGATGGCGAGGACGCCGGCAATGAGGTCGGAATCAACCAGGTGCTCGGCCAGCAGCGACCCGCTCCAGAGCACTCCCGCGATAACCACCAGCGCCATCCGGCCGTGGCGGTGCCACAAGGACTCGTCGCCCTCGGAGTCGTTCTCGACGCGATATCCCGCACGCCTAACCGCTCGGCCGAGGTCCGCGCGCGTCACCTTATCCCTCGAATAGTCGACGCTCGCCCAGCCGCCGACAACGTCGACCCGGACGTCTGCCACGCCGTCGAGCGAGCGGAGCGCGCGATCCACGCTCTCGGCGCAGCTCCCGCAATCCATGCCGCTCACACGGAGCTTGGAGGTGGTGGCGGTCATATCAGCTTTCGCCTCAGGGGCCTCAACTCAGTCATGCTTGACGGGCAGTTTTCAGGGAAGGTATATTCGCGAAAACCAGCGGCGATGGAGTTCGCCTGAACCGTAGCGTCCTCGACGCTGCTGATGACTCCTCCCCTCCGGCGCCAAAATGCCGGGCGGAGGAGTTTTGCTTTTTCATAGGAGTCGTTCATGATCATTGTATTCCTCGCCATCGGCGGCGTACTCGGCACCGTCGCTCGCTATTTTATAGGCGGGTGGGCACACTCTGAGGCGGGCACCCTCCCGTGGGGCACCCTCGCGGTGAATGTCCTGGGATCGCTTATTCTCGGATTCTCCATCCAGTTCACTGAGGCCGTAGAGATCTCGCCGGAGGTGAGGGTCATGATCACCGTCGGTTTCTGCGGCGCATTGACAACGTTCAGCACATTCAGCTACGAAACCGTCGCGCTCATCCGGGCAGGAGATGCCGGGCGCGCGGTGCTGTATGCATTCGGCAGTCTCAGCCTCGGGCTTGCCGCTATACTCACTGGCGTGACGCTCGCTGCCTATCTCACTAGACATACGGGTTGATCGAGATTATCCCAGATAACTACATATCCCCAAATCTTTTACCTGCGCTGCCTTCCAGTACATTATAGGCAGTTCTGCCTGCCCCTTATACCCCCGCCCGGCGGCGCGCGCGATATGGAGGGCCGCATAAAGTTAGGCTCAGTGGAGGCCGTTCCGGCCGCGTTGCCGATCAGAGCTTGCCGGGATTGAGCTGCCAGACCGAGTACGTGAGGAAGGTAGCGTACGTCACCCAGAGCAGATAGGGCACGAACAGGGCTCCGGCCAGGCGACGGGTCCTCCAGAAGGCGATGAGCGTCGCCAGAATGAGGACCCATAGTATCAGGATCTCAGCGAACGCCAGAGCACCTTCGCGCCAGGCGAAGAAGAGCCACGTCCAGAGTGCGTTCGCGACGAGTTGAACGACGAACAGGCCGAGCGCCGCTCTGGCGGCGCTAAAGCCGCGTTCGAGCCATACCAGCCAGGCCGCGATTCCGATAAGAATGTAGAGAACCGTCCAGACGGGACCGAATACCTCTGAGGGTGGCGCCCACCCTGGACGTGCGAGATCCTGATAGAAGGTACCGGCGTTAGTTGAAGCGACTCCGCCGACGGCTCCAGCCGCCAGTGCCAGGAGTATCCATCCCGCGAGCCCGATTATTTTTTTCCCCATAATTCCAATGGTCAGGGTTCTAAAGGTCGGGAGTTGGAGCGCGACGATGGGCCGCGAAACGGCTCGCCCATCCAGACCTGCACGAATCAGAGCACGCGCCGTTCCAGATCCCTGAGTACCACGCGGGCGGAGTTGCGTCCCGAAGCACCCATTATTCCGCCGCCGGGGTGGGTGCTGGCCCCTGTGAGGAAATGGCCCTTCAGGGGCCCACGATAGCGGGACATGCCGGCGAAGGGGCGTAGGGCGAACATCTGGTTGGTCCTCATCTCCAGGTGCATGACGTTTCCCCGGTAGAGGCCGAGCTCGCGCTCCAGCCACAGGGGGTGCTGAAACAGCCTTCCCACGATGTTGTCCCGAGTGCCGGGCGCATACTTTTCGAATGCGTCGAGAATCGTATCGGCGACATCATCGCCGATCTCATCCCAGTTAGCGCCACCGGAGAGTTCGTATGGAAAGTACTGCGCCCATAGCCATAGCACCTCCCCGCCGGGGGGAGCGAGCGAATTGTCCACTGCGCTGAAGCTCATGGCTACGATGGGCGGGTCGCGAGCGGGCTCTCCGCGCAGGAAGTCGCCGTACGCTGCGAGAATCTGCTGGCGATCGCGGCAGAGAAGTTGGAGCCCGACCCTGGCCGCATGTCCGGGGAATGCCTGGTAGCGCACGGGCTCCCGCAGGGCCAGTCGCAGCACTGCGCCGAAGCCGTTTCCGACCTGCATGTCGCGAAC
>DASSKB010000012.1:0-4485 GCA_035690925.1 Longimicrobiaceae bacterium
GAAGAGTGACATGGCCGGGCCTATCCGGCGCGGGTCCTCCATCATGTGCGTGACGAGGATCCGGAACAGCGAGTCGTGGAGTGCGTCCACGAGATCGTCGCGTTTGCAGACCTCGCGGGCGCCCTGGGCATCCGCGCGCACGAAGTCGTCCAGCGCGTCCGAGAGCATACCTCGTGCTAGCCGCGCCATCTCGTCGATCTCGGGGAAGCGCGCGAACGGTGGCTGGTCGGCCAGGTGCTGGACGGCCTCCGCTATGTTCACCGCGTGATCACCGACGCGCTCCAGGTCGTTGGAGATCTTCATCGCCATCATTATGAGCCGAAGGTCGCGCGCGAGCGGTTGCTGCAGCGCGAGGAGGTGCACGCAGGCATCGTCGACCTCGACCTCCATGGCGTCGAGCTCGCGATCGGCGAGGATGACGGCTTCGGCCTTGTTGATATCGCGGTCCTGGAGCGCCTCGACGGCGCTCTTGAGAAGCTCCTCCGCCAGCCCGGACATTGCCAGGAGTCGGTCCTTCAGCTGCGCCAGCTCGTCGTGGAAGTGGCGCTTTCCTGTGTCGGGCATCATCCGAACCTCCCTGTGATGTATGCCTCCGTTTGCTCCTCGGCTGGGTTCGTGAACATGGAGTTCGTCCGGCCGAACTCCACGAGTGCGCCCAGGTAGAAGAATGCCGTGAAGTCGGAGACGCGTGCGGCCTGCTGCATGTTATGGGTCACTATGGCTATGGTGTAGTCGGCTTTCAGCTCGTAGATGAGCTCTTCGATCTTCTGAGTCGCGATGGGATCGAGTGCGCTCGCTGGTTCATCCATCAGGAGAACTTCGGGATCGACAGCCAGCGCGCGCGCTATGCATAGGCGCTGCTGCTGGCCGCCCGAGAGGCTGAGCGCGCTGCGGTCCAACCGGTCTTCCACCTCGCCCCAGAGTGCCGCGCGTTTGAGCGACTGCTCCACGATATCGTCCAGATCAGCTTTTTTGCGCGCGAGCCCGTTTACGCGGGCCCCGTAAGCAACGTTGTCGTAGATCGACTTCGGGAATGGGTTGGACTTCTGGAAGACCATCCCTATGCGCTTTCTGAGTTCGACCACATCGCGATCGGTGCGGTAGAGCGAGTCGCCGTGCATGAGGATATCTCCCTCATGTCGAGTGTTCGGGATCAGCTCGTTCATGCGGTTGATGGATCGCAGGAAGGTCGATTTCCCGCATCCCGAGGGCCCGATGAGCGCGGTCACATTGTTGCGCGGTATCGACAGAGATATCCCGTGCAGTGCGCGCGTCGCGCCGTACCAGAACGAGAAATCGCGCGCTTCGACCGCAGCCTCGCGAGCTCCCGCGTCTATAGATGTTCCGGGCATACTAACCATTTTTATAGGGACTGCGGATAAGGAAACGCGCTGCCAGACTTACGGCTAGCACGAAGGCTATCAGCACGAGCGACCCCGCCCACGCGAGGTCGTGCCATTCCTCGTACGGCGATATCGCGTAATGGAATATCTGCAGAGGCAGCGCGGATATCGGCGCGTTCAGGCTCCACTGCCAGAACGGGTTACCGAACGCGGTGAAGAGGAGCGGCGCCGTTTCGCCGGCTATGCGGGCCAGGGCGACGAGCACCCCGGTCATGATCCCGCTCCGCGCCGCGGGCAGGACTATCCCGATGGTCGTGCGCCAGCGAGTGAATCCGAGCGCGAGTCCTCCGGCGCGAAGCTCGGGCGGTACCAGGAGGATCATCTCCTCAGTGGTCCTGGTGACCATTGGTATCAACATAATCGCGAGTGCGACGCCGCCAGCGAATGCGGAGAAATGTCCCATCGTGACCACCACCGAGGCCCATACGAAGATGCCTACGACAATGGACGGGATGCCGTTCATGACGTCGGCGATGAAGCGGACAACGCCAGCCAGCCGGCTGGACCCGGCCTCCGCCAGGTAGACTCCCGCGCCGATGGCGATCGGAAGGCCGATAGCGCCAGCGGTCGCCACCAGGACTATCGTTCCCAGAAGCGCGTTCCCCATCCCCCCGCCCTCCTCACCCACGGGGGCGGGTAGCCGGGTGAAGAAATCCATGTCCAGCGCGGAGAATCCCGCGCGGATGAGATAGAAGAATATGAGCAGAAGCGGCACAACTGTGAGCAGCGCGGCGACACCGGTGAGCCCGAGCATAACGACATTGAGGGCGCGGCGCCGGCGATCCCTGAGGGAGATGCTCATGCGCGCCCCCGCTTGCTACGCACGCGCCAGACGAGGACCCGAGCGATGGCGTTGGCCAGGATGGTAATTCCGAAGAGGATGAGCGCTATCTCCATTAGCGCTGCGAGGTTCAGCTCACTCGACGCCTCGGCGAACTCGTTGGCCAGAACACTGGCCATCGTGTATCCGGGCGCGAAGAGGGAGACAGCGACCTCGGGGCGATTCCCAATGACCATTGTTATGGCCATCGTCTCGCCGAGCGCGCGGCCCAGACCAAGTATGACGGCGCCGATTATCCCCGGGAGAGCGTACGGTAAAGCGACCTGCCAGGTCATCTCCCAGCGAGTGGCACCGAGCGCCAGAGCGGCCTGGCTCTGCTCGGCCGGAACCGCGGCGAGCACCTCGCGGGAGACCGCGGAGATGAAAGGGATGATCATTATGGCGAGGATCACGCCGCCTGCCATCATGCTGGACCCGTACGCGGGGCCGCTGAAGATGGCGATCGAGTCGCCGAGTGCGTCGGATATCGGCCGCTGAACAGCGTCGCGGAGCCAGGGGACCAGCACGAATATCCCCCACAGCCCGTAGACCACGCTGGGTATGGCGGCCAGCAGCTCCGTCGCGAACCCCACCGGCCCGGCCAGCCAGCGCGGCGCGAGCTCGGTGAGGAATATCGCCAGTCCCACGGCGAGCGGGACCGCCAGCACCAGCGCGAGCACCGAAGAGACTATGGTGCCGTAGATGAACGGCAGCGCACCGAACTCTCCGGCCACCGGGTCCCACTCGCTGCTGATCAGGAACGACCATCCGAACTCCCGGATGGCGGGGAGTGCCGACTCACCGATCTGCAGGACTATGAAGACGAAGAGCCCGGGTATGACGAGGCCGAACATGACGAGCACCGCGCCATAAACACGGTCGGCGAGATTGCCACCAGCCCGGACTGGGAGTAAGCGCGGCATTTACGAAGCCGGCAGAACGGGCGCGCTGTCTGGCCCGCAGGTTACACTCTGCCAGCGTTCCAGAGCGAGCTCCCGGAGGTTTGCGGGTAGAGGCGCGTAGCCCGTTTCGCGTGCCATGTCGCTGCCGTCGGTGAGCGCCCACTCGTAGAGCTCCGCCAGCGCCCGGGCCTTCTCACAGCTCGGCATGTTGGGCGGCACCAGCAGATAGGTCCAGGCGGCAATCGGGTAGGCAGACTCGCCCGGTGCGTCGACTATCGAAACACCGAACGAGCTATCTTCGGTCAACTCGCTGGCAACGCCCTCGGCTGCTGCTGTGGTCGCTGCCAGTGTGGGAACGACGAACTCGCCAGACTGGTTTTCTATGGCGGCCATGGGCAATTCGTTCTGCTGCGCGTACACCTGCTCCACGTAGCCTATGGAGCCGTCGGTCTGCTCCACCTGGCCCGTGACACCCTCATTGCCCTTGGCGCCGAGTCCAACCGGCCAGTCGACCGACTTGCCCGTCCCGACCATTTCGCGCCAGGTGGGGCTGACTGTGGAGAGGTAATCTGTGAAGACGTACGTCGTGCCGCTGCCGTCCGAGCGGTGGACCACCAGGATATCGCGATCAGGCAGTGCGACGCCCGGGTTCAGGCTCTGGATGCTCGGATGGTCCCACTCGCCGATCTCGCCGCGGAAAATCGCGTCCAGCACAGCGCCGTTCAGCTTGAGAGTCTCCTCGACACCGGGCAGGTTGTAGGTCACGGCTATGGCGCCAACGACGGTCGGGAGGTGCAGTGTGCCGGGTGCACGCTCGAGCTCGCCGGCGTTCATTGGTGCGTCCGACGCACCGAAATCGACGGTCCCCTCCGTAAGCTGGCGGATTCCGCCGCCCGACCCGATCGACTGGTAGTTGACGCGCACCGGCTCCAGGTCGGCGTACGAGCTGAACCACTTGGAGTAAATGGGATAGGGGAATGTCGCACCAGCGCCGGTAAGTGTCATGGTGCCGGCCTCTGACGCGGTTTGCTGAGTCATCGCACCGGGCGTGGCGCCCTCATCGCCACCGCACGCGGCCAGGGTAGTCAGCGCGAAGGCGACGGCGAGCGTCGAGGTTCCAGGAAGCTTCCGCATCTTTGTTTCTATCTCCTGTTGAGATTATCCTGCCTGCCATTCTTTGAGCCTCAACAGTAAGTGGTGATTGTAACGCGATGGTAACGGTATCCCATCAGCGAAGTAATTTTATGGTTCCTCTGCGTACTCCCCGCCTCCGCGGTTAAATAATCACCGCAGAAGACGGGGAGTACGCAGAGGAGTTTCACTTCCTGGCAACGATCAATTCGGGATCGAGTATATTCCA
>DASSKB010000013.1:0-5853 GCA_035690925.1 Longimicrobiaceae bacterium
AAGCGTACTCTCCGGCGTCACCTCATTCCCCGGTAAATTCCAGGCGCAGGAGCTGGTCCGTGCGTTACCTCCTCATCCTGACCATCGTAGGATGGTCGGTAGCAAGTCAGCCAACCCCATCATCAGCCCAAATCGCGTCAGCCGGTCGCGAACAACGGGTTGATGCGCGGCCCTCGTTCGCACAACCCGCCATCTCTCCGGATAAAGCCGAGATCGCGTTCGTGCACGGCGGCGACATCTGGGCTGTTCCGGGGACGGGCGGGACCGCCCGGCTGCTTATAGCGAACGCCGCCAACGAGTCGCGCCCGCTATACGCGCCTGACGGTGGGCGACTGGCGTTCATGTCGGATCGGGCGGGGAGCGACGACCTCTACGTGCTCGACCTCGCCTCCGGAGGCGCCCGACGCATAACGTGGGGGGATTCGGACGAACACCTCGATGCGTGGTCGGCCGACGGCGAGTGGCTGTATTTCACCGACGGTTCGAAGGATATTGGTACCACGGACATACTTCGCGTTCGCTCGAGGGGCGGTACGCCGATGGCCATAGCAGCGGACCGCTTCGCCTCAGAGTTCACCGCGGCGCCGGCGCCGGACGGCACCAGCATCGCGCTCGCGGGGCACGGCCGCATGGCGTTCCCACAGTGGTGGCGTAACGGCAGCAGCCACATCGACGAATCGGAGATCTGGCTGATCGACGATTTCGCCGACGGCACGCCCCGGTACCGGCGCCTGTCGGAATCCGCATCCAAGAATCTGTGGCCGATGTGGACTCCGCGCGGGATCGCGCATATGAGCGACCGCAGCGGCGCCGAGAACCTGTGGCTCCAGCCGGTGGATGGCGTGGCAGCGCAGCTCACGCATTTCGACGACGGGCGCTTGCTGTGGCCCAGCGCGTCCGCGGACGGAACAGCGATAGTATTCGAGCGCGACTTCGGCATCTGGTGGCTCGATCTCCCGGACGGCGAAGCACGTCGGGTGTCGATTGATCTGCGGGGCGCTGCGCAGAGCCCGCCGGTCGAGCATGTGCGCATAACTTCGGATTTCGGGGAGCTGGCGCTGTCGCCGGACGGGAAGAAAATTGCGTTCGTAGCGGGTGGCGATGTCTTCGCCGCGTCGGCCGAGGATGGCGGCAGAGCCGCACGGGTTACCACCACTGTCGCGCCCGAATCCGAAGTCACCTGGGCACCGGACTCGCGCCGCATCGTGTACGTGTCGCGGCGCGATGGTCATCCGCAGCTCTACCTGTACGACTTCGGCATACAGCGCGAAGAGCGGCTAACCGACAGCCCGGCCAGCGACGTCACGCCCGCGTTCTCGCCCGACGGGCGCCTGCTGGCGTTCGCGCGCGATGGCCGGCAGCTGATTGTACATGAGCTCGACTCCGGCAGCGAGTCCGTCGTAGCCGAGGGCGATCTCTGGCGCGCGCCGTTTACGCCCGCGCGGCCGCTGGCGTGGAGCCCGGACGGGCAGTGGCTTGCTTTCTTCGCGAGTGACGCCCGGATGTTCACGAACGTCAATGTTGTTCCAGCCGATGGCTCGTCCCCGGCGCGGGCGGTCTCGCGCCTGGCGAACAGCTCCGCGAACAGCCTCGGCTGGACGCCGGACGGGCGATCCATCTACTTCGACACGCAGCAGCGTACGGAGGACGGGCTCATAGCGCGGATCGACCTGGTTCCGCGCTCGCCGGTATTCCAGGAAACATCATTCCGCGAGCTGTTCGAGGAGCCTGCGGACTCGGATGAAGGCAACGATGAGGCTGAGCCCGACGCGACGGACTCGGCCCACAAACCGGTGCGCGTAACTATCGATTTCGACGGTATCTTCCGCCGCCTGTCGCTACTCCCGCTCGGGGTGGATGCGAGCACGTTCGCACTCAGCCCCGACGGCGAGACGATAGTATTCACCGCGCAATCCGAGGGTCAGAGCAATCTCTACGCGTATTCGCTGGACGAACTTGGCGATGAGCCGGCCGTCGCGAGGCAGCTGACCTCATCGCCGGGTCGTAAGAGTACACCACAATTCACGCCGGATGGCGAGACGATCGTTTTTCTGGACCGGGGCCGGATCACCCGGGTGCCGCTCGAAGGCGGCGACGCCCGCACGGTAGCTGTTAGTGCCGAGAGAGATGTAGATTTCGATAGGCAGAAGCTCGAGGTATTCGAACAGGGCTGGACTTACCTGCGCGACCATTTCTACGATCCGGGGATGCATGGGGCAGACTGGGCCCAGGTCCGCGAGGAGTTCGCGCCGCAGATCGCGGGCGCTGGCACGCGCGCCGAGCTAGGCCGCCTCATGAACCTTATGGTAGGTGAGCTGAACGCCTCCCACCTGGGCTATCGACCGCCGTCCGGCGACGGGCCCGATGCGGAGACCGGGCGACTGGGCCTGCGCTTCGACCGCGTCGAGTACGAACGTGACGGGGCACTTCGCATCACCACCGTCATCCCATTGGGACCAGCGGATCTCGGCGAGGCGGAGGTCATCAATGACCGCTCGCCCACACCGATTGGTCCGGGCGACTACCTGCTCGCGGTTAACGGTGAACCGATCGGCAATGGCGTATCTCTGGATCGTGTTCTCGCGAACACCGTCGGTGATCGGGTCGAGCTGCGTGTGGCCGACTCATCGGATGGCGATGGTGCCCGCACGGTGGCCGTCCACCCGATCTCGACCGGCGCTGAAGGCGAGCTTGCCTATCGGAACTGGGTGAACTCGCGCCGAGCCTACGTGGATTCTATAAGCGGCGGCCGTTTCGGCTATGTCCACATGCCGGACATGAGCTGGGGCTCGCTTCAACAGCTCATTCTGGATCTGGACGCAGCGAACTTCGGCAAGGAGGGTGTGGTCGTCGATATCCGCAATAACAACGGCGGCTTCGTGAATGCTTATGCGCTTGACGTTTTCGCGCGCGAGGGCTACATGACCATGGAAGTGCGGGGATACCCCGAGGCTCCCGCGCGTAGCATGCTGGGACAGCGCGCACTGGAAGCGCCGACGGTGCTGGTAATAAACCAGAACTCGCTGTCTGACGCTGAGGATTTCACGGAGGGCTATCGCACACTGGACCTAGGACCGGTAGTCGGTGAGCCCACCGCGGGTTGGATAATCTTCACCTGGGGATTGGAGCTCGTCGACGGCGGCTCGTTCCGCATGCCGCGCGCCCTGATCCGCGGCTCCGACGGTGAGGGCATGGAACTGAATCCCCGGCCAGTAGACCTGTATGTGGAGCGACCGCTGGGCGAGAGCTATCTCGGTACGGATGTCCAGCTCGACGCGGCGGTCGAGGCGCTCAGCAATTCAGCACGTAATTACCAGGAGTGATCTGTGAAGCTTACATGGCAGTTGGCCACTCTTTCCGCCTGCTGTGTCGCGATGGCATGCGCGCCCCGTGCCGCAGTCCAGGCGACCGGCGCATCAGACGCGCAGATGGAGGGAGCGCACGACCATGAGCAGATGGACATGGCGTCGCACGAGCTTCCCGCAATCGCTGGGGCGGGCTATACTGCGGCCGATGTCCGATTCATGCAGAACATGATCGGCCATCACGATCAAGCCCTCATCATGGCGGCGATGGTTCCTACCCATGGGGCGGGCGAGATGGTCCAGAAAGCCGCCGAGAAGATCCGCATCTCGCAGCGTGACGAGATAGCGTTTATGGAGAGGTGGCTCGTCGCGCGGGACCAGGCTGTTCCGGAAGACGGGTCGATGCATACCATGGATATGCCCGGCATGCTGACGCCGGCGCAGCTGGATAAGCTCGATTCCTCGCGCGGCCGAGAGTTCGACCGCCTGTTCCTCGAGTTCATGATCCAGCACCACCGCGGCGCATTGGAGATGGTCGACACCCTGCTAGCCAATGACGGAGCGGCTCAGGATCCCCAGATTTTCCGATTCGTCACCGACGTCGACGCCGATCAGCGCGCCGAGATTTTCATCATGCAGAACATGCTGAGCATGTTCGACACACCACAAGGGAGCCCGTCCCCATGAAAGACTTCGGAAGTAAGGCACGGCAGTTAGTGGTTCACGGGGCGATAGCCCTGTTCGCGGGCATTTCATCAACGAGCCTGGTTTCCGCCCAGCAAGCGCCGCAGGACACCATGGCCACGATGGACGACCCGCGCGTTGGTCTCGGCGCGGGTGAGGGCAACACCGCGGGCATCGCGCTGTCGAATATGAGGTTGGTGTCATATACGCCGAAGGCACCGGAGTTCGACATCACGGAGGGGCTCACGTACATCAACTCGGACCTCGCGTTCGGTGGTGACCTTGTCTATCAGGGAAACTTCAGCGGTTTCTCTATCTGGGACGTGAGTGACCCCGCGAATCCCGAGCTGCTCAGCACGACTGTTTGCGCAACTGATCAGGGTGATCCATCCATCTACGGTGACCTGCTGTTCATTTCGGCCGAGTCGCGGCGCGCGCGGAAGGACTGCGGCACGCAGGGCGTGGAGGACGGCCAGGACCGCATGCGCGGCGTTCGCATCTTCGACGTGAGCGATCCGCGTAATCCTACCCTGGTGAAGAACGTCCAGACGTGCCGCGGGTCGCACACGCACACCATCGTGCCGGGCGAGTTGGACGACGGCGTGATCTACATCTATGTGGGCGGCTCGTCGGGCGTGCGTGACGCGAGCGAGATGGCGGGGTGCTCGGACGGCACGATGGCGGAGAACCCGAACACATCGCAGTACCGCATCGACATCATCCGTGTACCGCTGGATAACCCGGAGCAGGCGTCCGTGGTCGGTTTCGCGCGTATCTTCGAGGGGCTGCCGCGCCCCGAGGGTCGCGGTGGCGAGCTCCTCAGCGATACCGCTACCGGCCGCAGAGCCGCCGGACCACGAGGATGCCACGACCTGACCGCTTACCCGGCGAAGGACCTGGTCGCGGGTGCGTGTGGCAGCTTCGGTATCCTCCTCGATTCCAGCGATCCTGAGAATCCCGTTCGCCTGGACGCGGTGTCCGACGTGAACTTCTCACTCTGGCATACCGCTGTGTTCAGCAATGACGGCAACTCCGTGGTCTTCACCGACGAGTGGGGCGGCGGAACATCCCCCCGTTGCCGTATTACCGACCCGAAGCGGCTCGGCGGAAACACCATCCTTACCATCGATCAGGGTGAGATGACCCAGCACGGCTACTTCAAGATGCTGGCTGCGCAGACCGAGACCGAGAACTGCGTGTCGCACAATGGTGGTCTCATCCCCGTACCGGGCCGCGACATAATGGTTCAGGGCTGGTATCAGGGCGGTGTGAACGTCTTCGACTTCACCGATCCCGACAACGTGATCGAGATAGCCTACTTCGACCGCGGCCCGATCGACGCTGAGGAGCTTGTTATCGGCGGTTCGTGGGGCGCTTACTGGTACAATGGCGAGATCTACTCGTCGGAGCTGGCGCGCGGATTCGATGTGCTGGAGCTCGTACCCAGCGAGTACCTCTCCGAGAACGAGATCGAGGCCGCCCGACTGGTAACCATGGAGCAGTACAACCCACAGAGCCAGCCGGTTCTGGTGTGGCCGGCCGCCTTCCCGGTGGTTCGGTCCTATCTCGATCAGATCGTGCGGAACGACGGGCTGCCAGAGGCGCGCACCACCGCTATCGCCCAGGCTATCGACGCGGCCGAACGCGCATCAGGCGCGGCGCGCGCACAGCAACTGGAGGCAGTGGCCGCTCAGCTCGACGCCGATGCGGCGAGTGCGAGGAACGCTGAGCGCGTGCGCGCTATGGCCGCCGCAGCACGAGATCTGGCGGCAGCATCGCGTTAACAGCTGGACCTAGAAGAACCCCGCCCTCTCAGTGAGAGGGCGGGGTTTTTAGCGTCTTCGAGGCTTGCCTCGTCGACGAC
>DASSKB010000014.1:0-19419 GCA_035690925.1 Longimicrobiaceae bacterium
TCTCTTCCGGCGTTTTATGCGAAGCTATGAGCTCCTCGCGTGTTGGCATGTCGATGCCGTAATAGCACGGATGGCGGACGGGCGGGGATGCCAGTCTGAAATGGACTTCGGTGGCGCCTGCCTCCTTAAGCAGAGCAACCAGGCCCCGCGAAGTAGTTCCTCTCACCAGTGAGTCGTCTACCACCACCACCCGCTTCCCGGAAAGCACTTCGCGAACAGCGCTGTACTTCAGCCGTACTTTGGACGCGCGCCCTGCCTGCGACGGCTCGATGAAGGTCCGACCGACGTAGTGGTTGCGAATGAGGCCTAGCTCGAAAGGCAGTCCCGACTGCTCCGCAAAGCCGAGCGCCGCGGAGTTCGCGGAATCGGGAACGGAGATGACACAGTCCGCGTCCGCTGGCTGCTCAATGGCAAGCTGCCGACCGAACGCGCGCCTGGAGCGGTCCACTGAATAGCCCCAGAGCCTGGAATCGGGACGGGCGAAGTAAACTAGCTCGAATACGCAGGGCGATGGATCAGAAAACGGCGACAGCGGCCGCAGCGTGGTGATTTCGCCGTTCTGGATCCGTACGACCTCTCCCGGTTCGAGGTCCCTGATGTAGTGTGCACCCAGGATATCCAGGGCGCAGGTCTCGGACGCGACGACATATCCGCCATCGCGATGACCCAGAACCAGCGGCCTGAAGCCGTGTGGATCACGCGCGGCATACAGCGTGTCACCGACTGTAATAAGCAGGGAGAACGCGCCCTCCAGCTGGGAGAGCGCGTCGTCGATCTGTGCGTCCACACCATCGCGGCGCGAGCGGGCTATGAGGTGCACGATGACCTCAGTATCGATCGAGCTCTGGAAGAGCGCACCCTCGGCCACCAGTCGGGAGCGGAGCTCCTGTGCGTTGGTGAGGTTGCCGTTGTGGGCCAACGCAAGATCGCCCTCGCTGTACCGCACCAGTAGCGGCTGCGCGTTCTGGAGCCCTGCGCCACCCGCGGTGGAGTACCGTAGATGGCCCATAGCGGTGGAACCCTTCAGCTTTGCGAGCGTCGCCTCGTCGAAGGCGTCGGAGACGAGTCCCGTCCCTTTGTGTATCCGGGTTCCCCCCCGTTCGCTCGATTCAACTGATACTATTCCGGCCGCTTCCTGGCCGCGATGTTGAAGCGAGTACATCCCCAGAAAAACCAGCTTCGCGGCGTCCGGTATTCCGTTGACCGCTACAATTCCACACATGAGATCCTAATCAGATTCAGGTCGGGAGGTCGCATCCCCGCACTTAGCGTCAGGGAAGCGAGACCTCCGAGTGCAGCGCCGCATCCACTTCTGCGGCCGTGCCGTCCATGCGCCGGCCGATGGCATCATGGAAACAATCCGCCAGTTCCTGGATTGGTACATCGATCGTTTTGCCACCGGCGCTGAGCCGGAATGCTCCGTCGCGCGCGCCCACCTTGCCGATTCGCCGGGCGAATACGCCATCGCCCGATGCGAGGCGTAACAGCTCAGCCTCATCCTCCGGTCGGCAGGAAATAATCACCCGGCTCTGAGCTTCTCCGAAGAGGAGCGCCGCGAGCGGGATATCATCTTCAAGCTCTATATCGACACCAAGGAGCTGCTCTCGTGAGGCCACAGCGCACTCGGTGATCGCGACAGCCAGACCGCCCTCGGCCGCGTCATGGGCAGACCGCACGAGCCCTGCTCGAATAGCACGGAGAACCACCTCCTGGAGTGCCCGTTCGACTTCCAGGTCCATTACCGGGGCGTCGCCTGCTACCAGATCGTGAATCCGCTTCAGGTACTCGCTTCCGCCGAGCTCGTCGGAATTCCGGCCCAGCAACAGGATGATGTCGCCCTCCTCCTTGAATCCGAGCGTAGTGATGTGCTCGATCTCCTCGACTATCCCCACCATACCAATGGTGGGTGTGGGGTAGATGGCACCGCGCGGGTTCTCGTTGTAGAGCGATACGTTGCCGCCCGTTACCGGCGTCTCCAGAGCCCGGCACGCCTCTCCGATCCCGCGCACCGCCTCGGACATCTGATAATACACTTCGGGTTTGAGCGGGTTGCCGAAGTTCAGATTGTCAGTGACCGCGCGCGGCCGGGCACCGCTGCAGATCAGGTTTCGGGCTGCTTCCGCCACCGCTATCTGCCCGCCCCGGTGTGGATTCAAATGGACGTAGCGGCCGTTGCAGTCTATCGTCGCTGCAACTGCGCGCCGGGTGCCTTTCAGGCGGATAACGGCCGCATCAGAGCCGGGGCCCACAAGCGTATTGGTCCGCACGGTACTGTCGTACTGCTCGTATACCCATCGCTTCGAGGCGATGGTCGGTGAATCCAGGAGCTTCTTCAGAGTCCAGGTGGGGTCACTCTCCTCCTCGCGGGAAGTCAGCTCCGCGGGCGTCCACTTTCGGAGCTGTATGATCTCTTCAGATTCGCGGCCATCTCGCGTATACGTGGGGCAGCCATCCACGAGCGGTTCACCGGGAATCTCGACCACGATGCGCCCGTTCTCGCGGACGACATAATTCCCCGTGTCGGTTACCGTGCCGATCGTCTCTGCTTCCAGGTCCCATTTGCCGAGGATCTCGCGCACCTCGTTCTCGCGTCCTATCTTGGCGACAACGAGCATCCTCTCCTGTGTCTCGGAGAGGAGGATCTCGTACGGGGTCATTCCCGTCTCCCGGACGGGTACCTTCGTGATCTCGATGTCCACGCCGGTTCCGGCGCGAGCCGCCATCTCGGTGGACGACGAAACCAGGCCAGCCGCCCCCATGTCCTGAATCCCGACTATATGACCTGAACGGATCAGCTCGAGCGACGCCTCCAGCAGGAGCTTCTCCGTGAAGGGGTCGCCCACCTGCACCATCGGGCGCTTGGCCTCGCTCTCGGCCGAGAGCTCAGTGGAGGCGAATGTCGCTCCATGGATGCCGTCGCGGCCCGTCTTCGAGCCGACCGCCATGATCGGGTTGCCGACGCCCTCGGCCACGCCCTTGATGAGCTCGTCGGTCCGCATCACACCGATGGCCATCGCGTTGACCAGCGGATTCCCCTCGTAGGCGGAATCGAAATATATTTCGCCACCCACGTTAGGTATTCCCACGCAGTTGCCGTAATCGCCTATCCCCTTCACCACGCCGGCGAAGAGATAGCGGACCCGGTCACCGTCAGGGCCGTCGATCTCCCCGAAGCGCAGGGAGTTGAGCACCGCGATGGGCCGCGCGCCCATGGTGAAGACATCCCGGAGTATCCCGCCCACTCCCGTCGCCGCGCCTTGGTAAGGCTCCACCGCGGACGGGTGATTATGCGATTCCACCTTGAAAGCCACGGCCAGCCCGTCGCCGACGTCTATGACACCGGCATTCTCCCCTGGACCCTGGAGGACCCACGGGGCCTCGGTCGGCAGCGTTCTAAGCAGCGGCTTCGAGTTCTTGTACCCGCAGTGTTCCGACCACATAGCGCTGAAAACACCCAGCTCGGTGTAGGTGGGAACGCGACCGAGTACCTTCAGGACCTTTTCATACTCCTCGGGCGTCAGACCGTGGTCTGCCACTATCTCCGGTGTGATCTCCGGGTCGCCAGGACGGCCGTTTATATTTGCGTTCACGACTTCAGGTGGTTGTATATCGACCGGAATACTCCGGCACCGTCGTTGGAGCCGAGTAGCGGATCCACAGCCCGTTCCGGGTGAGGCATCATCCCCAACACGTTCCCGCCGCTGTTGACTATCCCTGCGATATTGTTGACCGACGCGTTGGGATTGGCCTTCTCAGTGCGATCGCCAGCCTCGTCCACATAACGGAAGAGTACGCGGCCGTCGCGCTCCAGCTCTTCGATGACTTCGGGGTCGGCGGTGTAGCAACCCTCTCCGTGTGCGACTGGCACATTCAGGATGCTGCCTTCTTCGTAGGCGCTCGTGAAGGGCGCGACTGACTGTTCAACGCGAAGGTGCACGGGGCGCGATACGAAGCGCAGCGTCCGATTCCGCAGGAGCGCCCCAGGCAGGATGCCGGCTTCGCAGAGTATCTGGAAGCCATTACAGATGCCTATTACCGGTCCACCGGCCTCCGCGAACGCGCGAACCTCTTTCATTATCGGGCTCATGCGAGCGATCGCACCGGCACGAAGGTAATCGCCGTAGCTGAATCCACCGGGTAGAAATATGGCGTCCACACCCTGCAGGTCGTGATCCTTATGCCAGAGATAGACGGTATCGACCCCCAGCACGTCGCGCGTGGCTTTGTAGCAGTCGTAGTCGCAGTTGGAGCCGGGAAACGTCACGACACCGAATTTCATCCCGCGCTCCCAGCCGCTTCATTGACGACTATGCTGAAATCCTCGGTCACGGGGTTCGCCAGAAGCTGCCGGCACATTGCCTCGGCGTCCTTCCTGGCGGCCTCGGCGGAATCCGCGCGAAGCTCCAGGACTATATGCCGGCCCACGTGCACCGCATCAACCGATGCGAATCCCAGGGAACTCAGAGCACCGCCGACCGCCTTACCCTGAGGGTCGAGGATTCCCTTTCTAGGAACGATGCGGACTTCGACACGAAAGTGCATCAGATTCTCTTTCTGGAATGTTTTGGAGTCGAACGAAGCCGCGGGCGCGCTTCTATCTCTTCATACTCGAGTTCGCGTTCCTCCCCTTCGTCGCCCGGCTCGTCCAGGAGTGGGTCGCGCTCTGGCAATCGATCCAGGAAGCCCAGCACCGCGACGCGCACCAGGCCGGTGGCGATATAGATGATCGTCGCCGGGAAGAAGAAGAGGGCAGGTACTGTGAATGCCGCAATCAGTGAAACTGAAGCGATTATGATTGCGACTATCCCACGCCGGTTGCGGATGCTGAAGCGCGGGACGACCGGGTACAGCACGTGGCTCACCATGAGCACCGAAAGCGCCAGGACAAGCCCCGTCGTCAGCTGGGGCCACGGAAGCGTAGTAAGGTACCGCTCGAAAACCGCTGTCTGTGTAAAAGGGTAGAACGAAGCGAGCGTTATCCCCGCGGTGGGCGAGGGGAGCCCGTGGAAGGCCACTTTGGCGCCACCCGCCTGCTCCACATTGAAGCGCGCGAGCCTGATAATGACCGCGGCAACGTACAGATAGGCGATCGTCCAGCTCCAATCGCCATCGCCCAGAAACAGAAAATAGATGATGACCGCGGGAGCGACGCCGAAACTTACAGCGTCCACCAGTGAGTCCAGCTGCTCGCCGAACTCGCTGTTGGTCCGCATGAAGCGCGCGACCCGACCATCCAGCATGTCCAGAACGCCGGCCATCACTATGAGCCATGCCGCGGTTTCGAACTCGCCACGAGCGGCGGACACTATCGCCCAGAACCCCAGAAAGAGGTTCCCCAGCGTGAAGGCGCTGGGGAGAACGACGACGCCGCGCTGAAGCCGACGGCCGGACGGCGTCATGTCGATCCCCAGCTCTCGAGAGGTACGTCGTCCAGGGCGACGCCGGTCAGGCGCCTGAATACGTCTTCGTAGCGCGCGGACATCTCCTCCACGATGGAAGCCGGAAGATCCGGCGCGGGGGTCTGCTTGTCCCACTCGCCGCGGCTCGTTAGCGCTTCCAGGTAGTCGCGGAGCGGCTGCTTATCCAGTGAAGGTTGAGAACGACCCTCCTCGTAATTCACCTCGGGCCAGAAGCGGGACGAGTCAGGGGTGAGGAGCTCGTCGATGAGAACTATCTCCCCGTCACCGCCTCTGCCGAACTCGAATTTCGTATCTGCTATGATGATTCCTGACCTGGCGGCTATTTCTCTACCGCGCTCGTAGATCGCCATGCTCGCCGACCGCAGGGCATCGGCGGCTTCCTCGCCTATGAGATCTACCATCTCGGTGAAGGGAATGTTCTCGTCATGCCCCTCCTCGGCTTTGGTGGCCGGGGAGAAGAGCGGCTGCGGCAGGCGGCCCGATTCGCGGAGACCATGAGTCATGGCCTCGCCGGCAAGGGTGCCGGCGGTGCGATACTCGGCCCATGCCGACCCCGCGATGTATCCGCGGACCACGCATTCAACCGGGAACGGCTCGGTCTTTTGAACCAGCATCGCGCGTCGCGCCCACCGCTTACGCGAAGGCGCCAGGCGCGGATAAGTCGCGACTATCCTGTCCGGATCGACCGAAAGCAGATGATTCTGGGTGAGATCGGCGGTCCTCGCGAACCACCATGCCGAGAGGAGGGTGAGGACCTCGCCCTTCCGCGGGACGGGTTGGGGGAGGACGATGTCGAATGCGCTCACGCGATCGGTCGCCACCAGGAGAAGCGCGTCGCCAAGATCGTAGACGTCGCGCACCTTGCCGCGGCGCAGAAGCGGCAGGTCGAGCTCGGTGCGGACTATCGTTTGGATCACAGCCTAACCTGCTCGTCCTGAGAGTGGTGTGCGTGAACGAGCAAGCTAACAGCGATTTCGGGGGGTTGCAAGCTCGAAATAAGGGTTTATACGCGGAGTTCCGGAGTCTCGCCGACCTCGTCGGAGTGTCGGTCCAGCACCGGCCTGACCCATTCTTCTATGAATTCGTCGACCTGTTCAGGCGCGCGCCCTACGTACAGCTCCGGGCGCAGCTCCTCCTCCAGCTCATCGCGCGATACCTGGAAGGCCGGGTCATTGGAGATGCGGTCAAGCAGGTCGTTCGGGAGGCCTTCCTGTTTGATCCTGATTCCCGCAGCGACAGAGTGTTGCCTGACGCGCTCGTGGAGCTCCTGGCGATCGCCACCCCGCTTCGTCGCCCGCATCATGAGATTCTCCATTGCCATGAACGGCAGCTCCTCACGCAGATGCCGTTCTATCATCTTAGGATGGACGACGAGACCCGACGATACATTGTGGAGGATGAGCATCACCGAATCTATCGTAAGATAGGATTCCGGAACGGCTATCCGCTTATTGGCCGAGTCGTCCAACGTGCGCTCGAACCACTGCGTGGCGGCAGTGAAGGCCGGGTCCAACACGAGCGTTATGGCATGGCGTGCGAGCGCGCAGATGCGTTCGGAGCGCATGGGGTTACGCTTGTACGGCATAGCCGACGAGCCGATCTGGTGCTCCTCGAACGGCTCCTCCACCTCCTTGAGATGCGAGAGCAGCCGAATGTCGTGGGCGATCTTGGATGCTGATTGAGCAACGCCGCCCATGGTCGAGAGACACGCATAATCCACCTTGCGCGTATACGTCTGACCGGTGACGCCGTAGACCTCTGCGAAACCCATCTTCTCCGCCACCAATCGATTGAGCCGCTCTACCTTCTGACCGTCGCCGTCAAAAAGGTCCAGGAATGAGGCCTGTGTCCCCGTGGTTCCACGGACGCCGCGGAACCGCAGCGTCTGGAGTCTGAACTCGACCTCCTCCACGTCCAGCAGCAGGTCCTGCAGCCACAGCGTCGCGCGCTTGCCCACGGTCGTGGGCTGCGCCGGCTGGAAATGCGTGAAGCCGAGGGTCGGCAGGTCTTTGTATTCGGCGGCGAAGTCCGCGAGCACCGCTACTATCCCTACCAGTCGACGGCGTACGAGCAGGAGCGCTTCACGATGCTGGATCAGGTCGGTATTGTCACCCACGAAGGCGCTGGTCGCACCCAGGTGGATAATCGCGCGCGCCGCTGGCGCCTGCTCGCCCAGGTGGTGCACGTGCGCCATGACGTCGTGACGAAGCTCACGCTCCAGCTCGCTCGCGCGTTCCAGGTCTACGTCGTCGAGGTGGCGCGCCAGCTCATCGATGGCTTCGTCGGATATATCCAGGCCCAGCTCCTGCTCGGCCTCCGCGAGAGCCAGCCAGAGCCTGCGCCAGGTGCCGAATTTGAATTCGGGTGAGAAGATCCGTGACATCTCAGCCGAAGCGTAGCGTTCTGTGAGCGGATTCGAATAGCGGTCGGCGTTCATCGTCGTCTCATCTCAGGAATACGATACCGATAACAGGAATAAACCCTGCGGCGGCGCGGGAGGTGACGTCCTCAGCTCTGGAGCGCTCGCCAGGAGACCCCGCAGGTCCGCCGGATCCCGCTCGCCCAGCCCTATCGCGATCTGCGTACCGACGAGATATCTGACCATGTGGTGAAGGAAGCGATTCGCCGTGATGTGGAATTCCAGGCCCAGATCGCTCCACTGCGACCAGTCCGCATGCTCGACGATGCAGCGGTCGCCGCGCTCCTCCTGGCCGGCCTTGGCGAACGCCAGGAAAGAATTGTCGCCTAGCAGCTCACGAGCTGCGGTCCGGAGCAGCCTCAGGTCGGGTTCCTTCCCGAGCGCCCAGCACCATGGTGCTTCGAACGGCGACTGCGATTCCGCCGCGGTGCCCACCCGATACTGGTAAGTCCGCGCCACGGCGCCGTATCGCGGGTGGAAACGGGACGGGGCCAGCGCCGTTTCTATCACCCTGACGTCTGGTGGAAGGAGCGCGTTCATTGCCCGCTCCAGCGTGGTGGCCTCCCATTTCGCGGGTCCGTCGACCGCGGCCACCTGCCCGCGCGCGTGAACACCGCGGTCGGTGCGACCCGAGCCGATGACCCGCGTCGGCGCGTCGAACAGACGCGAAAGTACCCGCTCCAGCTCGCCCTGAACCGTCCGCCGGTCAGGCTGTAGCTGCCATCCGAAAAAGCCGGCGCCGTCATACTGGACGGTGAAGCGAAACCGATGTGCTGCGGGGGGGGTGGTCACGCGAAGGAAGGTATGAATGACCTGCGGAATGTCAAGCTATACATGGCTTTGTGCCCGATTCAAAAGTTGACACCGGACCGGCTGTGACGGTACAATCCACCTCATGAATCTGGCAAAACTTATACGCAGCGCGGCCGAACGCCCGCTCGATGAAGCCGAAGCCGAGGCCGCGTTCGTCGAAGTCATGGAAGGGCGCGCAACCCCCGTTCAGGTCGCGGCGCTCCTGGTGGCGATACGCGTCCGCGGCGCCGTGCCCGAAGAGGTGGCTGGCGGCGTCCGGGCGCTTCGCCGCGCCATGTTGCCGGTTCCGGCCGCGGGGGACGTCGTGGATACCTGCGGGACGGGCGGTGGAACGCTGACGACTTTCAACATCTCGACCGCCGCGGCGCTGGTGGCGGCGGGCGCGGGGGTCCGGGTGGCCAAGCACGGCAATCGCAGCTTCACCTCGCGCTGTGGGAGCGCAGATGTTCTGGAGATGCTGGGGGTCCGACTCGACCTCACTCCCGAACAGGAGAGCTGGATCCTGGATGAGGCTGGAATAGTTTTCATGTTCGCGCCGCTGCACCACCCCGCTATGCGCCACGTTGCGCCCGTTCGCAGCGAGCTGGGCATGCCTACGCTGATGAACATTCTCGGGCCGCTCACGAATCCTGCAGGCGCCCAGCGCCAGGTCGTCGGTGTCGCCGATCCCTCCCTGCTCGAGCTTATAGCCCGGGCGCTGCGCGTGCTCGGCCACAAGCGCGCGCTGGTTGTTCATGGTCAACCGGGCCTGGACGAGGTCAGTCCGCTCGGATCCACCAGGGTGCTGGAGCTCAGGGATGGAAATATCGAGGAGTGGACGCTGGATCCGGTGGCCGATCTCGGCATGCCGACCTTCGACGCGGCCGACCTGGCGGGCGGTGAGCCCGAAGAAAACGCGGCGACAGTAGTAGCTGTGCTCAAGGGAGAGCGCCACGGTGCAGCGAGAGCGGCGGTGGTACTTAACGCAGCCGCCGCAATTTATCTTAGCGATCGCGCCAAATCGCTCGCCGCTGCAATCGAGCAGGCCGAAGCCGCGATCGACGATGGCAGCGGCTGGGACTGCCTGGAGCGTCTACGAGACGCGTCCAACGCCGCCTGACTTCTCCCCACCCCGACTGAACACTGCCCGGACCTCCCATGGACCCGGAAACGGCGCGCGCGCCGGGACGTCCACGAACACCATCCGGCGCTCGCCATGGCTGATCCTACCCACAACGAATATCGCGTGCTGCGCGGTCTGCATGAGTTGTCTCCTAGTATTTGCGGATGACTGCCACAACAATTCCCTGTATCTGCACGTCCGCCTCAGGGTAATACATCGGCTGCATCGTCATATTCGCGGGCTGTAAGCGGATGCGACCATCGCGCTCCCGGTAGAACTTCTTCACGGTGGCCGACTCGCTCTCAACCAGCGCCACTACCATCTCGCCGTTCTCGGCCGTCTGCCGCGAATGGACCACGATATAATCTCCGTCCCGAATCTGCTCCTCGATCATCGAGTCGCCCTTCACCCGCAGCACATAGTTGCTCCCCGATCTCAGCATGTCGTGCGGAACAGCCAGCGTCTCCTGCTCCTCGATCACCTCTATCGGCAGTCCCGCCGCTACCGAGCCGAGCAGCGGCAGATCTACTGCCAAGGTGCCTTCCGCAGGTACCAACTCAAGTGATCGGCTTTTGTTGTAGTTCTTCCGCAAATACCCTTTTTGCTCCAGATTGCTCAGGTGCTCATGCACCGTCGCCAGCGAAGAGTACCCGAAAAACGACGCTATCTCTTCGTAGCTCGGCGAATAACCGTATCCCTCGATGAAGCTTTCCACGTAGTCGAGTATCTGGCGCTGACGCTTGGTTAGCGGCATTGTCGGATGATCCGGAGCAGGTGTGCGTATAGGCCGAAGCCGAAGAGAGACCGAATTGAATATACCCGAAGCAATGCCGAAGGGCAAGGAGAATAGTATTTCCACGACTCAGGGTGCTGGCCGCGATATACTCGCGGTGATCGTAGACGCGAAGCGAAGGGAAGTAGAGGGGCTCCGCCCGAGGCGCGAGGAATTGCTGGGCCGTGCGCGGGATGCGAGCCCGCCGAGGGGGTTCGCCGCGGCGCTTCGGGTACCCACCGAGGTGCGGCTGCTGGCGGAGATAAAGCGACGCTCGCCATCAGCGGGTATTATCCGTGGGGGAGCGGATCCGGCAGGAGTAGCGCGCGCATATGAGCGAGCGGGGGCGGGCGCGCTATCTGTCCTTACTGACGGGGAGTTCTTCGGCGGCGATCTGGGATCGCTGACCAGCGCCCGGGCCGCCGTTGCCCTACCCGTACTGCGCAAGGACTTCGTCATCGATCCCATCCAGCTGTTCGAGGCGCGCGGAGCGGGTGCGGACGCGGTGTTGCTGATCGTGAGGATCCTGGAGGACGAGAAGCTCGTAGAGCTGAGCGGGATCTCCCATGAACTTGGAATGGACTGTCTGGTAGAGGTGCACGATGCTGACGAGATGGAGCGTGCGCTGGCGGCCGACACTCGCCTGATAGGCGTCAACAATCGTGACCTGAGTACCTTCCACACCGACCTGAGCGTGAGTCTGGGACTCGCTGCGGCCGTCCCGCCGGATATTACGCTGGTTTCGGAGAGTGGAATTCGCACAGCGGAGGACGTCGAGCGGCTCGGTGCAGCGGGTGTGGATGCCGTTCTGGTAGGAGAATCGCTAATGGTGCAACCGGATGTGGGGATCGCCGCGGCCGCGCTGGTGGGTCATCAGCGACAGCCACGCGCTGGCCGATGATGCGAAGCACCGCGCCTGCGGTTAAGATGTGCGGGCTGACGCGTCGCGATGATGCCCTTACCGCCGCCAAGGCTGGGGCCCGCTACGTAGGCGCGGTCCTGGCGCGTGGTGGGAAGCGAACGGTAACTGCACGCGCCGCGGCGGAGATCTTCGCTGAGCTGCCCGTTCAGAAGGTGGGCGTCTTTGTGGATGCAGACGAGCGTGAGGCGGTCACGGCCGCTGAGTGCATCGGACTCGACGTGTTGCAACTCCATGGTGATGAGGATCTTCAGACGGTGCTGGCCATTCGCGACGCCGGCCCATGGAGAATTTGGAAGGCGGTGCGGCCGCGGACCGAATCGGACTTCGAGCGCGCCGTCGGCACTTTCGGGCCGTATGTTGATGGGGTGCTTGTGGACGGGTGGTCGCCGGATGCGCCAGGTGGCACCGGGAGTAAGTTTCAGTGGGATTCTATCGCTCGTCAGCGGGAGCTGATCCCCGCTGGCGTTCTGCTGATTGTCGCGGGTGGGCTCAACTCCTCAAACGTGCTGCGGGCTATACAGACGCTCACACCTGACGTGGTGGATGTAAGCTCGGGAGTAGAGAGCTCTGCGGGCGTCAAAGATGCCGGGGCTATGCGCGCATTCCTGGCTGCGGCTAACTCGAACCAATCCTGATAACTGCTGTGCATACTTTCACTGATCGGGAGGTCGATGTGGACGGACGGTTCGGCCAGTACGGCGGCCGCTTCGTTCCGGAGACCCTCATGGCGGCTCTGGACGAACTCACCGCTGTATACGCGGATGCGTCTGCCGATCCGGATTTCGCCCGGGAGATGGACGACCTCTGGAGGAACTACGTGGGCCGACCGACACCGCTTTACCGTGCGGAGCGACTCGGGCGCGCGGCGGGTGGCGCGGAGATATACCTTAAGCGCGAGGATCTGAACCACACGGGTGCCCACAAGATCAACAACACGCTCGGCCAGGTGCTGCTTGCTCGGCGCATGGGGAAGAAGCGAATAATCGCCGAAACCGGTGCCGGTCAGCACGGCGTCGCCACTGCAACGGTGTGCGCGCTATTCGACCTCACGTGCGTCATCTACATGGGCGAGGAGGACATTCGCCGGCAGGCGCTGAACGTATATCGGATGCGGCTTCTTGGCGCGGAGGTGCGGCCTGTATCCAGCGGAACGCGCACGCTTAAGGACGCGACCAATGAAGCGATTCGTGATTGGGTGACGAATGTTGGCGACACTCACTATATCATTGGTTCGGTTGTGGGGCCCGACCCGTATCCTCGCATGGTCAGGGATTTCCAGTCGGTTATAGGTCGTGAGGCGCGCGGGCAGTTGATGGAGCTGACTGGAGAGCTTCCCGCGGCGGTCGTTGCGTGCGTTGGTGGTGGTTCGAATGCCATGGGTATTTTCTACCCGTTCGTTGGCGACGCCGATGTGCGTCTCATAGGCGTGGAGGCAGCGGGCGAGGGACTCGACAGCGGTCGACATTCCGCAACCCTTACCTCCGGACGCCCAGGCGTCCTCCACGGTTCCCTTTCGTACCTGCTGCAGGACGAGCACGGCCAGGTGGCGCCGGCACATTCCATTTCTGCCGGGTTGGACTATCCCGGCGTCGGTCCCGAGCACTCCTCGCTGAAAGATCTCGGCCGTGCGGAATACGCGAACGTCACGGACGCCGAGGCACTCAACGGTTTCGAGCAGCTGTCACGCCTCGAGGGAATAATCCCCGCACTGGAGAGCGCGCATGCGATCGCTTACGTTCTCAGGGAAGGAAACGAATTGGCCGGCCACGGACCCGTCATCGTGTGCCTGAGCGGTCGTGGCGATAAGGATGTTACGCAGGTGGCAGAGCTTTCAGGTGCCCTCTAAACGAGGAACCGAATGGATCAATCCCCGGATTCTGTACATGTAGATCTGCAGGGCGATGACGAGCTGTCGCCGGCCATTACCCAGGTCGAGGAGCTCCTGCGAGCATTCGCCACCACTCTGCGGAGCTATCGCCTTTACGCGGGCAATGGCCCCGTTCTCGACCGGTTCGGGGAGGTGCTCCGGGAAAAGTTCGCTGCACTCTGGGATTACCAGCCCATTCTCAACGTCGTAGTCGCCGAGAATCAGATCCTCTGCGACGACGTCGTTGTTTATAATACCGGCGGCGAGAGTGGTGACCTGGCATTCCTGCTGTTCAAGGACGGCATCCGCGAGATAACCTTTCTGGAGGGGTTCGAACAGGATGAGGTCAGGACCTTTCTGAGCATACTGGCGCGCGCTCCACAGATCCGTCCGGACGAGGACGACCTGGTGACGCTGCTATGGGAAGCCGACCTGAAATTGTTTCGGTACAGCTATGTGGAGGCGGGATCCGAACGCGAGGAGGGTACTGCGGACGTCAGCACGGCCTCACGCCCGGTCGACCCCGACGCTATCAGGTCCGAAGCACAGGCACCGCCCGAGTCCACAGCAGTATCCGCCGAGGACTTTCAGGAGGCCCGGTATTTTCTCGACGCGGCCGAGCTGAGGCGCATAGCTGACGAAGTGCGCCGTGAGGAGGATCGCGACCTGTGGAAGGATGTCGTGAATGCCGTCTTCGACCGCTTGGAGGACGGGTCGGACGAACGCCAGATCCGCATAATCAATGTCCTCGGCGAACTGCTGCCATCACTGCTTGCGTCCGGCAAGGCCGACGACGCAGCTGTGCTGCTGGGCGACCTTGCAGACCTCGTTGGTCGCGGCGATGTCTTCTCACCCGCTGTCCTGCGAGAGGTCCGCGATCTGTTCGCGCAGCTCGGGAGCCCCGAGGCCGTTCAGCAGCTGGTGATGATGCTGGAGCTCCAGAACGCGGAGTCCAGCGAGGGCCTCGCAGCTTTGCTGTCTTACTTTCCGCCTGAAGCTATCGCGCCGCTCATGCGCGCCGGCGAGACCGCGGTACGGCCCAATGTACGCAGGGCCCTCAGTCAGTTGATCGAGCGCCTCGTGACCGCCAACCGGGATCATCTAGCAGGATTGCTGAATGGCGACGACCCTGTGGTTGTGGCGGGTGCGGCGCGGTGGATCGGACGACTGGGTGCGGGTGCGGCGGTCGGCTCACTAGTAGAACTACTTCATAACCCGGAGCCCGCCGTTCGGCGCGCCGCGATCGAGGCTCTTCAGGAGCTTCGCGCGTCTGCCGCGGCCGAGTCTATCGTCCCCCTCATCGGCGATCCAGCGGTCGAAGTCAGGATAGCCGCGGCCCGAGCCCTCGGATCTATAGGTTACTCCGGCGCCCGCGCGCCGCTCGAGGCCGCGGTTACATCCAAGCATCTCAGGTCGGCGGACCGAGGCGAAAAGGTGGCATTTTTCGAGGCGTTTGGCAGGATCGCAGGCCCGGAAGGCGTGGCGCTGCTGGACCGGACATTGAATGGCAAACGTTGGCTGGGTCGCTCGGAGAGCTCCGAAACCCGGGCCTGCGCCGCGGTAGCTCTCGCTCAGATCCGCTCGCCCGCCGCGCGCACAGCGCTCGATGCCGCCGTGAATGATCACGATCCGGTTGTCCGAACTGCCGTCCACAGGGCGTTGAAGGAGGTCGGCTGAATGAGCTCCGACGGCGATCGTGCGGTTCAGAAGGCCGGACGTGACTTCCTTTTCGCGTTCCATTCGGCACTGCGTGCCCTGAAGCTTTACCCGCTGGAGAATCAGGCAGTGCAGAACGCACTCGAAGAGGTCGACGAAGCTGTGCGGGCGCTGTCCGCCAGAGAGGGCGGAGTAACCCTCCAGTTCGTCGGTAACTTCTGTTTTGTCAACGACCTGCGTCTGCGGATCGACCTCGGCAGCTACGCCACCTTCGGCACTGTCGGCCGCGCGCTTCAGAAGCACGGTGTGGGTAAGTTGGATGTGGAGCCCGAGACCACCCGAAGGGAATGGGTAGCCGTGCTTTCCCTGCTCCTGGAGGAGGGCGACGATAACGACCCGTTCGGGCGTCTCACCGAACGACTGGATCGGGCGGGCGTCGAGCATATACATCCTGCGCCGGTCGCCGAGGCTGCGTCGTCACGAACGCGCGAAGCGAACGCTCGTGAGATCGCCAGACAGACCTACACCCACTCGGTAGCCGTTGCCCGTGAGGTCATGACCGGCGTTCGCATCGGCAAGGTGGTGGGCTTGCGACGGGTCAAGCGCGCAGTTCAGTCGATCGTGGATCAGGTGCTAAACAACGAAGGGTCGATCGTGGGGATGACCGTGCTCCGCGATTACGATCAGTACACGTTCGCGCATTCCGTCAATGTGTGCATCTTCAGCATTGCGCTGGGGAAGAAGCTGGGCCTCACGCGGGCGCAGCTGTACGAGCTCGGTGTCGGGGCGCTCATGCACGATATAGGCAAGGTACGCATGCCTATCGAGCTAACCACCAAGGCAGGTAGCCTCGATGAGCCCGAGTGGGATCTGATCCGTGAGCATCCTACAGAGGGTTTGCTGACATTGCTGGAGATGCGAGGTGCGTCGGACCTGCCGCTCCGTGCTATGCTGGCGGCCTATGAGCACCATATGAAGGTGGACCTGTCGGGATATCCAGCCTCCAACCGGCAACGTAATCCGACGCTCTTTTCCAGGATAGTAGCGGTCGCGGACGGATTCGACGCGGCCACCACCCGCAGAACCTATCAGACGGAGCCGTCCCTCCCGGATGCCGTGCTCAAGGAGATGCGTGATAATCCGCGCCGCGGACTCGACCCGCTGCTCGTGAAAGCATTCGTGAGCATGACGGGAATCTACCCCGTGGGCAGCGTGGTCATTCTGGATACTTTCGAGCTCGCGATTGTGGTCGAAGCGGGCGCGCGAAAGGACGTTATGCACCAGCCGATAGTAAAGGTCGTATTCGACGATATGGGGGTACCACTCCCCGAACCGCACACTATCGACCTCAGCGAATTGGATCCTGTGACGGGGAATCCGATCCGCACCATCATCAAGACAACAGACCCTGAACGCTACGGAATAGATGTCAAACAGTACTTCACCTGATCGCAGGGACAGGCTTCAGAGGGCATTTGATGAATGCCGTGAGGATGACCGAGCGGCGCTGATACTGTACACGACGGCCGGTTACCCGAGTCCCGACATTGGGCTCGATGTGCTCCTGGCGCTCGCCGATGCTGGCGCCGACGTGATCGAGCTCGGGGTTCCCTTCAGTGATCCGCTCGCGGACGGTCCCACCATCCAGGCATCATCATACCGCGCGATAACCCAGGGTGTGGATCTCGGCTGGACGCTCGACCTAGTACGTCGCTTCAGGGCCGAGCGGGACACACCGATGGTGGTGTTCAGCTATCTGAATCCCGTCCTGAGAATGGGACTCGACGCTTTCATCGAGGCAGCGAGCGATGCGGGTGCGGACGGCGTGCTCGTTACCGACCTCCCGGTTGGCGCGGACGAGGAGATGGAGCAGGCGTTCCTGCGATCATCACTCGACCTGATCCGTCTCATCGCCCCTACCACTCCACCCGAACGCGTTCGCGAGATCGCCAGCGAGGCAAGCGGTTTTCTGTATTACCTCTCACGAACGGGTGTTACGGGGACCCAGCTGGAGCTTTCATCGACGCTCAGCGAGGAAGTCGCAGCGCTGAAAGCGATGACGACAGTGCCGGTGGCGGTGGGTTTCGGCGTGTCGACAGCGGAGCACGCGGCAGTAGTTGCCCGCGTGGCAGATGGCGTAATCGTTGGCAGCGCATTGGTTCAGGCACTGACGAGCGGCGGCGTCGAAGGAGGCAGGGCGCTTACCACCGCGCTCAGTAGCGCGATGCGGCGGCACGCTGTGCGGTCCAGCTAGAACGTTCGCAGCCTGTCCTCCAGCGCCGGGTCAGGCTCCGCAAACACGGTCTTCACCCGCTGCGGAATTACTGCGCCCGGCGCCGCCCCCCGCGGTTTCCTCACGTGTTTTCTGCGCGTCCAGTCAACCGCCACGATGGACGATGAACGCGCCTTGCTGAACAATGCCGCCAGGGCGGCGGCCTCGCCAAGGTCGCGAGCGGGCGGAGCGCCCTGGTCCGTCCAGCGAAGTATCACGTGAGAGCCGGGTACCGATTGGGCATGCAACCATACGTCGTCCGGCCTGGAATTATGGAACGTCAGCCTGTCGTTGTCTTTGGAATTCCGACCTACCCTGACCTCCAGTCCACCTGACGTTCTGTAGGAGCGATAGGGGAGATTGGGTTCATCGGACGCGGCAGTTCCTGTAGCACTGGGCTTCGTTAGCTCTCCTGCGAGCCACGCCGGGTCTTCGCCGGCCTCGACAGCAGCCTCGGCATCCAACCAGCGCTTTGTTTCTGCTTCTGCGGCATCGATCATGGCTGGCAACCGTTCACGCGCACGAGCGTGCCGCCTGGCCTGTGCGTAGAAGCTGTTCGCATTCTCACTCGGCGATAGGGTAGGATCCAGCTCTATTACCACCTCATCGCCCTCCCATCCGGGCAGGACCACTGAAGCCGCACCGTGCGGAACGCGGTGCATGTGCGCCAGCAGAAGGTCACCCCAACTCCGCAGGATCTCGCCACCATCAGCCGATTCAAGCTCGGCGCGCAGGCTCGACGCTCGCCGCTCGGCCGCATCTGCACGTCGCCGGATCTGACGCAGTCGCCTGTCGGTGGCGTCAACCGTGTCGCGGGGGGCGACCCTTTCGGCGACGATCGTCATGCCCGCCAGTAACGAATCGATGTTCGTGGACGGGAAGCCATCGAGCGGGAACGGGTATGGCTGCGCCCCTTTTCCACGCACCTGCAGCAGTACCGGATGCGCCGAGATCGACCTCACCAGCTCCCACCAGCGGAAAAAGGCCTCCGCGAGGGCGGTGGGCGATGGATCCCGTACCGCCTCACCTAGCACGGGATCCACATTCAGCGTACCCATGTAGGCCAGGCCCCGTAGCGCCGCTGCGCGCCGCTCCTCAGGTGGGGTCGCGCCCAGAACCGCTGACCATGCAGCGCGCGCGTCCTCGACGGTAACTATGCCGGTCCCGGCGCGCAGCCGCGCTCCCGGCGGCTCGTAGACAGCCCCTGGCCTGAGCGTTCTTCTGCCGGCGTTCCGAGCTCGAAGCGCCGAGAGTATCCGGCCCTCGCCAGATTCTACTACCAGTACATTCCACTGGTTGGTATGCAGCTCTACGAACAGTTGCTTGGTCTGGATATCGAATCGGTCGGTAACCGTAAGTGAGATACTGAAATACCGCTCGTCGGGCGGCACCTCTACACTCGTGCATTTAGCTGCAAGCGATGCCTGGTCGGCAGCGGCGCGGACCGTGCGGATCCACCCACGCTCGGGGTGCAGGTCCATCCGGAGCACGTCGCCGTCGTCCAGAGCGAGGGTAGCGGAACCGTCGGCTTCGAACACGGGAGCGGCCGCGCAGAACCGCCCCACGAGGCGTTCCCGCAGCTCGTTCGCGAGGTGCCTGACGAGTAGAGAATCATAGCTTATTGGGTTTGACACTCCAGAAACATGAAGTTACCTTCACGCCCCGTCAACAACCCCTGTTTGGGCGGGGTTTGGAACTCCCGAGAAAGGGACCTATGTCCACCCAGAAGCGGAGTGGGGGACGGCGGGTGACCGTCCGGGAACTCCAGGAGATGAAGTCGCGCGGTGAGCGGATTGCAGCGCTCACCGCGTATGATTATCTGTTCGCACGGATAGTCGATTCAGCCGGCACAGATGTCATCCTCGTCGGCGATTCACTCGGCCACGTCGTTCTCGGCCTGGACTCGACCCTCCCGGTTACTCTCGACGACATGATACACCACGCGCGCGCGGTTACGCGCGGGGTGGAGCGCGCCCTCGTGGTTGTGGACCTGCCCTTCTTATCGTACCAGATTTCACGCGAGGACGCCCTGCGTAGCGCAGGGCGGGTGATGAAGGAAACGGACGCGGCCGCCGTCAAACTCGAGGGTGGCTCCGAGGACATCGCTCGTGTTGTAGATGCCATGGTAGGCATCGGGGTACCGGTGATGGGGCATCTTGGCTTCACACCGCAGTCC
>DASSKB010000015.1:0-12859 GCA_035690925.1 Longimicrobiaceae bacterium
TCACCCGACGACACGCTCGAAGCTCCGGTAGAGCCACAGGCCGTCGATGTGCCAGGCCCTGATATCGACCTGTTGCCGGATGATGAAGAGGATGAAGGCGACGAGCTCGCGTTTCTGGAGCAGCTCGATAAGGTTCTCGACGATGGCGATGCAATCGAGAGTGAGGCTCCAGCGGCCGAGTTGGGCGAGCCGGACCTCCTGGAGGCGGATGATACCCCCGCTGCCGAGACCGAGCCCGTGCCGGGTATAAAATGCCCAAGCTGCGGCTACACCAACGAGGCGACGGCCTGGTACTGTGAGGTCTGTGGGGTGGACCTCGACTGATCAGGGCGCAGCCGAAAACAAGAACCCCGCCGACCATGTGGTCGGCGGGGTTCTTTGCTCTGCCCGGCGCGTCTGCTTCAGGCCGCGGCGGACTTCTCTTTGACGATGCCGGCAAGCTGCGATTTGAGGCGTGCGGCCTTGTTGCGATGGATCACATTCCTTGCGGCGGCGCGGTCGATGAGGATCGTCGCCTCACGGAACGCGGTTGCGGCGGCATCGGCACTTTCCGTCTGCCCGACCTTCTTGATCGCGGTGCGGAGCCGGGACCGGCGCTGCTTGTTGCGCTCGGCGCGGACTTCGTTGGTTCGTACCCGCTTTTCCGCGGACTTTGTGTTCGGCAAAACGGTCCTCCAGATGTCGTTGTCAGCGCGCGCGACTTGCAAAAAGCGCAATGGAAGCGATAAAACTACCGTAGTTCGGGCATCGCGTCAAGCGCAATGAGGAGATGATCGTGGCAACGCGACAGTTCAGCCTTGCGACGCGCCTGTCTCGCGGGTATGCTTCGTCTATTCCCTGACGTTTTTATACGATCGGATGATGATGGAGATCCACGGGTGCCGCTCCAGCGCGTACTCCGGATCGCCGGGATCACCCTCGCCAGCGCCCGCTCCACACTCGCTTAAGCCTTATCCACCCACTCTGAACAAGGTAACGATCTCGTGAGACTCCTCAGTGCGAAGATCTCGTTCCGCCTCGCCGCCGCGCTCGCGGTGGGTCTGACCGTGCCCGCCCGCGGCGCGGCTCAACAGCCGCTCGACCACGACGTGTATGAGCGGTGGCGGACCATCGAGGACGAGCACCTCTCCGCCGACGGTGCGTGGGTACTCTACTCGCTTGCGCAAGCCCATGGCGATGGCGACGCCGAGCTGCAGGTCCTGAATCCGGCGTCGGGCGAGGCGTACCAGTTCGCGCGTGGCGTGGACGGCGAGTTCAGCGATGACTCACGATTCGCCATCTTCCTGATCGAGCCGCGCGTCGCGACTGTCGACAGCCTGGAGGCCGAGGACGCGCCGGACGACGAGATGCCAAGTGACTCTCTGGGCATCCTCGATCTTGCCAGCGGTCAGGTCGTCCGGGTCGCGCGTGTAGCATCGTTCCAGCTGCCCGAACGGGCGGCCGGCTGGGTCGCCTACCTGCTGGACGAGGATGGTGCAAGCACGGCGGAAGAGGACGAGGGGCAGCCCGAGCCCGAGGTGGAAGACGAGGAGGAACGCAAGAAAGAAGAGGGTGCAACGCTCGTGCTGCGGAACCTCGACACGGCCGCCGAGCACCGCTACGCCGACGTGACGGACTACGCATTCTCGGAGGATGGGGAGCTGCTGGCCTTCACCGCATCGAACGCGGCTGGCGATGCGGACGGCGTCTACACGGTGGATGTTGCGGACGGGGTCGCCACCGCGATCCTGACGGGCGAGGGGGTCTACGAGTCACTCGTGCTGGACGAATCGGGCGAGCAGCTCGCGTTCCTCACCAATCGGAACGACTGGGCGGCCGACGAGCCGGCGTTCGCGCTATATCACTGGCGCGAGGGATGGGAGCGGGCGGAGCCGGTCGCTCGCGCGGGCATGTCGGGCATTCCGACGGCGTGGGTGGTGAGTGAGCACGGTGAGGTCGACTTCTCGGACGATGGCACGCGCCTCTTCTTCGGAACAGCTCCGCGCCCGCTTCCCGAGCTGGACGAGGACGATCTGCCGCCCGAGGACGAGCGGGTGGTCGTCGATGTCTGGAATTGGAAGGACCCCTACCTTCAGCCGATGCAGTTGCTGGATGCCGAAGACGAGCGCGAGCGCAGCTACCGCGCGGTCGCGCACCTGGACGACGGTGGACGGCTGGTTCAACTCGCGACGGCGGAGATGCCCGAAGTGGAGGTAGGCAGCGACGGTGATGCCGATGTCGCTATCGGCGTTTCGGTGCTTCCCTACCGCCAGCTCATCTCGTGGGAGTCGCCGGGCTACCGCGATGTTTACCTGGTCGATGTGAGCACGGGCGAGCGGGAGCTGATCCTGGAAAGAACACAGGCGCGGGCCGAGCTGTCACCGGATGCGACCTTCGCCGTCTGGTTCGACAACCGGGAGCAGGTCTGGTTCGCGCGGGACGTCGAGTCGGGGCGCGTCGTCAGCCTCACCGACCGTATCCCCTACGCCTTCTACGAGGAGCTGCATGACCGCCCGGAGCCTGCGGATTCCTACGGCCTCGCGGGTTGGACGGAAGGTGACGACGCGGTGCTGGTCTACGATGCCCACGACATATGGGCCGTCGATCCGACGGGCGCGGACGCGCCGCGCAACATCACCGAAGGTGTCGGCCGGCGAGACCAGTTACGGTTCAGGGTGATCGAGCTGGACCCGGAGGCAGAGGCGATCGATCCATCCGAGCCGCTGCTCCTCTCAGCCTTCCATCTCTACACAAAGAGCGAGGGATTCTATCGGGACCGGGTCGACGGCGATGCCCCGCCGGAGGCGCTCGTCTTCTCGGACCACGCGTACTCGCGCCCGACCCAGGCCGACGACGCCGATGTGGTGCTCTTCACGCGCGAGAGCTTCGTAGAGTTCCCTGACCTGTGGGTGAGCGGCCTCGATTTCGCCGACGCCCGCAAGCTGAGCGACGCTAACCCACAGCAGGCGGAGTACCGCTGGGGAACGGCCGAGCTGGTCGAGTGGCGCTCGGTGGAAGGCGAACCACTCCAGGGGATTCTCTATAAGCCCGATGGCTTCGACCCATCCATGAAGTACCCCATGATGGTGTACTTCTACGAGCGGCGCTCGGATAGGCTCAACGACTATTACGTGCCGGTGCCGGGCAGCTCGAGCATCAACATCTCGTTCTATGTGAGCCGCGGCTACCTGGTGTTCGTGCCGGACATTCCGTACGAGACGGGCTTCCCGGGCGAAAGCGCGATGCAGGCGGTCATTCCAGGCGTGCTGAGCCTGATCGACGAAGGTTTCGTGGATGCAGACGCGATCGGGGTGCAGGGGCACAGTTGGGGCGGGTATCAGATCGCGTATATGATCACACGTACGGATATCTTCGCCGCTGCCGAGGCGGGCGCCCCCGTCGCGAACATGACGAGCGCCTACGGCGGCATCCGCTGGGGCTCGGGCCGGAGCCGCACCATGCAGTACGAGTACGGGCAGAGCCGTATCGCTAAAACGCTATGGGACGGCACGCTTCGCTACATCGAGAACTCGCCGCTCTTCTGGGTGCCGAAGATAGAAACGCCTCTCCTGATGATGCACAATGATGCGGATACGGCTGTGCCGTGGGAGCAGGGCATCGAGATGTTCCTCGCCATGCGCCGCCTCGGTAAACCGGTCTGGATGCTGAACTACAACGGCGCGCCGCACGGCCTGAGCGATGACCCCGACCGCCGCGACTTCGCTATCCGCATGCAGCAGTTCTTCGATCACTACCTGAAGGGCGCCCCCGCGCCTGTGTGGCTCGCCCGTGGGGTTCCGGCGGTGATGAAGGGGAGGACGCTGGGGCTCGATCTGGTCGAGGAAGATGGGGCCGTCGCCTCGGACGATCCGCAGAACGAGTAGACTTCCAATCCAAGCCAGACCTGAATAGTCCACATTGGAGAAGAACCACATGTTGACCAGATCTCGTATCGCCGGAATTGCCGTATTTGCCATTGCTCTGAGTGCCTCGCCATCGGCGCGTGCCCAATCGGGGCCTGTCACATCGGAACTGCTGAGCGAGATGGATTTCCGGTTGATCGGTCCCGCGGTCACGGGCGGCCGCATACACGATCTGGCCGCGCTACCCGACGATCCCGCCACGCTCTATGTAGCGTCCGCGTCGGGGGGGCTCTGGAAGACCACCAACCACGGAGTGACCTGGGAATCACTGTTTGACGACCAGCCGGTAAGCACTTTCGGCGAGGTCGAGATCGCGCCGTCGAATCCGAATATCATCTGGGTCGGTACAGGCGAGCAGAACAATCGCCAGAGCACATCCTGGGGCAATGGCGTCTACCGTTCTCTCGATTCGGGAGAGACGTGGACCCACCTCGGACTGGTCGAAACAAGACATATCGGCGGGCTGGTCGTTCACCCGCAGAATCCGGATGTCGCCTACGTCGCGGCCCTGGGCAACCTCTGGGCACCCAGCGAGGAGCGAGGCCTTTACCGTACTGTGGACGGCGGCCAATCCTGGGAGAAGGTGCTCTATATCGACGAGTTCACCGGCGTGGTGGACGTGGTCATGGACCCGTCCGATCCGAACACGCTGTACGCCGCAGCCTACCAGCGCATGCGGCGCTCGTGGGGCTTCAACGGAGGCGGCCCTGGTAGCGGCATTTACAAGACAACGGATGGTGGTGATAGCTGGACCGAGTTGACCAACGGCATTCCGGAAGGACCCAAAGGCCGGATCGGATTGGCTATCGCGAGGACGAATCCTGATCGCCTGATGGCCCTGATCCAGCACGATGACAGCGGCGCCCAAGGGACATATCGCAGCGAGAACGGCGGCGAGTCATGGGTCAGGGTCAATGAGCTGAACCCGCGGCCCATGTACTACAGCCAGATATTTATCGATCCTTCCAATGAGGATCGCGTGTATGTGCTCGGCGTGGATTCTTACAAGAGTGAGGACGGCGGCAACACTTTCAACCGGCTTCCCAGCCAGGCCGGCTACGATGTCGGCATCCACGCGGACCATCACGCTTTGTGGATCGACCCCAGCAACCCGGATCATTTCTATCTCGGAGGCGATGGCGGCCTGTTCGTGACGTGGGACGGGGGACTGACTTTCGACCGGATCAACAACTTCACCCTTGCCCAGTATTACGACATTGGCGTAGACATGCGTGATCCCTACTGGGTATATGGCGGATTGCAGGACAACCACTCGTTCATGGGGCCGAGCGAGACGAGGCATTGGTTGGGGATCCTCAATCGCGACTGGAAGCAGATCGGCTTCGGCGACGGAGTCTGGCACGGGGTCGATCCAACCAGCGCACGCTTCGTTTACAGCTCACGGCAGGGCGGAGACCTCGTTCGGGTCGACGCGTTCACCGGGGACCGGCTGGGCATCGAACCCCCGGAAGGCCCGGAAGAGGATTTCCGGTTTGACTGGAACACGCCCGGCGTAGTATCAGCGCATGATCCGGCTACCGTTTACTATGGCGGCAACCACCTGTTCATTACGCATGACCGTGGTGAGACCTGGGAGCGGACCGAAGATCTGACGCGACAGATCGATCGGGATACGCTAGAGATCATGGGTGTGGACGGGGCGGCCATCCAGCTCTCTACCAATGATGGCGTTTCGTCATATGGTGAGATCACGGCTATTGCCGAGTCGCCTCTCACTCCATCGGTATTGTGGGTGGGCGCTGATGACGGGACGCTTCAGCTTTCTCGCGATGCCGGTGAGAGTTGGACGAACGTGACGGACAACGTACCGGGGATGCCGCCTCTTTCGTTCGTGCGTTCCATCGCGGCCTCGTCGGCCAGTCCCGGCACGGCGTACGTCGCGTTCGATCTACACTGGCGAGGTGACTTCAGCCCGTACCTCTTCCGAACAGAGGATTACGGCGCTACCTGGACGGCAATTCACGGCGGCCTGCCGGATGATGGATCGGTCAACATTGTCGTCGAGCATCCCGACAGGCCGGGGCTGATCTTCGCGGGTACCGAGCACGGGCTTTTCGTCTCGAGTGATTCCGGAGGGCAGTGGGCCAAGTTCAGCAACATCCCCACCACGCTCATGGACGACCTGGTCATCCACCCGCGCGAAAAAGACCTGGTTGTCGGAACGCATGGTCGCGGCATCTGGATACTTGACGACGTAACCGCCCTGGCCGAGTGGACTCCGGGCGTGGCCAGCTCCACCGCCCACATTTTTTCACCGGTGGCCGCAAAAATATACTGGTTCTGGAAAGATACATCCTATATGGGCCAGTCGGTGTTCATGGGAGAAAACCCCGCGTTCGGGGCGCTCCTGAGCTATTACCTGGCTGAGCCGGCGCAGGCCCCGACCATTACCATCAGAAATGACGAGGGCGAGCTCGTAAGAGAGATGCAGGTCCCCGGTGAGCCGGGTGTCATTCATCGGGTTAATTGGGACCTACGCTGGACTGTCGCTTTCCCCGAGGACTATCAGGATGACAGCGAGGGTTTCCAGAGCGATGAACCGCGACCGCTTCCCGTCTACCCGCGCTCGACCGGCCCATTCGGAGCTTTCGTTTCGCCCGGCAGCTACACCGTGACACTCACCGCCAACGGCGCTACGTCGACGACAACGCTCGAGGTCGAAGGCGACCCGGAGATGCCGATGACTCTCGCGCAGTACGAAGCGCGCGAAGACTTCCTGTTGGACCTGCGGAATATCATGCGCCAGGCCACAGAGCGGGCCGAGGCTGCCGAAGCGGCCGGGGACGAGGCCCTGGCCGAGGTGTTCGATAATATAGCTGACGATGCGGACGACCTGGCTGGCAAATACAATGGCGGCGGAGTCCAGCAGCCTTCACTCTATCCGCCGATCCAGTCCGATATCCGCGCGAAGGTCGAGCTCGAGGCCGCACTCAACCGTATGCAATGACCGGGGTCGGCGTTCTCCGGTCTGTCATTCAAGCTTTTGACAGACCCTGCGGCTGACGCTAGCTTCCGCCGCATGGAACAACTCCTTATAGCCCTTCCGGTCCTCATACTCTCGATCGTGTTCCACGAAGTGGCGCACGGCTGGGTGGCGCGTCAGCAGGGTGATCCGACGGCGGCAATGCTCGGACGGCTCACTCTGAATCCGATCCCACATATCGACCCTATCGGCAGCATTCTGGTGCCGGTAGTCCTCGCGCTAATGCCGGGTGGCGTAGTTTTCGGGTGGGCTAAGCCGGTGCCCGTAAACCCGCGGAATTTCCGGAACTACAAGAAGGGCGACATCCTGGTATCGCTTGCGGGCGTAGCTGTGAACTTTCTACTAGCCATCGCCTTTACGGTGATCCTGGTGATAGCGATCTGGGCTGAGCGCGCGGCCCCGGGCCTTTCGACGACCTGGGATATAGTTCTACAGATGGCGCAGTACGGCATCCTGATCAATCTGGTGCTGATGCTGTTCAACCTGATCCCCATCCCGCCGCTGGACGGCTCCCACGTGATGTATCACCTGCTCCCTCCGCACATCGGAGCGCGTTACAGGGAGCTTGGCCGATACGGAATGCTGATTCTCTTCGGCCTGCTCTTTCTGGGCGGTTTCCAGTTCCTGCTCTGGCCGCTCCAGTGGCTATACGGATTAGCCATCTCGGTAGCGAACCTGTTCGTTTGAGATAGCCTCTCGTGTCCACCGCGGTTCAGGACCCCTTCCTAGTCGGACTCGAGCGCTTCCAGGGCCCCCTCGATCTACTCCTCCATCTGATTCGAAAACAGGATATCGACATCTTCGATATCCCCATAGCGCGGATCACCGAGCAGTTCCTGGCCGCAACGCTTCACGTCGACCGACTGGAGCTGGACCGGGCCGGCGAGTTCCTGGAGATGGCCGCGACCCTGGTCAGGATCAAGGCGCAGATGCTGTTCCCGCGGCGGGTGGAGGAGGAGGAAGATGATCCGCGCGCGGACCTCGTGCGGCGGCTGCTGGAACATGAGCACTTCCTCGAGGCCGCGCACCTCCTTGTGGGTGCCGAGCGCGACCGCGCGCGGTACTACCCGAAGGGTTATGTGGAAGTGCGGGCGGTTCCGCCCGCGTCCGAAGCGCCGCTGGAGACCTCGTGGGAGGACGTCAGGGGCGCGGTCCGTGCTATGGCCGAACGGTTGGAGGAACCGGAGCCCGGCTACCGCATCACCGGGCGAATGGTCCGGGTGGATGAGAAGATCGATCTGGTAGTGGCGGCACTCCAGGAGAGGGCCAGCATAGAGTTCAGTGCGCTCGTAATGCCATGGGGTACCCGCCTGCACGCGGTGATCTCGCTGCTCGCATGCCTCGAGCTCGCAAAGCAGAGCACACTCACGCTGCGGCAGGCGTCACCATTCGCGCCGCTCTGGGTGTACAGGCGAGGGGCAGGCTGATGCACGCCAACCAGATAGTGGAAGCGCTGCTCTTCGCCAGTCAGGCACCGCTGACCGTAGCCGAGCTGGCACGCGCGGACGAGGAGCTGGACGAAGACCGCGTAGAAGAGGCTCTGGCCGAGCTACGCGTGGAGTACGATCGCGGTGGCCGCGCATTCGGAATCTTCGAGCTCGGCGGTGGCTATCAGATCCTTACCCGACCAGAATATGCCCGGGTGCTCGAGAGGTTCGATGCCGTTCCCGTATCGTCGCGTCTATCCGCGCCGGCGCTCGAGACGCTCGCGATCATCGCCTATCGCCAGCCCGTCGGTCGCGCTGAGGTCGAGCAGATCCGAGGTGTGAGCGCGGGCGGGGTGCTGCGGACACTTCAGGAGCGGGACCTGGTCGGGGTGGTGGGCCGGGGTGAGGGACTCGGGCGGCCCCTCCTGTACGGAACCACCCGAACCTTCCTGGAGCATTTCGGGTTCAACTCACTCGACGACCTTCCGCGACCGGAGGATCTTCCGGTCGTCCTCTCGCGCCATGAAATAGGATCTGATGAAGAAGAATAGATCGGCCGGGAGGGGGCCTGATAAACGTTCGGTATCCGCTAACCGCCCGCCGTCCGCGGCACCCGCTGGCATACCGCTGCGGCTGCAATCGTACCTGGCCAAGGCAGGCGTGGCCTCCCGGCGGGGCGGCGAGGATATGATCAGGGCCGGGCGCGTCACCATAAACGGTCGGATCGCAGAGATCGGCGAGAGCGTGACTCCCGGCGTGGATCGGGTGGAGCTCGACGGGCGCCCTCTCGAACCGGCCAAAGTCGAATGGATAGCGCTCCATAAGCCGCGCGGCTACGTCACAACGCGCGACGATCCGCGCGGGCGACGCACCGTTTACCACTTCCTCCCTCAGGAGCTTCATCACCTCTTCCACGTGGGCCGTCTGGACCGCGAGAGTGAGGGGCTGCTGCTGCTGACCAACGACGGCGCGACGGCGAATCGGCTTCTCCACCCGCGCTACGGCACCACCAAGGAGTACGTTGCCGAAGTCCAGGGTAAGCCGGACGCTCGCGCATTGGAGCGGCTCGAATCAGGGGTTCGCCTGGACGATGGCATCGCCCGCGCGGAATCGGCCATTCTGCTCGATCAGGTCGGCGACGACACCTTCCGCGTGCAGCTGGTGCTCCGCGAGGGCCGCAAACGCGAGGTGCGCCGGATGCTCGAGAAGGTAGGGCATCCGGTCGAGCGGCTCGTCCGGCGCCGATTCGGACCGGTCGAGCTGGGTGACCTCGGCAATGGGCGCTGGCGACATCTGACTACAGCCGAAGTCAAAAGCCTCCGAGAGGGGGAAATCTCTAACCCGTCGTCGTGATAATATGGACATCGTAGGCTCCCGTGTTCTTATACTGGGTGGATCGGGCCTCGTCGGCATGGCTATCGCCCGCAAGCTCCTTCCGCTTCAGCCCAGCAATCTGGTGATATCCGGCCTCACGCAGCCCGAGGCCGAGTCCGCAGTCCGCGAGATCAGCGCGGAAGCGGAGCGGTTCGAGGTGCAGCTGAGCGCTGAATGGGGCGATATCTTCGTTCCGCAATCCATGAAAGATATGCGGCGCGCGGAGATTCTGGCCGACCCGCTGGCGCGCGAGGAGCTGCTCGACGACCTCTACGCGGCGCCCGCCGCGGATGCTGTTGAACGCTCGGCTCTCGGCGCGATGCTCAAGGCGCACGAGCCCCAGGTCGTGGTCGACTGCATAAATACGGCAACAGTTTTCGCATACCAGAACGTGTTCGCGAGCGCCGCAGGTCTGTGGAAGAAGGCGCGAGCTGGAGACACTCATGTAGAGGATGTCGAACAGCACCTCGCGACGCTCTACCTTCCCCAGTTGATCAGGCATGTCCAGCTGGCGCTGGAAGGGATGCGCCGCGCGAACACCAGGGTATACGTGAAGGTGGGAACGGCAGGGACGGGGGGGATGGGGCTCAACATCCCCTTCACCCACTCTGAAGGCCGACCCTCGCGGAATCTGCTAGCCAAGTCATCGATTGCGGGTGCGCATACACTGCTACTCTTTCTCATGGCCCGAACGCCCGACGGTCCCGTGGTGAAGGAGATCAAGCCCACAGCGGCCATATCGTGGAAGCGGATCGCCCACGGTCAGGTGACTCGCGGCGGCAAGCCGATCGAACGATCTGACGCTTTGCGCGCGGTTCCTATCGACGAGGCTTTCGATCCCGACAAGACCAGCTGGCGCACGACAGGCGAAATGCTCGAAGGTGTCTTCCTGGATGCCGGTGAGAACGGCCTCTTCAGTCCGGCCGAGTTCGAGACGTTGACCTCGCTGGGGATGATGGAGTTCATCACCCCCGAGGAGATCGCGGCGAACGTAGTTCGGGAGATACGAGGCCAGCCGACCGGTAAGGATGTCGTCGCCGCGCTTGACGCGTCCACATCGGGTCCGACGTATCGGGCAGGTGTCATGCGTCAGTTCGCACTCGAGCGTATGGACGAGCTCGAGGACGAGCACAACTTGGAGAGCGTTGCGTATGAGATGCTGGGGCCGCCCAGGCTTTCCAAGCTGCTTTTCGAGGCAGCCATCCTATCGCGGCTCGCTGACGGTGACTTGCAAGTGGCCGCACGGCTCGACCCCGCCCAGGCAGCTAGTGACGCCGCGCGGCTTGTCGAGAGCGACGCGGACCTGAGGTCGCGCATTCTCTCTATCGGGCTCCCCATTCTCCTGCCTGACGGCAAGAGCCTGCTGCGCGGCGCCAACGTCAAGGTCGCACCGGTTTCAGGTGGCGATGACGAGCGCGCCATGCTCATCGAGAACGGATGGATCGACCTGCGTCCGAGTAGCTGGCAACAGTGGACTTCCCGAGTAACGCGGATGTTGGATGCCGAGGTTGGCACTCTGGGTGCAGACGGGGGATCGGGGCGCGACATCGAAGGTTGGCAGCGCACTGGCCGCATCCGGCCCGGCGCCCTGGCGGCGTGGGTATTCCGCAGTGAAGATCGTGGCGAGCGGATGAAGAGGTAATTGATCGAAACCAGAGCTTAACAGGAGTACCATGAATCAGGCGCGCGACCTCCCCACCCGAGTAGCCGACGAGGTACACAAGCGCGTCGTTGGCCAGCAGCACATGGTCGAGCGCCTGCTTATCGGGCTGCTTACCGGCGGGCATATTCTCCTGGAGGGTGTGCCGGGCCTCGCAAAAACCCTCACAGTGCGAACGCTCGCGGAAACCATCGACGCGAGCTTCCAGCGGATTCAGTTCACGCCAGACCTGCTTCCTGCGGATGTTGTGGGAACGGTCATCTACAACGCCCATACGGGCGATTTCATCCCCCACCGCGGTCCCATCTTCGCCCATATAGTACTCGCCGACGAGATCAACCGTGCACCCGCCAAAGTGCAGGCGGCGCTGCTAGAGGCAATGCAGGAGCACCAGGTCACAGTGGGCGGACAGACTTTCGCCCTCCCGAACCCTTTTCTGGTGCTGGCGACGCAGAACCCCATCGAGCAGGAAGGTACCTATCCCCTGCCCGAGGCACAGGTGGACCGTTTCATCCTGAAGGTGGTTGTCGGCTACCCGTCTCGCGAGGACGAGAAAGAGATTCTACGGCGCCTCTCCGGGACTGATGCAATCGAGGTCGCGCGGGTTGCTACACCCGAGGATATTATTGCAGCGCGCGCCGAGATCTCCCGGCTCTATCTGGACGATAGAATCGGCGAATACATCCTGGATCTGGTCACCGCCACACGTGGCCCCCGCACCTGCGGCCTGCCGCATCTGGTGCCGCTGATCGAGTTTGGCGCCTCTCCGCGCGCGACGCTGGCGCTCGGTGCGTGTGCCAGAGCGCACGCCTGGTTGCGCGGGCGCGATCACGTCCTCCCGGAAGATGTCAAAGAGATCGCGCTGGACGTGCTGCGTCATCGTGTCATCACCACCTACGAGGCCGAGGCGGAGGGAGTGAGCGCCGACGACATTGTTCACCGAATTCTCGGTAGCGTCGACGTTCCCTGATCCGGAAGGTTCACTCCATGTCACGTCCCCACACCCTCGCGGATCCGAGCGAAGTACTTCGGCAGGTCCGTCGAATCGAGCTCAGGACCCGACGATTGGTGAACTCCCGCTTCAGCGGCGATTACCACTCCATCTTCAAGGGGCAGGGAATCGAGTTCGCTGAGGTCCGCGAGTATCAGCCGGGCGACGACGTTCGCAGCATCGACTGGAACGTCACGGCGCGACTCGGGCGTCCCTATCTCAAACGCTACGTCGAGGAGCGCGAGCTCACGGTCCTCCTTGCCGTCGATATGTCCGGCTCACAACGCTGGGGCACGCGCGTGCGCCTCAAGTCGGCGATGATAGCCGAGGTCGCAGCCACGCTCGCCATGTCTGCGATGCACAATAACGACAGAGTCGGCCTGCTGATCTTTACGGATGTGATCGAAGCGTTCGTTCCGCCCGCCAAAGGGAGGAGGAACGCCCTGCGACTTGTGCGCGACCTCCTTGCTTTTGAGCCGGAGCGAAGGGGAACCGATGTCG
>DASSKB010000016.1:0-4502 GCA_035690925.1 Longimicrobiaceae bacterium
CCCCCCCCCCCACTTCCGCACTCGTAGTTAATTTATCGTTTGCGGGGTCTCTACGTTCACACCGAATGATGCTATCCAACCGGAGCGGGATGCGCCGTTGAGGTCGCCGGCGCTCAACTTGGCCACGCCGAACTCGAGCACGCCCAGGGTCAGGCCGCCGCTCAGCAGGCTCGAGTCGTCGAGGTTGGTGGCGTATCCTGCCCGCAGGGTCACCAGCGGGATCTTCTGTTGCACTCCGATAGCGGCCTTCTGCTCCCACTCTCCGCTGAGTCGCCCGTCGCTTAGCTGCTTGTTGAAGGCGACGCCGAGCTGGGTACCGCGACGTGGCTGCCACGCGGCGCCAAGCCGGGCGATAGCCGGGAAATTCGCGTCATCGTAGAGGCCGTCCGCCGTGTTTACAGCTCTGGGGGAGGCCGTGCCGGCATCGAAAGCGTGTTCGCTGTCTTCGTAGCGATCCAGGATGTCGAGCGGCTCGGGCGAATCGAAATCTTCCTGTGTAAGCGTTAGCTCCCGCACCATAAGCTCCTCGTTCCAGCTCATCGTGGAGTACAGGTTGCTGATGGCTCCGCTCACAGTGAGTCCGGCGAACGGCATATACGCAGCACCGACATCCAGACCGAATCCGGTTCCGCCTCGGGAGAAGACTGACATATAATCCACGTCGATCTCTGCCGCCGCTACATCTATGCGGGGGTCGAACAGGCGGGATTGCAGGATGGTACCGCCGTGAATGTAGTGCCCTGTCACACCGAGGCTCACCGGGCCCACGCGCCTGCCGTACGCAGCGGCAACATCCCAGAAGGTCACGCGCGACCCGGAAGTATTCCCCACGCTGTAGTCGGTGCGATTCTCCTCGTATCCCTCGAATATCAACTCGACGACATCTTTGCTTACGGTGTGCTGTCCGATAGAACCGTAAGATACTCCTAATGCCAGGTGCCCTACCTGCCAGGCCACAGCCGGAAAGCGAAAGTCGTAGGTGGCTTCTGTACCCGACTCAGGAATAGAGGCGAGGATCTCCTCCGTTCTGGCGCTGGAGACCTCATCGAAGTTCTGGATGTCGGGCAGGTCGCCGAAATCCGGACCGAGCAACGTTCCCTTAACGGTAAGCTGCGGGAACGCGAGCGACCATTGTGGCGTGCCGGGCAGACCGAGATTCGCCGGGTTGAGGAATATCACCTCCTGTCCGCGTGCCACGCCTATGAAGGCACCGCCCATCCCCAGCGCGCGCGGCGTTAGCGGGACCTGACCGGTGGCGGGCACTGTTGTAACCATTGTCGCGAGCACAATGAGACCGAATGCTCTGGCGATCGTCTTCTTCATCTTGCGAATTCCTTATGGGATGAGCCTGGAAAATTTTAATTCGTGCCGTATGCTGGCAACTTTCCCGCCAGGCGCCGGGGCTTTCACCGATCCGCATGAACGTGCTATCTTCACCATCCATGAGACGCACTGAACTACTGCATTATACGAGATAACCTTGCGTATTGAGCATATCCGAAACTTCTGCATCGTGGCGCACATCGATCACGGCAAATCCACCCTGGCGGACAGGATGCTGGAGATGACGGGCACCCTGCAGGGGCGCGAGATGAAAGCGCAGGTTCTCGACTCGATGGAGCTGGAGCGGGAGCGCGGCATCACCATCAAATTGAACGCTGTCCGCATGAGTTATAGCGCGCAGGATGGCCAGACGTATCAGTTCAACCTCATCGATACCCCCGGCCACGTCGACTTCACCTACGAAGTCTCCCGATCGCTGGCTGCCTGCGAGGGCGCCATACTGGTCGTGGACGCATCCCAGGGGGTGCAGGCTCAAACTCTGTCGAACCTCTTCCTGGCCCTCGACGCTGGTCTGGAGATCATACCCGTCCTGAATAAGATCGACCTGCCGGGCGCAGAACCTGAGCGTCGCCGCGACGAGCTGGTGGACCTGCTGGGCGTCGACCCGGATGACGTCATCCTCGCGTCAGCCAAAGCCGGGCTCGGAGTGCCGGATATTCTCGAGGCGATGGTCAGCAGGGTGCCCCCACCGGAGGGCGATCCCAACGCGCCGCCGCGTGCCCTGATATTCGATTCATTCTACGATAAATACCGCGGCGCGATCCCGAGCATCAGGGTGGTCGATGGAGTTTTTGAACCTGGCATGACCATCGCCTTCGGTTCCAACGACGCCGAATACGAGATCGACGACGTAGGTTACCTCCAGCTGGGCCATTTCAAGGTCCCGCAACTCGGTACCGGCGAGGTCGGGTACCTGACCGCAGCTATCAAGCGGGTCGCGGATACTAAGGTCGGTGACACCATAATATCGGCCGAGAACCCCACTGACGAGCTGCTGCCCGGGTACCAGGAAGTCAAACCAATGGTGTTCTCCGGCCTGTACCCGACGGACACCGACCAGTATGAGGAGCTTCGCGACGCTCTCGAGCGGCTTCGCCTGAACGACGCGTCACTGTTCTATGAGCCTGAGACCTCGCTGGCGCTGGGGTTCGGCTTCCGCTGCGGGTTCCTGGGCCTCCTGCACATGGAGATCGTTCAGGAGCGCCTCGAGCGTGAGTTCAACCTGAGCCTCATCTCCACCGTTCCCAACGTGGAGTACCGCGTGGTGGTGACGAACGGCGATGTAATCCTTATCGAGAACCCGTCGGCGCTACCCGATAGAACCAAGATAGACCGCATCGAGGAGCCGTACGTCCGAGCGAGAATCGTCTGCCCCGCCGATTACATCGGTGGCGTCCAGAAGCTCTGCCATACACGCCGTGGCGAGTTCTCTGGCATGAGCTACCTCGATCCCCAGCGCGTCGAGTTTACCTACGCGCTTCCGCTGGCTGAGATCGTGCTGGATTTCTACGATCGTCTCAAATCCGCGACGCGGGGATATGCGTCTTTCGATTACGAGCTCGACGAGTACCGGCGCAATCCGCTGGTGAAGCTGGATATGTTGATCAATGGCGACGAGATCGATGCTTTCAGCGTTATTATCCACGAAGACAAAGCCTACGAGTACGGTCGCGCGATGGCGGAGAAGCTCAAGGAGCTCATCCCCCGTCAGATGTTCGAAGTCGCACTCCAGGCCACGATCGGCAACCGGATAATCGCACGCGAATCCATCCGCGCAATTCGCAAGAATGTTACTGCCAAGTGCTACGGCGGCGATATAACCCGAAAGCGTAAACTCCTGGAGAAACAGAAAGAAGGAAAGAAGCGGATGAAGCAGGTCGGCTCGGTGGAAATTCCGCAGGAGGCATTCCTGGCCGTTCTCAAAGTTGGAGGGTGATGATGCCAGGGGAGGCCAATATGGATTCGAAACGGTGGATCGTAGGCGTCGACCTGGGAGGCACCAACATAGTCGTGGGCGTGCTGCCCATGAGCGGCGGCGAGGTACACGCGCTCAGGAGTCTCCCGACCGAATCGCACCGCGGTCCGAAATTCGTCGTGGATCGCATGGTCGACATGGTCGAGGCCGCGATAGCCGAGGTGACCGCGGACGGCGGGGATCGCTCGCACGTAGCCGGCGTGGGGATCGGCTCGCCCGGCCCCCTCGACCGTGCCGCTGGAATGGTCATCAACACGCCCAACCTCGGCTGGCGCAACTTCCCGCTTCGCGACCTTATCTCGAATGCCGTGGAGCTCCCCGCCACGCTGGACAACGACGCCAACTGCGCCACCTATGGGGAGTGGTGGCTCGGTGCCGGCCGTGATGTCGATACCCTCGTGGGCCTCACCCTCGGGACGGGGATAGGTGGGGGAATAGTCCTCCAGGGTGAGATATACCACGGCGTGTCAGATGTCGCAGGTGAGATCGGTCACACTACCATCGATTCCAACGGTCGAAAGTGTAAATGCGGCAACTACGGCTGCCTCGAGGCCTACGCTTCCGGTCCCGCCATAGCCCTGCGCGCCGTCGAGGGAATTGAGACCGGTGTAGAAACCATCCTCACCGACATCGTGTGCGGAAAGCTCGAAGACATCACCGCGGCAACCGTCTACGAAGGTGTTGTCCAGGGCGATCCGTACGCTACCGAGGTAATGAAGGATACCGCCAGGTTCCTCGGCGCCGGTGTCGCCAATATCATCAATTTTCTGAACCCGCAGATGGTCGTGATCGCAGGTGGCGTCACCAGGGCAGGGGATCACCTGTTCACACCGCTACGCGCTGAAGTCCGCCGTCGCGCTTTCCGCTCCGCAGAGGAACGCTGCCAGATTGTATCCGCCGTGCTGCCGGGGACCGCCGGCGTTGTGGGCGCCGCGGCGGTGTTCAAAAAGGAAACGTACGGCACGGTTTAACTACGAGTGCGAGGTGCGAGGTGCGAGGTGCCAGGTGCCAGGTGCGAGGTGCCAGGTGCGGGAGTGCGGGAGTGCGAAAGTGCGAAAGTGCGAAAGTGCGAAAGTGCGAAAGTGCGAAAGTGCGAAAGTGCGAAAGTGCGAAAGTGCGAAAGTGGTGCGCGGGGCGGAGATCAGTCCTTCTACGGGTCGATCTCGCCCGCGCCGGCCATCAC
>DASSKB010000017.1:0-18629 GCA_035690925.1 Longimicrobiaceae bacterium
GGCTCGGCGTGCCCGCTAGCGAGGAGGGTGGCAATCCACTCACCGACTCGGCGGCAGTTGCGTCTGTGCTGGCGCTCTTCCGACTGGCCGATCATCCGGGCGACACCCTGGCGCGGTACCATGTGGCGAATACGCCCGTAGGCGCGGCCGTCAAGTTCACCGACTACACTGATGCCGCCGCGGCGTCGCGGCTTTCGCACAGCTTCCGCCAGCGTCTTATCGACGATGGGTACGGCAACACGTTAGCATGGCTCACACCCGAACTTCAAAGTGCCTGCGACACGCGCGAACGCCGGCGCCTGAGTCAGCTCGTGGAGCTCGCTTTCCGCTTCGACCCGGACGCCACCCTTCGCGCATCGGATTTCGTCAGGCGAGTGGAGGTCGAGCGGGTCGAAGATCCCACGACAGCCGCTATTCGGGTCATGACGGTGCACCAGGCGAAAGGTCTCGAGTTCGACGCCGTCATACTCCCCGAACTCGACGAGCCCCTGACGCGTGGCTCACTGAAGCCCTTCGCGTACCGTCCGACACCTACCGATCCTGTCGCCAGGATATTCCCTTATGTTCCCCAGCACGTAAGGCCTCTGTTCGATGAAGTGCCGGAACTGTCTGCCGCCATGGCGCAGGCCGAGGCAGCGCAGCTTCGCGACGCGCTGAGCGCCTTCTATGTCGCTATGACCCGCGCGCGGCACGCCGTCCACATACTGGTCAAGCCCGACGGTGCCCGCGGTATGGGAAAGTCGAAAACGCCAGCCCGCCTGCTGCGTGCGGCCATCGGCGCAGGCGATCCCGCGGGGGAGGGCGACGTCCTCCTCGCTGCCGGTGATCCGCGATGGTTCGAGGCACATGAGGGTCGGCATACCGAAGCTGAACGACCTCGTGAAGCGGGCGCTCAGTCAATTTCGGGCACCCCGCCTGTTCTGCTCAGGAAAGCTTCGCGGCGGTCGCGGGCGCTTCCGCGCGTCAGACCCTCCGATCTGGCGGGTGGACCCATGGTGGATCTGAGGTCGCTACTCAGGCTGGAGTTCGCTGGTGCCGAACGCGGTACCATCACCCACGCATGGTTCGAGCGGGTCGGGTGGATCGAGGACGGGCTGCCCAGCGACGACGAGCTGCGAATCATCGCACGCGAACACGGCCACCTCCCCGACGACGATCTGGACTCGCTCATCTCGGATTTCAAAGCCGCCGCCGCTGTTCCGGAGATCGCGCGCGCACTCAGTCGGTCGGAGTATGGTGAGGGCGCGACCGTCGAGCACGAAACTCCGTTCGTCTACCGCGACGACGATCGGCTCATCGAGGGTGTAATCGATCGGCTCGTCCTCTCGTATGAACAGGGGGTGGTTACCCGAGCGGACATCCTGGACTATAAGACCGATCGGATACCAGCCGGCGATGCAGCAGAACTGGCGAAGCGTTCGACGTATTACGCGCCTCAATTAGAAATGTACCGTTGCGCGGTCGCAACACTCTGGAACCTGCCTCCGCACGCTGTTTCCGCCCGCTTCCTGTTCCTCGCTCCGGGCAGGGTCGTCGAGGCTCCAGCAACGGGACCTTTACGAGCGGTAGCGGATACAAGTAGTTGAAGTCGCGCGCCCTCGTACGCGCGCGGGGAAATAGAAGTATTTGGTAGAGTGTGAAGGTGGCATAGGGGTTGCAAATAAACACTTCGCACGTCTATTTATGATTATATTCTCGCCTGATTCCCGATATTCAGTCATGAGTCGATCTTTTCGCTTCGCAATACCGGTACTGACAGCCCTCATGGGGCTTGGTGCGGGATCGATCCATTCGCCTCCGGTTGCCGCCGCGCAGAGCACTCAGCTGGTCATGAGCGACGGGTCAGGATCGTCTGAGCACCGGTCCACGGCGCTGGATCGTGGGCGTTATGCGGTTGTCATCGATCTGGACACGAACATCCTACACTTCAAGCAGGGCGACCTCACGCTCTGGTCTGCTCCGATAGGAACCGGAACCGGTTTCCGTATGGAGGGTGACGAACGCGCCTGGGATTTCGATACGCCCAGGGGCATTTACAATGTGCAGTTCAAGGAGCTGAACCCGGCCTGGATAGCGCCTGACTGGTTTTACGTGGAGAATGGCTTGCCGGTACCGCCGCCCGACTCCAAGGAGCGGTATTTCCCCGGTGGCTTGGGTGACGCAGCGGTATACATAGGACACGACCTGGCGATTCACGGAACCGACAAACCGGAGCTTCTCGGCCAACGAGTTTCGCACGGCTGCATAAGGCTGGCGAATAAGTACGCGATGCGGCTATTCCACAACGTGCAGATCGGCACCGAGGTGATCATCATCGGTGGCGAGCACGTTGAGCGTAAGGTGGTAACGCCGGACGAGATGCGCTCGACCTTCGAACCCGATCCTGACAAGCCGGCCCCTGTGGACCCAGTAGTGGAAGCCTGGAAGGCTATGGATCTGGACGACCTGCTGGATGAGCTGGATACGGAGCTATGGTTGGGCGGCGTCGAGCCGGAGGAGAGCCGGTGGCCTGAGGTGGCCAGTATCCTCCTGGAGCGCGGCCTTACGGACGAGCCGGAGGCGCTCCGCGCATTGCTTGGTCGCGCGGGTGACCTGCCCAGTCGCCGGCTTGAGCGCGAGTACTCGACATTCCTCGCCGACGCATACGCCCGCGGCACGCGGCGTACTCTGGAAATCCTTTCCCGGATGGACGAGCGCGAGCGCGAGCTTGCCGCAGACGCCATTGTGGAGGCTACTCTCGGGCTGTACGCCGGTCCCATCGACAGCCCTACGATTCCCTGGCCCACACGCCGTATTCCGCGCGTGTCGCTCGAGGAATCAGAGGTGCACGGCTGGACGGCGCTCGGCCAGGCCGAACAGGAGTATCGCAGCAACTGGCAGGCGGACTGACCTCGGGGACAATTGCAGGATCTGCTGGAGCGGCGGCCCCGAAGCAATCGGGTCCGCCGTTCTCATACGCCCACGGTACCCCCACCGCGAGGAGGAGTCACGATGAAACATGAACGGCTACCTGACAAGTTCACGCGCATCGGTCTCGACGACGAGGGCCGCGAGTACATCCAGTGTACCCGTACGGGTGATGTGCTAGTGCAGACGGCTCAGAGCGGTTGGAGCCATTTCGCGACGATCGACCAGTGGCGATCGAGGACCGCGGCGCAACTGTATCCGGAGCTGATCTACCTCAAGCGGACCCTCAAGCGGGTGGGCACGCAGGAAGACGTGGAGGACCAGCTGCAGCTACTGCGTGAGGCGCGGGTGCTGCTGGATGGACTTGGCAAGAATATCGACGAGCGAATCCGCAGGTTCGAGAATTACGCTAAATCGGCCGATGGCGCGGCCCTGGTATAGACGGCAAGAAAGGTAGATGATGGCGTACGCAGTGATAGAATTCATCGAGCGCGGCGAGCCGAAGGCGACAATCTGCCGGCCCGAGCACGGCCAGCCTACGGGTGCGGATGGGGTGATGGAACCGCTGGCCAAGCTGATCGAGGATTCATCACCCGCTATCCTGCGCGAGGGCTCGCCCGGCGCGGAGCGGATGGCGATGGTCTTCGTCGCGCGCGAGCAGGAGGCGAACCGAGATGTCCGCGTTCTGGGGGCGGATGGGCCGCTGGGGATCAGTCCTGAGGAGGTGAAGGATCTGGACGGCCAGGGCTACTTCTATCGCGTGGACTTCGGTCGGCCCGGTGAGCGCTCAGTTCCGAGCATCCACGCGCGTGGCATAGGTCAGCCGAGCTGAGCGGCTAGCGTCGCGAAGTTATCAGGCCGTCGCCCTCGTATCTGTTCTCGCCTGTACCAAGCACTTTACGGGAGTATCCGTTCTCCGGATCACGCCCGTTCCGCAGCGCCCTGTTGACAGTGCCCTCCCCGCGATTGTACGCCAGAAGCCCCAGGCGTACATCCCCTTCATAGCGCCTTATGAGATCGTAAAGGTATCCGAACCCGGCCCGCAAATTGGCCTTCGGTTCGAGTATCTGCGCCTCCGTGCGAAGCGAGCGGTCCAACCACCGTGCGGTGGACGGCATGAGCTGCATCAGACCCAGCGCGCCGGCAGGGCCGCGCGCGCGCGGATTGAATCTGCTCTCCGTATACACGAGGCGGAATGCCAGCTCGGGGTCAATTCCTTCCGCGCTCGCTATATCACGGATGGTGCGCGCCAGATCTTCGGGGATGTCATACCTGCGGGCGAATTGTGTGACCTGCGCGGACGCGTTGGAACCCTTCATCTTCTGCGCTGCCTCGACCACCCTGTCGAGATATTCGGTCTCGAGAAGGCCGACCCTGCGAAAATGCAGCGGAGAGCTCGGAACGGTATCCACTACCACTGTCATTTCCGCCGCCATCAGAGGCGCCGGCGCGACTGGCCCGGCGTGCGTCACTGTCCCTGTAGCAAGCAGTCCGCCCACCGCCGCGGCTCCCGCCAGGCGACGAAGGAGCCAACGAGCCCCCGTCAGATCTGTCGAATCGACCACACTTACTCCAGCTGCTGGTTTCTGAGACCTTAAAAACGAGCGCGCGAAAGTTGTACGCAGTATGTCGGGGCCGCAACCCCTACCGCTCCGACCTTCACGCATGTATCGCCTTGCGCGACGACCTCATTCGCCGCACTGTGTTCAACATCCCCGCGCCGCCGAATAGTCATCCGACAAGGAGAGGATTCAAATGCGAACCCGTGTTGTATTCGCAACGCTCTTGATGGTTCCCACCCTGGCCGTGGCGCAGCAGAGCGAGCTCGCCGATGAGACTCTTAGTATCGGCACCGAAATCGTTCCGCAAACATTCGACTGGGCCGCGGACATTCCCATACCCGCGACCACGCCGTGGGGACAGCCGATCAACGTGGAAGGAACCCGCCTGATCCGCTCCTGGACGACCATGCCGGAGTACACCAATGCCATGGTGGACTATCTGATAGAGGATCCGCAGGTCGTATCGCCCTCCGACCACTTCGGTGCGCCTATTGGTCAGCCGGGAAACCTGCATCGCGTTCCCGCCATCTACGAGTACTTCCGGGCACTCGATGAGAGCACGCCGCGCGTGGTTTTCGATCTCCTCGGCGAGACCGAGGAGGGCAATAACCTGGCTCTCGTAAAGGTGGGGAGTGAGCGCAACCTCGCGCGCCTGGCCGAGATAAAGAGCGGCCTCAACGCTCTCGCCGACCCGCGCGTAACAACCGATGCCGAGGCGCAGCGCCTCATAGACGACCTGCCAGCCGTCTACACCTTCTACGCGGGTCTGCATTCCACGGAAACCGGTCCGCCCGAGATGGTCATGGAGCTGGCATACCGACTGGCAGTATCCAACGATCCCACCATTCAGATGATCCGCGACAGCGTCGTGGTCTTCATAGTGCCTGTCGCGGAGCCGGACGGCCGCAACCGGGTGGTGGACTGGCATAGGCGGCACAACCAGAACACCTTCCATGAGGACGACCGCGTTCCCGGTCCCCCGTACTGGGGGAAGTACATCTTCCACGATAACAACCGCGACGGCCTTCAGCTCTCGGCGCGGCTCACACAGGAGCTCGTGGATCTCTTCAACGAGTGGAAATACCCGCTGGGCCACGACCTTCACGAGTCGGTTCCGTATCTGTACGTCTCTACCGGAACCGGTCCCTACAACCCGAACATCGACCCGATAGCCATTGGCGAGTGGCAATGGATGGCGAACTACGAAGTCACCGATCTCACGGCCAAGGGGATGCCCGGCGTCTGGACGCACGGCTATTACGACGGCTGGTATCCGGGATACCTGCTCTGGGTAACCAACACCAGGAACGCGGTTGGCCGCTTCTACGAAACGTTCGGCAACAGCGTTCCGAATACCATGCAGCGCACGCTCGGCGAGGGATCCACGGGCATCGAGTGGTATCGCCCGCTTCCGCCGCGCGACACAACTATGTGGTCGCTCCGCAACAATACCAATTATATGGAGAGCGGCGTCCTCTCAGTCCTTTCACTGGTAGCCAGGAACCGCCACCAGGTGATGGACCAGTACTGGACCAAAGTCAACAACTCGCTCGACGCGGGTATGACCGAGGCGCCTTACGCCTATGTGGTACCGGTGGACCAGCCGCGCCGCGACGACGTGGAGTACATGCTCAACCTCCTCAGGCGGCAGGGAATTGAGGTGCATCAGGCGGAAGACTCAGGCGACTTCGGTGAGGTCACGGTCGAAGAAGGCGATTACGTCGTCAGGATGGATCAGCCTTACAGGAATTTTGTGAAGATGATAATGGAGGTCCAGAACTTCCCCGCCGATGCGCCGCGCCCGTACGACGATGTCGGCTGGACTTTCCCCTACATGTTCAATATCGAGGTCGCCACAGTAGATGATCCGGCCGTTCAGGATCTGGAGATGCACGAGGCCACGGAAACCATCGCTATCCCTGGTACCCTTGCTACCGACGGTGGCGCCGACTGGTACGTGGTAGTCCCGGAGGCATCGGCGCATTCGATAACCGCGCGGTACGCTCTGGGTGATGCGCCCGTCTGGGCCGCCGAGGACACACTCCTGGTCGATGACCGGACCGTGGCGCCCGGAGCGTGGCTGATTCAGGCGAGTGCCATACCCGAGGATCGGATGGCTCAGATCGTCGCGAATCACGGCCTCACTGTCCGCTCGGCAGACGACTCCGAGGTCCAGGAGGTCACCCGCCACGAGATGGACCTGCCGCGCATAGCCATCCTGCACTCGTGGCGTAACACGCAGGATGGTGGATGGGCACGCTATGCCTTCGATCAGATGGGCGTGCCGTACAACTACGTCGGTGAGGATAAGATCGGGGAGATGGACCTGCGGGCGCAGTTCGATGTCATTGTCTTCCCATCACAGGGCGGGGGCGCCGACGGCAAGGAAATCTTCCAGGGTGTCGATCCCGAGCACGGCCCGCTCGCATATACGCGCACAGCCGAGTACCCGACGCACGGATTCCCAGATAGCACGGAGGATATGACTGGTGGGATGGGCTACAACGGCCTCGCGGCGCTGCGGGATTTCGTAGAGACCGGCGGTACATTCATCACGCTCGGCTCCGCCAGCACGCTACCCGTGGAATTCGGCCTTGTCCGCGAGGTCTCGCTGGACCCGCCGAGCTCACTGTTCGTGCCAGGCTCGATCGTACGAGGTGTCACGGAGAAGCCGCTCAGCCCGATTATGTACGGGTACGGCGACCGCATGCCGCTCTATCACCGCTTCGGCCCCTACTTCAGCGATTCCGACGAGATGGAGGAGAACGTCCTCCTACGCTACGCACCAACCGACAGCGTATTCATGAGCGGACTGGTAGAGAATCCGGAAGAACTATCCGGCGAACCCGCGATCATCGAGGCACCCGTCGGCGAAGGAAAGATACTTCTCTTCGGATTCAACCCGTTGCATCGATACCAGTCGCACGGGAATTTTGCGTTCGTTTGGAATGCGATAATGAATTGGGATGACCTGTAGGGGCGGGCCTTGTGCCCGCCCTGGCAGGGCACCCACAAGGGGTGCCCCTACATCCCCACCCCAACCTTCAGCGCTATCAACCTGCTTGGAAACGGCGTTGCGCCGAGGGCGGGGGCGAGGTCCGAGAGGAAAACGCTGGCGCTTCCTATCACCCGGCCGTAGCTGAAGCCTGTGGCGATCTCGATCGCGAAGGCGTCGTCGGATTCCTCTATCGGGAAGCCGATGACCTCACCTTCGACGTTGGCGAAGATGTATTGCGGGGTTATCGCGGGGTAGAGTGTCAATGCCGGACTTACCTGGATCGGGATGCCTATGCCGACACCCACCGGGAACGCAGTGCTCGTGAAATCCGACTCGCTGGATTCCTGATTGCCGCTCGAGAAGCCCACGCCGGCGTATGCACATATCGCCAGCGGAATCGGCAGCGGCAACAACGAGGGCGGGACTCCCAGCGTGAGACCTGCGCGGGCCACCTGGATATGGAGGTCGCCGCTCTCCGGCATCCGCATCGTGTATGCGGCGGTGGCGGCCAATGGACCGTCGAGGTTGGCCGTGCCCTCGACCCCCAGATCCACACCGGTCACCTCATCGCGCAAATCGTATTTGAAGAGCCCGCCGATTGCCTGAACGCCCCAATCGCCCTCGGGTGTTGCGTTGCCCATACAGACCTGGCCCGCGGCGTCCGCAGCGGAACCGAGTGAGAGCGCGATGGTGGCCGTCAGGACCGCGGAAATTCGTCTCATATCAGTGAGTCCTCACAATTGAAATCCGCAGGGAAGCCGCCGGGATCTCATCGTCGGAAGTTGTGTTCAGGATGGCACGCCCGCTCGCACCCACACCGAAGCGCAGGAACGCGGCGCCTCCGCCCTTTAAGGTAAGCGTGGTTTCCGTGGTAGACTCGAGGTTGATGACCTCGAGGGGGAAGCTCTGCTCATCATCCGAGAACACCACCATGATGTCGCGGAAGTTCCAGCTGGGCTGGGTGAACTGCGACGGTATCCCTTCGACGGCGTCGTCAGTGTAGACAGACACCGTCCAATCCTGCATAAGGTCGATCGGTTCAGCTTCCAGCACTTCCCGGAGGTTCTCTACACCTGCCACACGAGAGTTCACTACGTCGAAGAAGAACGGCGCGTCAGGCCCATCCTTCATGTCGGCCGTATAGCGCATGAACGCCCAGCTCGCCCCGCGGGTGGGCAGGTTGTCCTCGCCCAGCAGCGATTCCTCGTCCGGGTTCTCCAGGTACGTGGCATAGCGACTCAGATTCGCGATCTGGTAGGTGTTCACCGCGTCCAGGACCCGATCGGAGGACCTGAGCGCCTCGAGGTCGATGTTCTGCCGCGGCGAAAGGCCACTCACATGATAGAAAAGCAGCTCCTCCGCGATATGGCTCAGGCCCTCGTTCAGCCAAACCTCCTCTAGCTCGAAGGCATTATTCACGTATAGACGGCGCGAAGCATTGATGAGGTGCTGGAATTCGTGGCCGATAACACCCACCGTCGCCTGCCGTACGAAGTTGGTAGGGAACACGTTTCCGTTTATGACGCCATTGGGATCGGGCGCGAGCAGATAGAACATCTCGGCATAGTTGCTTCCTACGCAGCCCTCCAGCCGTTCAGTATCCTCTCTTGGAAAGAGATCGCCCGCCCAGAAAAATCCTCCTATATACGAATCTGAGTTCGGTGGCGTCAGCTCGTTCACCGCGCGTGTGAAGAAGATTATCGCGCGGTCGTTGTTGTCGATGTCCGTCGGTGCCCCGAAATTTTCCTCGTTTACGGGGTACACGAGGGTATCGAAGCGCAGCGCGAAATCCTCGAAGTCCTCGGCGCTGAATCCGGCTGCGGGGTTCGCGGTATCGGCGACCACAACGGCATTCTCGGAGATTGCGACTATCCGGCCGGTACGGATATCCAGCACGTTGCACGATGTGGATGTATTGAGATCGAGCAGCTGCCCGATCGATGGTGCCGCCGCCGCTACCGCCGGCATCCGAGCCCGCGACCTTCTCGCGGCCTGAGCGGCCGGGATGAGTGGCGTCATCTCCCGGATCTCCCGCTCGCGCAGCCGGTGATGGAAGCGCTCGTTCGGTCGCCAGTCCCTCCCTCCAGCGCTTCCTAGTGCCGGTCGCGGCGCGAGCGCGGGGTCTGGCGGCCCGGTCACCGCTATCAACCCGCCGCCTGTGACCTCGACGTTTACGTTCGCGGTTCCCTCACTGGAGGCGAAGAACGGGACGTAAACGTATTCGGCGCCGTCACTTCCCCCGCCGAGGCAGAAACTCGCCGCGTCGGCACCCTCGCGTTGGAGAACCTCACCGACCGCGAGCTCCTGCGGCTCACCCAGCAGGCAGGAGAATAGCGCCGTCGACTCGGTCGCGGAGGGGCTTACTGGCGAATCATCAGAGCAGGCGGCCGCGGTAAACACCAGTAGCGGCAGAGCGGAGCGTAACCTCATCTGTACACCATCTGTATGGAGTCGTGGTTGATGCGCGCGTCCTCTCAGAACGCAAGCGCGAGGCCAGTGTCTGCCTGAGGGAGCCTTAACCGCACCGCGCGCTGCACGCCCATGGAATCGACGGCAATTCCGAGTGCCACATTACGGGCGGGGTAGATCGCGCGCAAAGAAACATTGTCAGGCCAGCGCACCGTGGCAACGTGTGTGCCCTCCGCGTCGAATACATCTGCCTCCCGCGGCTGGTTATCCGGAACGCTCAGCTCCACCCAGAGGCGACCGAGCTGATCGAAGTGCAGCGCATGGAGCGGTGTCTTGTTTTCGGGGACGTCGAACGGAAATCGTGCCACACCGAACTGCTCTATGTAGAAATCCATGCGCTCCTCGGCAGACGCACGCTCGTCGGCGGAGAGCTCGGGGCCTGAGGTCACCGCCGGACGCGCTATCGTTTGCGTCGAGCCATCCGGATGGTGCCATGCGATGCGATATCTCGAGCTTATCCCTTCCGCCCATCCACCGCCGGGCGCATGCGCGATCAGCTGGGTTGGGCCGTACGGCTGATACAGGTAACGCGTCACATGGCCGTTCTCTGTCTCAGATCTGACCTTGTACACCCCGACGCTGTCGTCCGGAGGAGTGTGCACGATGTCCTGATTCGCGACAGCGCCGAACGAATCTACATGGAAACGGATCATCCGCATCGCCCCCGTCGCCGGGTCGTTCGAATGGCCGATGTCGATCAGCCGACCCTTCCGGTCGAATGTTGTCGGTGCGAAAAAGTTCACATCGCTGTGCGACATTCGCGTGAGGTCGACGTAGTTCACCGCAGAATCGGTGAGCGAGTACCGGTTGTACCGCGCATTCCCGCCATCGCGCACCCAGAGATCGCCCTCCGGGCCAAAGGCTATGCAGCACGGCGCGGATAGCTCGCCCGGCCCCGCGCCGCTGCCGCCGAACGTGTAAAGGTGCTCACCCTCCGGCGAGAAGACACGAATCTCGTCAGCCTGATCGTCAGCAATCAGGATTCGCCCTGTCTCGTCGAGCGCGACACCCGAGATCCGGCCAAAGATGTAAGGCTCCGCGCCACTCAGCGTGCCGATCCGGAGCTCCACGGTGGCAGTCGTTGGCGGTGGTGGTGGTGCGTTCGAGGCCGGGATCTCCTCGGCCTCGCATGACCCGAGCAGCATCAGGGCGGCTGGGGTGCTCAGGGCTCTGGATATCGGGGACATCATGTCGACTCCTGTGGGGTGAGGAAGGGGGTGATGGGGTGATTGCGCTGCTGCAATGGTGGCGGGGTTTGAACCGGAACAATTCTGTCGTCGCTCCGATCTTCCAACGGCTAAATTCAGAATTACGACGATAGGCTAGAACTTACACCAGAGTTAGCTGGCCGTCCATTTGCGGGTCAGCGGAGTCGCTTCATGCACCGGTGCACCCAAGTTGATTACAACATTAGTTTACGCCGTGATAGTGTAGTCAAATGATTACCGCAGAGACGGAGAGAACGCAGAGAAAAAAATGGGGTGTGATTCATGGGACCCGAATCAATAAAGTAGGGCATTCGCCCACTGTAGACCTTGAATTTGCGACCCTCTGCGTCTCTCCGTACTCTGCGGTTATCCTTCACTTGCGCAGCTCGATGCCCTTGGCATGTACCGGCTGCGGTTCATCTTTCTCCGTCCGTAGGAGAGACGAAAAGGTTGACATCTGCCCCGCACTCATCAAATCCTATTAGTGCCGGATCGTTAAGGATAAGTTGGAATCCCCAGCGCCGGAGCGCCATGTCCTTCACGCTCATCGCACCATTTTTCCGATGGATGCAGGTTCTGCTAATCCTGGGATTTCTGCCCTCGGCATTAGATGCCCAGAGCCCGCGCGAAAGCTGGACACTCGTAGAGGAGCTACGAATTGGCAGCTTCGATCGTCCGAATTATACCCTCACGAGAGTGTCCGATCTGGCAATAGGAGAAGATGGCTCGATTTACGTCGGCCAGGATATGGACAAGCTGGTCCGCGTCTTCGATTCAGACGGCGAGTTCGTCCGCACGATCGGCGCTGAAGGCGGCGGGCCGGGTGAGTTTCGATCTGTCAGAGAACTCGGGTGGAGAGCGGATTCGTTGTGGGTTGTCGATTTCTCCCAGTTTCGGGTGAACCTGTTCAATGCCGCTGGAGAAAATCTCCATACATTCGGGTTCAATGGCGCGATGGTGCAGGAGTCGTCACGACCTACGGCGCCGCGCAGGATGCTTTCTGACGGAACTATCGTCGCCACACCCCTTATCGGCAATCCGGGACCGGTGGAATCGCTCCCGATCCTTCGGATGGATCGCGCGGGTGTCATCCTGGATACCCTCGGTACGGTCTCGATCAAGAGTGCAACACTCCTGATTCGAACTGATCAGCTCACCCTTTACACTCGTTATCCTGTCGAGAGCTATTCCCTCTGGGACATATCGCCGGCGGATACCAGCGTCGTCATCGTACATCGCCCCCTACCGACCGATCCGGAAGAAGGCTTCTTCAGGCTTCAGAAGTATGGCTCCGCTAATGACACTATCTTCGACCGCCGCTTCAGGTACACGCCGAAGCCTGTGCCTGGAGGATACTTCGATGTGGTTGAAATGCACTCTGAGTTTCTGGGCATGCTACCGGTTGGTATTGACCGCCCGGAGATGGAGCAGGCCTTGAGGGACTCCATACCTATCCCGGATTTCCAGGCTCCGATCACTGAACTCAAGGTCGGGCGCGACGGCACGATCTGGCTCAGGCGCGACGGCCTGGGTTCAGAGACTGTGCAATGGATCGTATTCGATGTAGATGGCGATATCATCGCTGAGCTGTCGGCTCCCGCTAAGCTGGAGATACTCGCCGCACAACGGGACATGGTCTGGGGCGTGATCGAGGACGAGCTCGAGGTGCCGTATGTAGTGCGGTATAGGGTGGGCCGGGAACCAACCAGCTAGGCTTTTCCCCTGCGCACCTCTTTTCGCCGACGTAGCTGTTCGCCGCTCGAACCATTAATGAGTTTACCGCAGAGGACGGAGAGGCCGCAGAGAAACATGGGGCATGTGAGTTCTCTTTAAGATGTCGCTGATCCTCTCTAAATTCTGTCGCCATCCGGGGTCATTCTGACCTAAGTTTCCGCCGTTCCCGTAGGGCTGTTGATCCCTCGGTCGGAGGCGGAGGAGGATGCTTCGAATGCTTGACAGACATGCGGTTCATGCCCTGCTGGAAGCCCACTATTGCGGTTGTATATACATGCGCATATACTTCGAGGGTCATGCATGGATTTTGAATGGCACGACCTGAAAGCAGAAGCGAATCTGAAGAAGCATGGGATCGACTTTGCTGATGCGATTTCAATCTTCACCGGGCCGATGCTGGAATTGAGATCCGACCGCACTAGAGAGGAGCGGTGGAAGGCAATCGGCCTGATGGGAGGCATCGAGATCGCAATCATCTACACCCCGCGTGGAAAATACCGCCGGATCATCTCGGCACGGAGGGCACAAAAGAATGAGAGACAGGCATATTACGAGGCGTTCGCTCGCTGAAAAGGACCAGGGCAGGACTGATTGGACAAGACTGCATAGTATGAGTGAGCAGGAAATCGAGGCGAACGCTACGACCGACTCGGACAACCCGCTCTGGACGGATGCGGAGCTTTCCACGGCCGATCTTGTTATGCCTGGTGACGGACCGAAGGTACCTGTCTCGATTCGACTTGACCCTGAAGTGCTCGATCATTTCAAGAAAAGCGGCCGAGGATATCAGAGTCGCATCAGCGCTGTGCTTCTAGCATATGTGCGAAGCCGAACGCGAAAGCAGAACACCGGCTGAGTTACAACCCCAAGCTCCGTTGTATTCTACCACATATTGCCGCCTTTTCCTGCGCGATCGGTTATGGCGCGAGGGCGGTTTACGTAGAAAGTCTACCGCAGAGACGGAGAGACGCAGAGGAAAACGGGGTGTGATCCCCTTAATTTCAATCACGCGATCCGCATCCAGGAAGAGGGCCTCCGTGGACAGCGATTATTACGGGCGATCCGGAGCCGATCGCCCAATGCGCTATTTCAGGCGCTCTTTCGAGCCCGTTGATTTGTGCTGCGGAGATCGGCGCCCAAAGTAAAAATGGCAGCAGCCATAATCTTCGACATAATTGACGTTTTAGGTCCATATGCCTGTCCTTTGGAAAAATTTACCGCGGAGGACGGAGAGACGCAGAGAAGCATGGGGGCGGGATTCCTTTATTCCGTATTTCATTCATAGGAGCCGCGTCGATAAATAGGGTATTCGCCCACTGTAGACCCTGAACTTCCGACCCTCTGCGTCCTCTCCGACTCTGCGGTAATCTTTCGATTTCCAGGGTGATGCTGGTGGCATATACCCGCGTAGGACTTAGGATTGACCTCCACCAGAAAACCAGCAAATCACTGCAACCTGGTGCGAAACTTGCGCGAATTTCAGGTTGGTCGACCTCCGGCTTCTGGGCCTCGTGCCTGCTAATGGTCAACCTCCTGACGCCCTGATTTATAGGTGACGTCGCGACCAGCCGGTGGTCGGCCATCTCATTTCAGCTCTGCAATTATCGCTTCGCGTCCGAACTACATAATCGTCACGTCCCCGCCTCCTGCATCCCCGCGGGTATCGTCGCGGTCTGCTCTCTACCGACCCGCTTCCGCTCCCTCCGCCGCTCGAACAACAGGTATAGCGCCGGCGACACGGTAAGAACCAGAAAGGTAGAGCTCGCGAGCCCGCCGATGAGCGCATAGCCGAGTGCATTCCAGATGTTGGCGTCGGCGTAATCGCTGAAGAGTACGAGCGGGAGCAGTCCGAAGATGGTAGTCGCGCTGGTCATGAGGATGGGCCTGACGCGCTCCATCGTGCCCTGGAGCACGGCCTCGTGGAGTTGCAGGCCGGTTTCGCGGCGCCGCGCGTTGATGTGGTCCACCAGCAGGATGGCGTTGTTGACCACTATCCCGCCCATCATAATCACCCCGATATAGGCCTCGCGGGTAAACGACGCGCCGGTATAGAAGAAGATGAGGAACACCCCGATCAGCGCCATCGGGACGGTCAGCAGGACGATGAGCGGCTGTCGGAGCGACTCGAAGACAGCGGCGGTGACCATGAAGACGAGGAGCAGTGCGACGGCGAGCACTCCATAGATCTGCTCCTTCTCCTCGACCGACCAGCTCCACTCGTTCTCGGTGACGAGGGTGTAGCCCGGCGGCAGCGCGGTCGCGTCAACCACCACATCGCGAACGACATCGCCGAGCTTCGTGGGGCCACGGAACTGGTAGCTGATCCTGCGTTGATATTGTTGGTCCTCGCGCAGGATACGCGATAGCAACTGGCGCTCGTCGAGGGTAGCAACCGACCCCAGGCGGACCGCCTCACCGCTGGGGGCGGGGATCAGGAGTTCGGGGAGCGCCAGCGCATCCAGCTCACGGCTCCCCTCCAGCTTCACCGTGAAGGAAAGCTCCTCGCCATCTACCCTCACGACACTACCCCGCCCCTCCCGCCCCGCCACCGCCGCGCGCACGTGGTTGACGATATCGCGCGTGGTCAGCCGGTGCATGGCCAACGCCGCGCGGTCGATGCGCAGCACCATCTCGGTAGCGCGATCCTCCTCGTACCAGCTGCCGTACGAGTTGGTGTCCACCTCCTGGATGCGCGCGAAGCCGGTGAGCCGCCGCCCCAGGTCCTCAGCGATCTCGCGCACCTTCTCGTAGTTGTAGCCCAGTACCTGAATGGAGTAGTTCGGCGGACTGGAGCCACCGCCGTAGAAAGACGGCCCGTACCCTATCACGCGCACCTCGACGCCGCCGAACCCATGGCTGAACGCCACCATCTGCTCCTTGATGGCGACGGGGACGGCGGTCATCTCCAGCGAATCGGGGAAGGTGACGCGGATGGATGCATACTGCGGCTGTACGTTGGTGACGAACCGCTCGACCTCGGGCATCTGCCCGATGCGTTCCTCGAAATAGCGTACCAGCTGATCCGTCCTGCCCAGTTCCTCCCCACGCGGCATGGTGATGCGCACGGCGATATAGGTATCGTCCATCCCCCACCTCCCCCAAACCACCCCGCGCGTCACGTACTTATCGAACAGATAGAACGACCCGCCGAACATCAGCAGCGCCAGGAAGACGGTGACCCAGGGGAAGCGCAGGGTCCAGCCGGTCAAGCCGGCATAAAAGCGTCGGTAAAGCGGCGAGTTCGTAGGGGCACCCCTTGTGGGTGCCCGAGCTTGGGCGGGCACAAGGCCCGCCCCTACGGCTGATGACCGATGACCGATGACCGATGACCGGTAGCCCGCTCGCCTCCCAGCGAGCGCAGGTATGAGTGTGAACGCCACAAACAACGACGCCAGCAGAGAGAATCCAACCACAAGCGCGAGCGGCACATAGAATACCCTCAACTCCCCCTGCAAATAGACGAACGGCACCATCACAACCAGGGTCGTGAGGGTGGCCGCTAGGACCGGGAGGATGACCTCACGGGCGCCGCGCTCGGCGGCTTCGGGCGGGGGCATTCCGGTGCGGCGGAGGCGGTAGATATTCTCGAGGACGACTATGGCGTTGTCGACGACGAGGCCGAACCCCATCGCCAGACCCATCAACGTCAGAACATTGAGCGAGTATCCCCCGACGTAAACCAGCTGGATGGTTATGAGGATGGAGAAGGCGATGGTGACAAAGACCACGGCCGCGGAGCGCAGGCTGCGCAGGAAGAGCAGAAGTACCAGGAAGATAACTACGGCCGCGACCATCGCCCTGAAGCGCAGGTCGCTGAGCTGCGCGCGGATGGCTTCGCTCTCGTCGTCGTCCAGGATCAGGTGGACGCCGGCTGGGTGCAGGCCGGCGATGGAGTCGAGGCGCGCTTTCACTCTGTCCGCGACCGCGACAGTATTCGTCCGCAGCTCCTTGAACACGGTGAACGATACGGCGGGCATGCCGTCGATCCGGTACATGTCGCGCGCCTGCTCGTACGTGTCGCGCACAACCCCTACATCCTCCACGCGGACGACGCGGCCCTGATTGGTCAGCAGTGGAAGCTTGCGAATTTCCTCGGGCGAATCGGTCCGCTCGCGGATGGAGAGCGAGTACAGGGTTCCGTCCTGATTGACGCGGCCGGCCTCCTGCACGATCTCCATCTCCATCACCCGCTGCCGCACGAGCTGCGGCGGCAGACCGAGCGCCTGGATGCGCGTCTCGTCGAGCTCTATTTCGAGGAGCCGGTCGCGGCCGCCGTCCGCCACTACCTGCGCAACGCCCTCGACCTGGCGGATCTCCGGAGCGATGACCTCATCGAGATGGTGGCGGAGCGCCTCCAGGGTGTACGGCCCGGTTACCGTGTAGCTAAGGAATGGAGTCGATTGCTCCTGCAACTCCTCCGGCACGTACGCGAGCACGCGCGGGCGATAGGCGCCGGGCGGGAGCTCGCTCTCGAGCGCGGCGAGCAGCTCCGAAAGCTCCAGCCGCGCGAAGTCCATGTCAGTGTCACGCGTGAACTGCACCTGTACCGACGCGGTGCCCATCCCCTGCTCCTGAGAGGAGACCGATTCCACCTTTTCAACGCCGTGCACCTGCTGGACGACCGCCTCGATCGGTGAGGTCAGGAAGGCTTCGGTGACCTCCGGCGACGCCCCCGGCCAGTACGCCACCACCGAAAGTCGCGGGAGGTCTGTCTCCGGCAGCAGCTCGATAGGGATCCGCTGCCAGGCCACTATCCCGAGCAGGCCCAGGCCCAGGTAGGTCATCGCGATCGCGATGGGGCGGCGGATGGAGAGGCGGATCATTGTTCCCGGCTGGAACGACCGTCGTTACGGGCTTCGATTACCCGCGGGGCTAATGGGGGTTCTCCTGTAGGGGCAGGCCTTGTGCCTGCCCTGGTTTGGGCACCCACAAGGGGTGCCCCTACGGGATTATTCGTTTGGGCACCCACAAGGGGTGCCCCTACGGGATTATTCGATTGGGCACCCACAAGGGGTGCACGTGCGTGATCATCCGATCGGACCTCCACGAGGCGTCTGTTCTCCGGGTCGTCAGCCCAGCGGCGTGGGTTATTGAGAATGTATTCGCGGATATGCTGAAGTGATGATTCCCCACGGATTACATGCTCGTAGTAATTGCGTTGCCAGAGGCGGCCATCGAATCGCGTCCACGAATGTTCCTCGACCCCGCGGATGTATTCGGTAGTAGCGATCGATTTGAATGCACCGACGATGTCGCCCAATGTAGGGGCAGGCCTTGTGCCTGCCCCGGCTTGGGCACCCACAAGGGGTGCCCCTACAAGTCCATCCGGCTTGGCCACCCACAAGGGGTGCCCCTACAAGTCCATCCGGTTGGGCACCCACAAGGGGTGCCCCTACGGGATTATCATCGGTGATTTCGAGAATAGCATGGAAATGGTTCGGCATCACGATGAACTCGTCCATATGTACGGCAGCGAATCGCTGTGGGATTCGCTTCCATGTGTCCTCGATCATCGCACCTGCGGAATTGGGTTGCATCACACCGGCTTCGATCGCCCCGAACAGGCAAATATTGTTCTGCGTACATATCGTGACGAAGTACATGCCTGGCCGGGCATAGTCATACGCCCGCAGGCGCAAGAACTTGCGGTGCTGCTCGTGCCGGTCAATCATACTTCGGGGCGTTCAATTCTGTATGCGATCACGTGGTCGATATCGAGGTCGTCCGTTTCGATTGCCAGGATATCGCCCG
>DASSKB010000018.1:0-9939 GCA_035690925.1 Longimicrobiaceae bacterium
GATTGACTGTGATTCATCCATGGCATGATATGGAGCCGGGGCGCAAGCCGCCGCGGGAGATGACGGCGCTGGTAGAGATTCCACGTGGGAGCCGCAACAAGTACGAGCTGGATAAGAAGAGTGGGCTGTTCAGGCTCGATCGCGTGCTGTACAGTGCGGTCCATTACCCCGGCGATTACGGTTTCTTTCCGCGAACCTACGCCCTGGACGACGATCCGCTCGATGCGCTGGTCATGGTCACCGTCCCTACCTTCCCCGGCTGCGCCATAGACGTACGGCCGATCGCGCTGTTCAGGATGATGGATCGCGACGAGCCCGACGAGAAGGTGCTCTGCGTCCCCTCCCGTGACCCTCTCTACGAGGACTACGAGAACATCGGCGACGTCCCGAACCACTTCCTGCGTGAGGTCGAGCACTTTTTCGCTGTCTACAAAGACCTGGAGGGCGGACGCGTGAAAACGCTTGGGTGGGAAGACGGCAAGGCAGCGCGGGATACGATTACAGAAGCAATATTGAGATATGAACAACTAGAAGTGCGATAGTGCGAGGTGCGAAGTGCGAAGTCCCTCGCACCTCGCACTTCGCACCTCGCACTCGCCGTTACGGCAGCCGATAGTTGTAGATCGTCATGCTACCGTCGGGGAGGCGCCCGATTATCGATACTGTGGCGCCCTTGTCGAGTGATTCCGCGACCTCTCTGAGATCTGCTACGGTCTCGATGTTACGGCCATTGATCTGCCGGATCACCATTCCGGTCAGCACGCGTGGTGCTGGACCGCTGGGGTTCACCTTCGTGATCACGACACCGCTGGCGTCTGAGAGGTTTAGCTCCCGAGCGATGTCGCGGGTGACCTCGGAGGCTTCGAATCCAAGGCGTGACACCGCATCCTCGACAACCTCGGCTACTTCCTCGGCCACTACCGGCCCGGTCTCGAACGCGCCCAGCTCGAGCGTTACGCGCTTATGATCACCATAGCGCACCAGTTCGAGCGTGATCTCGTCGCCCGGCTGCTTCAGCGCGATAGTCGCCATGAGGTCGCCGGTATCGAGCACCGGCTGTCCATCCACCGCAACGATCACATCGCCCAGACGAATCCCCGCATCCTTAGCGGGTCCGGTCGGTTCACCGGCTACCACTGTTCCTGACATATCGGTCAGACCGAAGACATCCTTGTCTGCCGGCTCCACGTCACGAATTTGAACACCCACTCGCGGACGGTGCACCTCGCCGTAAGCGATCAGGTCTTCCGCGACTCGCTTGGCGAGGGCGATGGGAACGGCGAAGCCGTAGCCCGAGTAAGTACCTGTGGGTGATGCTATCGCGGTGTTCATCCCGATGACCTCCCCGCGGAGGTTGACCAGCGGCCCACCGGAATTGCCGGGGTTGATGGCCGCGTCGGTCTGAATGAAGTTCTCGAGCGGAGCCTCGGCTCCCTCGTTCTGGCCCATAATGCCGATCCTCTTGCCCTTGGCGCTGACGATCCCGGCGGTTACCGTCTCACCGAGAGACATCGGGTACCCGAGGGCGAGCACCCAGTCACCTATTCGCAGCGCATCGGAATCACCAATGGCAACTGTAGGCAGGTTCTCGGCATCTATCTTCAGCACTGCCACGTCGGTATTGGGATCGCGGCCGACTACCTTGGCATCGAACTCGCGCTTATCCGTGAGCCGAACGCGTACGGTGCTCGCGCCGTCCACGACATGGTTGTTCGTCAGGATATAGCCGTCCGGGCTGATGATAAACCCGGAGCCACTGCCGCGCTGTGGCCGCTGCGGCATCTGCGGGCCGCCGAAGAACTGCTCGAACGGCGTGCCCCTGTACATTTCAGGGATCTGTCGGGTCACTGGTTTTGGCGCGGCCACCACTTCGACGTAAACTACGCCGGGCAGGGCAGCGCTGCTGGCAGTGCGGAATGCTGTCGACAGATCTACGGGATCGGTCTGGACGACGCTCGGCGTTTGAGCGTCGAGTTCGGCGATGGGGTCGTTCATGACTTCCATTGCCGTTGCGGTCGCCCCGATCGCGACGACCAGCGCCGCCGGAGCGGCCAGTTTACGCAGGCTCTTGATCATACGGTTTCTCCTCGCTCAATCTCCAACAATGTTACTTCTGCCGAAGCCGCGATGACTCCGATCCGTAACGTCGTACACGACCCTTCCCGGCGACGTTCCGGCCGCAGCGCCGCATTCGATTAGGAATTCATTAGACTTTCATTAAGCCCTTTTAATCAAGGCAAATGCATATTCTGGTCGTGGAAGACAGCCGCCGCATAAGCGCCTTCCTGGTGAAGGGTCTGAGCGAGGAAGGCTACACGGTAACTCCCGTGGCGGATGGCGATGACGGCTTCGAGCTAGCGCGGGAAGGTCAGTTCGATGCCGCCATAGTCGATGTTATGCTGCCCGGCCGGACCGGCATCGAGATGATCCGCGATCTCCGCGCCGAAGGAGTCGACCTCCCCATCATACTTCTTACCGCCCGCGATAAGGTCGAGGACAGGATATCAGGCCTTGACGCGGGTGCTGACGACTATCTCGTTAAGCCGTTCGACTTTACGGAACTCACCGCCCGCATTCGAGCCGTCCTGAGACGCTCCGGTTCCGGCGCTGCCCCGGTGCTCCGGCTGGGCAATCTGGAGCTCGACCCCGGGCGTCATGAGGTAAAGGTGGATGGTGAGGACGTGACCCTCACGCCAAGGGAGTTCGCCCTGCTGGAATACCTCCTCCGGAACGAGGGCCGCCCGCTCTCCCGATCGACTATTATGGAGCACGTCTGGGGCATCCGCTTCGATCCCGGTACCAACCTGGTGGATGTCTTCATAAACTCTCTGAGGAACAAGCTGGATCCCTATCGTGACCTCATCCACACGGTCCGCGGCGTCGGGTATGTGGCAAAGGCCGTCGAAGGAGGCGAATGACACCCACCTCACTACGCCGGGAAATAATCGTCTGGTACTCAGTCGTGATGCTGGTGACGCTCAGCGCGTTCGCCGGGCTCAGCTATCTGCTCCTGCGCGAGGCGCTCCAGCGCACCGGTACAGCTTCGCTCCGCCAGACCGCGCAGACGGCAGAGCAGCTTATCATCCCTTCAGGCATTCCGCGCGTGGGCGTTCAGGAGGAGATGGTACCACCGCGCGGCGGTCAGGTCGAGGCGCTCAGACGGCGCACTCGCCTCGCGACAGGTGAGGTCGTCGACATCTACGTCGCCCGTAGCGGAGATGTCGAGTCGCGCGCGCTACGTTCGTTCCTCCTCATCTCCCTCCTCCTCATTCCACTCACCACGCTCGCCGCGGCCATGGGAGGGCGCTCCCTCGCGAACAGGTTGCTCGAACCGCTCAACCGCCTGGTAGCGGCCACGCGCGAAATTGGCATAGGAGCGCTCTCGCGACGCGTGGAGGAGCCGGAGCGACCCAGTGAGCTTCAGGAGCTTGCCAATTCCTTCAACGCCATGCTCAACCGGCTCGAAGAAGCCGTCGCCGCGCTCCGCCACTTTACAGCCGACGCCAGCCACGAGCTGCGGACGCCGCTTACGGCTATCCGTGGGACCGTTCAGGTGGCGCTGGTACGCGAGCGAACCGCCGACGACCTCAGGGAAACTCTCGAGGAGGTCGGTGAACAGGCGGAATGGATGCTTCACCTGGTAGAGGGTCTGCTCACGCTTGCGCGCGGAGAAGAGGGGTCGGGTATCGAGGTTCAGCCGCTGGACCTGGTGCCCATACTGGCCGATGCGCGTGAGATGGGTGAGGCGCTCGTCGCGGGAAAGCCGGTCGAAGTACGCCTGCACGCGCCCGATTCGCTTATGGTTCGCGGCGTGGCTAATCCGCTCCGACAGGTAATGCTGAATCTGGTATCGAACGCCGCGAAGTTCACGGAGGAGGGCAGCATCACGCTAACCGCCCGCGAGGTCGCGGTTCCTCCGGGCGAGATTAGCGACCAGCGCTGGACGGAAATCGAGGTCGCCGACACCGGCAGCGGCATCGCACCCGACGAGCTACCCCGCGTATTCGACCGCTTCTACCGCGGCAGCGCGGCGCGCGGTCAGCCGAGCGGAAGCGGCCTCGGCCTGGCCATTGCCCGGCTGGTCGTGGAGCAGCACGGCGGTGAGGTGCGGGTGGAGAGCGAACCGGGCGCGGGGACGACGGTGAGGGTATTTTTGCCGGCGGCCTCACTTACCTAGCCGAAATACGACGAGAGCGAGTTTGATCATGTATGACAAACGAACCATCTCACAGACGCTCTTTATCTCTCACCGAGTTGCCCGGCCTCCCGATCCTCCAGCTAAGCGACCTGAGGACATCCCCACCGCTCACCGCATAGTAGACATCGCGTCCACATCGGAGCCGCCGCCGCCGAACGTCAGGACGGATCTGGGCGGCACCTCGATCTCAGCTTCGTCGAAAGCGTCCAGAATACGCCGCCGCATCTCGCGAGCGACGGCCCAGCGCTCGAGCGGCGCGGTCCGCATAACTACGCGGATGCTGACCGAGCGGTTAGCGGGATCGATGAGCTCGACACCCAGCACCTCTGGCTCGCCGCGTATGCGGGTACCCCAATCGTCGGCGAGGCCTTTGGCGGTAAGGGCGATGACCTCTGTGGCCTTATCGATGTCCTCGCCGAGCGCGATGTTCACGTCGAGGACGGCCTGCGACCAGTCCTTGGAGAGGTTGGTGACGTTGAGGACCTCACCGTTGGGGATGCTGGTGAGGCTCCCGTCCTGCGCGCGGATCTGGGTGATGCGGAGGGTGAATCGCTCTACCGTACCCACCGCGCCGCCAATCCTGATGACATCTCCTACACCGTACTGGTCTTCTAGGAGGATGAAGAAGCCGGTAAAGAAGTCACGGATGAGCGTCTGCACTCCGAAACCGAGGGCGATGCCGGCGACACCCGCACCAGCGAGCAATGGAACGGGGTCGAAGTTGAGGTACATGAGCACCGCAACGACGCCGAGGAAGAAGACGAGGAGCGCGGAAAGTGCCGCGGCTGTGCCGGCTAGCGTTTCCGCCCTCAGACCAATACGTCCGCCACGGCGGTGCCCGAACAGCGCGATCAGGTAGCGAACCATCGCGCTGACGAATCGTGCGATGAAGAATGTTCCGGCGGCGATGAGAATCAGCACCAGCCCCGCGCCGGACAACCAGATGGCGGCCTCCGACGCGAACTCGACGGCGCGATCGGCGATCTGGAAGGTCAGCGGCCTCGTCCGAGGAATCAGCCAGAGGATGTAGACGGCCACGCCGGCCCATGCGAGGAAGCGAACCACACCGAGCAACCAGCGGATCACCACCTGGGCAAGGCCCCACCCCTCGCTCGATTCAGCGCTCGTGCTGGGCTTGATCCGCTTAGCGATCCGCAAGAGCGTCCAGTGGATCAGCCCGCCAGCGAAGATCGCGAGCAGCGAAAGTCCCAGCACACGCAGGAGATAACCGCCCGACGACTGCTCCCGTACCGTTCGGGCCGTCTGCTCTATCTCTGCGGCCCACTGCTGCGCTAGCTGGATAGCGCCCAACTCGCGGCCAGCCGTATCCGCGGGTGTGACCTCGACGATGACTTCGCCGCCGGCAATGACAACTACCTGGCCATTCCGCGTAGCTACAGAGACTTCGGGGAGAGCGCCGGGCGTATCGGCAAGTTCGGATATCTGGATCCCGATCGACGCCGCTCGTGTGGTGGCCCGGAGGTCACGGGTCCCCGAGACATCGAAGAGGGGCAACCCCTGAACGACCACCCGCGCGCGCTCCTGGGCCGAGGCGGTCGATAGCGCCTCCCTTAGAGCCGTCGCCCATTCGACGGCAACGCGACGGGTGGCTTCCGGCTCCGCCCCGGCAGGCAGCGGTTCGGCGGTGGAGACTTCCGCGTCGCGCTGCGTGACCGTGACGATGGTATCATTCGCCACGAGCACGGCAGCGTGGTCATCCACCTGAACTACCCGAACTGGCGACAGCGGCTTATCGGAATCGAGCAGGCTGGCGAGGCGCTCGCTGATCCGCGTGGCGCGCACGGGTGCACTGGCCGCGCTGTCGCCTGCGAGTGCACCGACGGAAAACACCGGCTCGCCGTTCAGCTCGACCGCGGCCACCTCCTGTGCCGCCAGCGGAGCCACAAAGGCGAGCAATCCGAAGATTGGACACACCAATCGCCCGAGACAGTTCGCCAGCCTCATATCCTTGTACGCTCCATACCCATCAATGATCTGGGGTTCGATTGCCGGCCGGGACCGGTAAGGTAGACGGCGACTTCGAGGGTCGCAATCGGCAGAGATCTTGCTTCGTCGAGCGCCGCGCGACTTACGGCGGAAGTCTTTACCCATAGCGAATCGAAAACGATGCTCGACAGGAACGGACTCACCATGCGAGTGTGGCACGAGTTCAAAGAAGATGACGTGCCGGGCGAGGCCGCAAAGATTGCATATTATGCGTTCCTGGCTCTGCCGCCGTCTCTGCTGGTACTATTTGCCCTTACCGGCTTCTTCGGCGGCCCGGACGCCGCGGCCTGGATAACCGCCAACCTCGAAGCTGCCCTACCCAACTCCGCGTCGGAGCTCATCCGTAACTTCGTCGATGAGGTCGTGGGCGATGAAGCGCCTGGACCGTTCTCTATCGGTCTGCTCATCGCCATATGGGCATCATCCAACATCTTCATGGCCCTCGGCGATTCTCTGGACACTGCCTACGATGTCACGACCACACGCTCCTGGATCAAACGCCGCGCCATCTCCGTTGGCGTCATGCTTATATTCGTCGTTCTCTTCCTGGGCGGTAGCGCCATTCTTCTCGCCGGTCCGGAACTCGCAGCCGCGATCGGCCTGGGCAATGCTGCACAGGCGATATGGAATATCCTCATCTGGCCACTCGCATTCGTTCTCATCGTAACTGCTTTCTGGACAGTTTATTACATCCTCCCCGACCGCGATCAAAGCAGCAAGAAAGTCATTCTCGCGAAAGCTGCCGCGGCAAGCGCACTGGTCTGGGTCCTGGGCACGGCAATATTCCGGCTGTACATATCGAATTTCGCGTCGTACAGTGAAACATACGGCTTCCTGGGCGCGGTCATCGTGCTCCTGCTGTGGATGTACGTCACCGGAATTGTTGTTCTGGCCGGTGGCGAGCTTGCGTCCGAACTCGATGTACGGGGTTAAAGAATAAGAATGGTCGATAATGAAAGACCTGGTCTGGAAATTTTTCTCAGTGCCGCGCCGCCGACGATACTTTTCGCTGAACGGCTGCGCGATGGCCGCATCGCGCTCGGCACCCGAACGACCGTAGACGGTCAGATCCGGGTGGGGGAGCTCCACCTCCTGGATTCAACGGCCTCCACCGAGCTTGCGGCCTGGCTTGCGCCTACAGTCGAGGAAGCGTGGATAGAGACGGTGCGGGAACGGCAGGAAGAATCGCTTCAAACCGCGCACGACCTTTACGGCGAGGGGCCCGAGGCGGTGGACCGCTTTGCGTCCGAAGTCCTGCGAGAAATCCCTGCGGACCTGATGGTTCGTGCGCTGATCCTGCTCGTCAACTCCATTGGACCGGCGACGCGCGAGCGGCTGGTGGCGCGCCTCAACAGCACCGACAGTGCGCGTGAGGACACCTGGCTTCGCCAGCGCCTGTCGCAGGAGCACGAGGCGTTCGCATTCGGTGTATCGGCGGCGGCCCTCTTCGAAGCGCTCCGGACCGGCGCGGCGGAAGTGGAGGAGTGACCTACGCGCCTACGGCGCCTGTCGCGTAGCGGCGCGTCATCCTGGCGCAGAAGTCCGCGTACTCCTCGATTCGCTGCGGCGGGCTCGTGTAGTGCGGGAGAATACCGCGTGATTCCGGCGTAAAGCAGAAGGTGAGGGTCACTTCGAATTCCTCGAGCGCACGCATCTGCCGGTCGAACCACTCGTCTGATCTGGGATGTTCGTCATCGGACCAGCTGAGCCCCGTCCGTAGGTGGGTGACGCCTAGCTCCCTCATCCAGCGGACGGCGTCATCGAGCCGCGGGTCCTCGAAATGGAACCACTGGCAGATACCGAGGTCGGGTGTGAGCTCCGCGAACTCCCGCACTGCCTGCTTGGGAGCACCATGCTCATCGATGAGCCCCATGTAAAAATGCCGGTGGTAGGAAGAGCCCTCCGCCCTTCCATGGCGGGTAGTGGCGTCCCATGCGCGCGGCAGATCGAATAGGCTGTACCAGTGTATGCGCTCGCTTCGGCCTAGCAATAGTTCCGCCGTCTGCCTCAGACCGAGCGCCTGAACCGCCTGGTTGGCGAAGGTGGAGACGCCGACTTCGGTCACCCAGAGCGGGAGATCGGTAGCCGATCGGATCTCGGCCAGTTTGTCCGGCCACTCCTCGATACCCCACAGGTTCCAATCCAGTGGAAAGCCGTGGACCGCCACTACGTCCATCTCCGCCAGCACGCCCTCATTCGACATTCGCCGAATGAAATGCGGGTCGATCGGTGATATCCCGCCTAGTACCCGGGTCATGCGCGGGTCCTCGGCGGCCACCGCCTCGCCGGCCTTCCTGGCCATAGCCGAGAAAATTTTCCAGTCTTTGTCGACGTGGAAATCCCAGTGCGACTGATTGTTGGGCTCGTTCCAGACCATAACTGCTTCTATCATCTCATCCCTCTCCCATCCCGCCGTTAGTCGGGCCGGAATCATTCACCCGGTTCGTCTGTCTCGGGGACCACGGGCGCTTTCGGCATGGGCGCAATGCTGTCCATGGGCTCAGCCTCCGCCGGCGGATCGTAGCCTCCGTCGCATCCGAACATCGCAAACGTCGCCATCATCCCTAACAACATCACCGACCTTCGCATCTTCATACATACTCCTCGTTAGTTCGTAGTACTTCCGGGCGAATCAGCTGAAATTACCGCCGGGGAGTTCGGCTGGGCGATGGGACCGGTTGGAATGGTGTCGCCGGCCGAAAGCGAGCAGGTAAGGCGGACGGATTCCTGGTCCCCACCCGCCGCGATCCAGATGAACTCACCGGTGCATGAAAGTCCGGTCTCGGAGGGCGCGATATTGTGCACGAGCGTGCCGCCATAGACCGGTTTGGCGAGCACCTCGTAGGTGCCGCCCTGCCTGCCGCCACCCAGCAGGCGCGGCTGTAAGCGGGGTACGTCCCAACTCCCCTCCACCGCATCGGCCGATGCGCTACTGATTATGAGCGTGCCTTCGAGCACGATGTCGCCCTGCCCGCCGGGTATGGCATGCTGAGCCGTGTACGCGTAGCGGCCGGGCTCGATGCCGACCCGCTCCGAGCACCCGAATAACGCCACCCCCACAATCAGTACACCAATCGTTCGCATCTCCCCCGCCGCGTGCTGGTATATCATCGAGTACGCGCTGCGCCGCGCAAATTCGAGACCGTCGGCGGCGCGCGCCTCCATGTGGCACGTCCCGTGCATTTTCACGCCACCACCCGATCTCACCCATCCAACGAAATTCCACAATCAGATAAATGCCCGAAGAGTTCACCGTAGGAATCGAGGAGGAATATCAGCTCGTGGACAGTGAAACCGGTGAGCTACAGAGCCGGGCAGCGGATGTCCTCGCACTCGATTGGGGCAAGGAGATCCAGCACGAGATCCATGAGACGATGATCGAAGTCGGCACCCGCATCTGCTCGTCGGCCAGCGAGGTTTCACACGAGCTGAGGCGGCTCCGCTTCCAGGTCGCCTCGGCCGCCGCGGCGGAGGGGCTGCGCATCGTGGCGGCAGGGCTCCACCCGTACAGCCGGTGGCAGGAGCAGCTCGATACCCGGAGTGAACGGTACGATGATATCCGCAGGCGCTACGGCCGCGTGATCCGCACCGAACATATCTTCGGGATGCACATACATGTCGCCATCCCGGCCGAGCTGGATCGTGTACGCTTGATGACAACGGTGCGGCGCTATCTTCCGCACCTCCTCGCCCTCTCCGCAAGCTCGCCGATTTACGAGAGCGACGACACCCTG
>DASSKB010000019.1:0-2866 GCA_035690925.1 Longimicrobiaceae bacterium
AGTGTGGACGACCGACATTCCTCGCTTACCCGAGTTCCTGATTTAGAGATTGGACCTGAGGAATCGATTTATGTGCTACAACCCCTCGAAAGCATCATAAAGGTTTATGACAGGAACGGGAGGGCTACGGCGCGGATCGGGCGGGACGGATCGGGCCCGGGCGAGTTTATCCGGCCAGTCAAGCTGGGATGGATTGCGGACACGCTCTGGGTGTTGGATGCAGGAGCCGCACGGATCAGCCTATTCTTCCCACCTGATAAGTTCGCGAACTCCATTAGTTTTCGTAATCCACCCATCGATCGGGTCTTCTCGCCAGTCGAACCCGGGGTCCTGCTTGCGGACGGTTCAATCGCATTTGCCCCCAGCATCCCGTCGCATCTGTCCGGGAGAGGAGTGACAAGGCCGATCCCTCTCGTTCAGTTGAGTCGCACGGGGGGTGATATCGGATACCTTCGCGCTAGTCGATATCCAGAACCTCTGGGTAATCATCCGCAATCCGGCGGCCCCACATCTTGGCGAGATCCATCGACTGCACCCGATGATGGATTTTCCCTTGTGGGATGTGGCCGCGGACGGCGATAGGCTTATCGTTGTGCGGCGACTGGCCGCACGGCAGAGCCCATCGCACTTTAACGTCACTGTGATCAGCGCAGCAACGGATACGCTCTGGACCCGAAGCTACCGATACGCGCCGCAACGGGTAGCTGATCGCGCTTCAGATAGCATATACGTTAATATTGCCGAGAGCGGCGCAAAATATTTTCAGAGCGAGGCCGCGGCCGAAAGAATATGGAACAATCTGGCTTCGCCGGGAGGAGGTTCCAGGAGACTCTGTCGAGTGGAATGTACTTAATGAAAGTGGCAGGCTGGTCGCTCGGCTGACTGCTCCTACGGGCCTAAAGATCTCACAGGCGGATACGGAGTTCGTTTGGGGCGTGGAGCACGGCGATCTTGGGGTTCCCTACGTGGTTCGATATCGTGTCAAGCATAGCAGATAAGACGGGATGTACTAAAGCTCGTCCCGCTGTTCCAGACGCAGATCAACCCCGCCCACTCCCCGCGAGTGGGTGGGGTTGATTGCTTTGGGCGAGGGGTTGCGTCGTTGGCGAGCCATTGCGGTGCGTACATATGTGTAGTATACTAAAGAAGTACTCTACCTATGGAGGCATAATACGATGGCGCTTACCGCACATTCAGCCCACGATAACGCACCCGAGGACCTCGGCGCACCAGCCCTCAGGACCTTTTTCAATATCGCGGAGCGCTGGGAGCTTGGCGCGGAGCAGCAGATGACTCTGCTCGGAATCGCCTCACCCTCGACATACTACAAGTGGCGCAAACAGCAACCGGCCCGCATCTCGCCGGATTTGCTGGAGCGTCTCTCGTACCTGCTCGGGATCTACAAGGATCTCCAGATTCTACTCCCTGACCGGGCGCTCGCCGACAGCTGGCTGCATCGCCCGAATTCGAACCTGCTCTTCGGGGGAGAGGCGCCGCTCAGCCGGATGCTCTCCGGTCACGTAGCGGACCTCTATGTGGTGCGGCGATACCTCGATGCCGAGCGCGGGGGATGGCAGTAGAAATCAATGGGGTGCCGATCACGCCGGTCCACTGGCGCCCCTGCTACCGCATCATTCCGAGCCGCTTTCCGCCGATCGCACCCTATGATGACGTGGCGGCTCCGGAAGACCGCGATGCGGTTTTCGAGGTGGAGTCGCTCACGAATGATCGGCTTCGTGAGGCGGCGGGCGAGATCTCGCTCATCACGGCCGCAGACCGGGTTTCGGGAAGCGGCAGTAGCTGGATCATGGCTCCTTTTACCCACCTGACCCCTGGCGGCGGTCGATTTACCGACAGCACCTTCGGCGCGTTCTACGCAGCCAGAATGAGAAAAACGGCAATCCGGGAGACTGTTCACCATCGTACCCGCTTCCTTCGGGAAATGTCGGCGCCGCCCACGGAAGTGGATATGCGCGTTCTCCGGACGACGCTGCACGCCAGGCTCCATGATGTGCGGCAGATGCGGGATGACCTTCCAGAGCTCTACGATCCGGATGACTACTCGCAATCACAACGTTTCGGGCGGCAGCTCCATGAGAGCGGCTCGGAAGGCGTCGCGTACGACAGCGTTCGCGACGCGGATGGTGAGTGCGTAGCTGTTTATCGGCCGAACGCGTTATCCAACAGCAAACAGACGGAGCATCTGGGGTACGTTTGGGACGGAGAGGCGATCACGATGGTGTATGAGAAGAAGCGTTTGAAGGAGTGAACCGGTCAGCCCCGGGTGAGCTCCGCCAAACGCCTGCTTATCTCGTCGCGTCGGGTGTGGAATGCGGGATCGGCAGCCTTCCAAGCATCGAGAACCCAGCGGTAGTGAGCAGCCGCGTCGTCATCTCGCCCCGCCAGCGCCAGGGCTTCGCCCATGGCGATATGCAGTTCGGTTCGCGTGAGATAGAGATTCGAGGCTTCCAACGGGCCCCGCAGGAGCGTGGGAGCGAGGATCCCCACGGCTTCGTCGGGGTTGCCGCGCAGTAAATACATGCGAGCGAGCTCGAAATTGATCCTGCTGAAACCCCCGCGTACTGAATACAGCGCCCTCTGAAACTCTCTCTCCGCGACGGCGCTCCGACCCTGACGTGCCAGTAGCAGCCCGCGGACGTAGTGATGGAGCCGCCAATCTCTGCCGAACCCACTCCGCGCTCCGATCCTGAATATGCTGTCCGCCAGCGGCTTGAGCGCGGCTGTGTCGTTGGCAGCCGCGAGTGCGGTAGCCTTGTGCGTCAACGCCCACGCGCGTGCACGGGCGGTCCAGCCCGGCGATTCAGGTGCGATAGCCGAAATCGCTATCGAATCAAAGAGCGCAGCG
>DASSKB010000020.1:0-5877 GCA_035690925.1 Longimicrobiaceae bacterium
ATGGGCCGAGTTGCCGGACGCATTGAGTAGCCCAATCGAACCGTCGCTCGGACTCCTGGAGAATCTGCATCATCGGTGGGTCGCGCTTCTCGAGGCGATGGATGAGAATGCATTCGCTCGGGCATACCGTCACCCTGAGGATGGACCGACGCGGTTGGAGAAGGCTTTGCAGATCTACGCATGGCATGGGAAACATCACGCCGCGCAGATAGAGGGTCTCAGGGAGCGGATGGGTTGGTGATCGGTCCCGGCACCCCGTTTGCAAGGGACCACCCCCTTACGGACACATTGCATTACAACCAGTGAGGATTAGAGCTATGACGAGAGCAACACGTACATTCACAGCGGTCGCCGCGCTCCTGACGTTCACGTCCCTTGGGATGACGGGTTGTGCGACGTTGGAGAATCTCAATAACAAAGAGCGCGGCGCTGTGATCGGTGCGGCGGGTGGCGCGGCCGTCGGCGGCGTGATCGGCAACCAGGTCGGCTCGACGGCCGCTGGAGCCATCATCGGCGCTGTGGTCGGTGGCGCCGCTGGCGCCGTGATCGGCCATCAGATGGATCAGCAGGCAGAAGAGTTGGCCACGGAGATCCCCGGCGCCTCGGTATCGCGCGTAGGCGAGGGCATCGTCATGACCTTCGATTCCGGACTGCTCTTCCCCTATGACTCGGCGGAGTTGATGCCTGCCGCGCGTCAGAACCTTCGCAACCTGGCCGAGAGCCTCAGCGAGTATCCCGAGACCGAGGTCCTCATTGTCGGGCACACTGACTCGACGGGTTCGGACTCCTACAACCAGGGCCTCTCCGAGCGTCGTGCGGAGTCAGCCGCGGCTTTCCTGGCCAGCATGGGTGTTCCGCGGGTAAGAATCTCTACTGCGGGGCGGGGTGAGACGGAGCCCGTTGCGACCAATGACACGGAGGCCGGTCGTCAACAGAACCGCCGCGTGGAAGTTGCGATCTACGCGAGCGAGGAGTATCGCGAGCGGGTCATGCAGAATAATCCGGGGCAGTAACAAGAAGTCCAGCAAAAGTGGTCTCCATCCCGGCCGTATCCCGGGATGGAGACCTCTTTTGCGTGTGATGTCTACCTAATTCCGAGCAGCTCCAGAAGTAGTCGCGCTCCCAACCTGGCCGTCCTGCCGTCCACGTCATAGGGTGGCGATAGCTCCATTATGTCAGCGCCGACCAGCAGGGGGCTGGCCGCTATGGCGCCGACCAGAGATATCATCTCGCGCGCGCTCAGGCCTCCGATCCCCGGTGCGCTCACGCCCGGCGCAACCGCGGCATCCGCGGCATCCAGATCCACACTCAGATATAGCGCGTCGGCTTCCGCCGTCACGTGATCGAGCGCGGCCGCCGCAATCGCGGGCGCACCTCGCTCGGCAACCTCGTCCGCTGTGGTGAGCAGGATCTGCTCTTCTCGTGCAAAATCCAGATAATACCGGGAGTTTGCGAAACTCCGGACGCCGATCATCGCCATCCTGGCGCCCGTAAGGATCGGCGTCTCCAGCGCGCGTCGGAACGGTGTCCCGCTCGAGAGCGACGCTTCGTCGTCGTACTCGCGAACGTCGAGATGGGCATCAACGGTTATGAGCGCCAGGCGGAGTTCCGGACGTGCCTCGGCCAGCCCACGTATAACCGACCCGGTACAGCCGTGATCACCGCCAATGAAAACAGGACGTGCACCCGCACGGAATACGCGCTGCGCCGCCCGCTCGATGCGACTGTGGACCTCCCGACCACTGCGCCCGGTGAGGTCCACGTCGCCGAGGTCCACGACCGGCTCCAGCTCGTGTTCTCCGCTGTAGGTGCCGAACGATGCCAGCGCCGCGCGAAGCGCTTTCGGTCCGAACCTCGCGCCCGGCCGCGACGGAATCCCGCCGTCGTACGGGAGGCCGATCACTGCTGGTAGACCACCGACCTCATCGCCCACCCGCCACGCGCGGAGCAGGGTTGGCGCCCGTGGATCGCGCGGGTCTGGGGTGGAGCGAAAATCAGCGAGCGGATGTGTCTGCTGGTCCGTCATTCTTCCTCTATTGGTCCGATTGCTTGCCGCAAGGTTGAGTCACGGAGTAACTTAGCGGTGATACGTTCAATCTGGCCAATTCATATCCGTTCGCAATGACGCGCATACTCACTGGCATCCAGCCCTCGGGCAACTTTCATATCGGCAACTACTTCGGTGCGTTGCGTCCGCTCATCGAACTTCAGGAGCGCGGTGAGGTCTTCGCGCTGCTAGTGGACCTCCATGCGCTTACATCACTGCGCGACCCGGACGCCCTTCGCGCGAATGTACGAAGTGGTGCCATCGATTTCCTCGCGTGCGGGCTGGATCCGCTCCGCTCGGTATTCTTCCGTCAGTCGGACGTGCCCGAGCATGCCGAGCTGATGTGGATTCTGAGCACAATAACTCCCATGGGCCTGCTGGAGCGCTGCCATGCGTACAAGGACAAGACAGCACGCGGACTTTCGGCCAGCGCGGGGCTGTTCGTGTATCCTGTGTTGCAAGCGGCCGACATCCTCCTCTACGACGCGGACATAGTACCCGTCGGCAAGGATCAGAAACAGCATCTCGAGGTCGCGCGCGATATCGCCCTCAAGATGAACGACGCCTATGGCGACACGCTCAAGCTGCCTACACCGGAGATAAGCGAAACGCTGGCGACCATCCCCGGAACCGACGGCCAGAAGATGAGCAAGAGCTACGGCAATACGCTCGAGATATTCGGGGAGGAGAAGGCGCTCAGGAAGAAGATCATGGGCATCGTCACCGATTCCACTCCGCTGGAGGACCCAAAGGACCCGAATGGCTCCACGATCGTCGAGTTGTACAAGCTGGTGGCGGCTCCGGACGATGTGAGGCGGATGGAGGACGATTTCCGTGCTGGCGGCGTCGGCTATGGCGATTTCAAGAAACGGCTTTTCGGCGCGGTCTGGGAGTATTTCACCCCTATGCGTGCCCGTCGGGCAGAGCTCGTCGAGAATCCGGATTATGTGGATGAAGTGCTCCGCGAGGGCGCCGCACGCGCCCGCGATGTGGCCGGCCGAACGATGGACCGGGTTCGGCGGGCGGTCGGTCTGAGATAGGGCCGCACACCCGGTATGGGATGTGCGACATGGGCGGGCTGATCCGTAGCCAACGATCAGCCAACCCTTTACTCGACTGCCCATGCCAGACAAGACTCCTGATAGAGCCGAAGGCGTTCTCACCCTGGTCTGCCTGAAGTGCGGAACCGACTATCGCTTCGAAGGCAATGACCCGCCGCCCGAGGTCTCATGCGAGAAGTGCGGTGGTACCGTTTTCCGCTCCTTCTTCTCCCCAACGGACGGCGACGAGGCCGCCCAGGACTTCCACGATACCACCGACCGCGATCTGGACGCCGACGATGCCGAGGGCGATACCGCGCCGGGCGACGTTCTGGATCTCAATCGGGATTGAGATCAATATTGAATTTGTAATTTCGGTTCTTCTCCAATTTTGTTGCAGCAGGGGACGCAATTAAACGGCAAATTTACCGCAGAGACTCTGAGTGCGCGGAGGTGGGACTCAGGCCTCCTGCGGTAATTCTGAGCATGTTATTGTTTGGCTTGCGCCTATGCGTCTCCGCGTCCTCCGCGATTGAATGTTACCGCTGAGGACACATCAATCTGCACGTAAATTGGAGAAGATCCTGAATTGTTAATTTTGAATTTTCCGATCCGCTACCACCGTTCGAGATACCCATGACTCCCGATAATTCAAAATTCAAAATTCAAAATTCAAAATTCCCGTTCTTTTGCGGTTCCGGCGTCGCGCTGGTCATGCCGTTCGACGAGAACGGGATAAATGAGGCTGTGCTTAAAGATCTGGTTCGATTCCATCACACCCAGCGGACCGATGCGCTGATCATCAACGGGAGTACGGGCGAGGCGCCAACAATGACCCCGGCAGAGCAGCGGCGGGCGATCGAAGTGGTCGTGGGTCAGAATTCGGGGCGGATACCCGTGATCGCGGGCGTGGGCGGCAGCAGTACCGCCGCGGTGGTGGAGCTCGCGCGGGGCGCTTCCGAGGCCGGCGCGGACGCGATTCTGCTCTCAGCGCCGCCGTACAACAAGCCGACCCAGCAGGGAATCGTGGCGCATTACCGGGCGGTGCTCGAAGCTGCCGACCTCCCGCTAATCGTCTATAATGTACCAGGCCGGACGGCGTGCAATATCCTTCCCGAAACGGTGGAAGAGATAGCTGACGATCCGCGCGTAGTAGGCGTTAAGGAAGCCAGCGGCGACCTTTCGCAGGTAGCCGAGCTGGCCCGGCGCGTGGGCAGCCGGCTGGCCATCTACAGCGGTAACGACGACCAGGTACTGCCGGTGCTATCGCTCGGCGGGCAGGGCGTAATCTCGGTGCTGGCCAACATCGCCCCGGCGGACACCTCACGAATGGTGCACCTGTACCTGGGCGGCGATATAAGCGAGGCGCGCGACCTGCAACTCGGCTATCTTCCGCTCATAAAGTCACTTTTCGCCGAGCCCAATCCGACGCCCGTGAAAGCCGGGGTGCGGGCGCTCGGCTTCGAAGTCGGCCCGGTCCGCCTCCCGCTGCAGGAGATATCCGAGGCCGGACGGACGGAGCTCGTCGCCCGCATGACTGAGGTCGGCCTCTCGCTCAGCCCGAACAACTGATGGCGGCCGATCCATTGTGCCTGGTGGTTAGTGGGGCGTCCGGACGGATGGGCGGGGTACTGGCGGAGCTGTGCGCTGACGACGAGACCATCGACCTGATTGGCGGAATCGTTCGGTCAGGGGAAGACGAGGTAAACGGGTTCGCGACAGTGCGTAGCGTCGAAGATGCTGGCGATCTCATCCGCCGGGCCGATGCTGTTGTAGATTTCTCCGCACCCGCCTTTCTGCGCGACCTGATCAGCAACCAGGGCGATGCGCTCGCATCGCGCGCTCTGATAGTGGGAACGACGGGTCTGGCCGACGACCAGCACCGCGCGTTGGACGAGCTGAGTGCCCGCTCACCCGTGCTTGTGGCCGCAAACTTCAGCGTTGGCGTCAACCTCCTGCTGGCGCTGGCGCGTCGCACCGCGAATGTGCTGGGAGACGACTACGATGTCGAGATTATAGAAACGCATCATAGACGCAAAGAAGACGCGCCAAGCGGCACAGCGCTCGCCCTCGCGAGCGCCGTAGCCGACGGCCGCGGAGTCGATCTGGCTGCGGTGCGCCGCGACGGCCGTTCCGGCCGGCCGGGAGCGCGCCCGGCAGGTGAGATCGGCATGCATTCACTTCGCGGTGGCGATGTGGTCGGCGAACACAGCGTGTCATTCATCGGTACTCGCGAACGCGTGGAGCTGGGTCATGTGGCCACCGACCGCGCGCTTTTCGCCGAGGGCGCGCTGCGCGCCGCGCGGTGGCTCGCGGGCCGCTCGCCCGGCCACTACACGATGCGAGACGTTCTGGGCCTCGCATAGCTGGAACTCCTCACTCCTAAAGGACCGCCGCAGTGGAAGAACTCTTCCTCCGCCTGGATTTCTTACAGATCGATCTGTTGGGCCGGCTACTCCTTGCCGCCCTTCTCGGAGGGCTGATCGGGCTTGAACGCGAGCTGTCCAGCAAACCCGCCGGGCTCCGAACCAACCTCTTGATCTGTGTCGGTGCCACGCTGTTGATGGAACTTTCACTCACCGTCGCGGCGGAGGCCAACGCAGCCAATCTGGCGGCGGGTGTGGCCTTCCGGGCCGATCCGGCCAGGATAGCAGCCCAGATCGTTACCGGAATAGGTTTTCTGGGCGCTGGAACCATCATGCAGGCGCGTGGTAGCGTCGTAGGCCTTACGACCGCCGCGACAATATGGGTAGTTGCAGCTATCGGTATGGCCGTCGGCGCCAGGGAATT
>DASSKB010000021.1:0-5760 GCA_035690925.1 Longimicrobiaceae bacterium
AGCTGATAGCTGATAGCTGATAGCTGATAGCTCCCTAGCTCTCGCCCCTATCCACCTGGTCGATCATAACATCCAAATTATGATTTATCCTGAACCCGAATAGCCCGTTCGTCGCTATCTCGGCGGTGGGGCGGCGGGTGACTTCGGTGCCGTTGACGCTGAATATCACCTGATCGCCACTTACCTCGATGCCGAGGACGTTGGTCTGGGTTCCTTCGTCGTCCTGCTTCTCGATGGCTGGATGCGCGGTCCAATCGACGATCTTGACGCGCTCATCGCCATTGCGGGTGGCGATAAAGTATTCGCCGGTGCCACGAACCAGGAAGTACGAGTATGACTGGGTGGGCTCGTCCAGGTTCGCGCCGCCGATCACTAATCCGTATGCTTCCGGATGCCGCGGTGCTATCATCTGGGTCATGCGCGCGGAGACCTCATAATCTCCTGACTTGCCCCAGTCCTGATTGTAAAATACAGCTGCGGGCCCCATCGTGGCGTGGTAGCCGTCTGCCACCTCCACGAAGCGGACGTTGTCGAGCGATCCATTCCCGTCCACCCGCGCACTCCAGCCCGCGGGAAGTACTCCGCCGTCGGCAACAGTGTTATCGGGGTCCTCTACCTGAGCATGTGCTGCGAGCGGAACGGCGAACGAAGCGGCGACGACTACTGCGAGAAACGCGCGCATATGAGGTCCTCCTGTTTGAAATGCCTGTGCTTTCACGAAGCGGGCAATGAGTATGGTCGGAAGTTGCGTTCGGAGTCAAGGGGGCTGAGTGCCTGCGGCGCTCAGGGTCATCGGTCATCGGTCATCGGCTATCGGTCCGCGAAAGTCCGATAGCCTGCATGTAGGGGCACCCCTTCGTGGGTGCCCAAGCATGGGCAGGCACAAGGCCTGCCCCTACACCGCATCCGAGACCGATGACCGATGACCCTTTCACCTAATCCTAGGAAAACTATGCACCATCTCCGTACCCTATTCATCCTCATCGCCCTCGGCCTACTCCCAACTTCCGCCTATGCCCAAGAGCACGCACCGACCACTGTGCTGGTCGTGCGGCATGCGGAGAAGGTTATCTCCGACAACGAGGATCCGCCGCTGACGCAGCTCGGTGCGGAGCGCGCGCGCAGCCTGATCGAGGTCGCGCGGGAGGCCGGGGTGACCACCATCTACTCGACGCCGTTTCGCCGGACCAGGGATACGGCGGCGCCGCTAGCGGAGGCGCTGGGCGTTGCGATAACGACTTTTCCTATCGAGGGTAGCGCGGCCGAGCACTCGGCGGCGCTGGCCAGAGAGCTTCTGGAGGAGCACGCGGGTGAGACCGTACTGGTCGTGGGACATAGCAATACTGTGCCCGACATCGTACGAGCACTCGGTGGGTCGGCTATGGAGAGCATGACGGAGAGTGAGTACGATCACCTGTTGATCGTCGTCGTACCGGAGCAGGGCGCGGTACGAACCATCCACGCCCGCTACGGGCCGCCCAGCGGCACTCCCTGACCTGGACATCAACTGGTCCGCGCTTATGAGGAGTAATAAGCCGCGTTCTCATCTATATACCCGTGCGTGAGGTCGCACCCGAAGGCGGTCGCACCGCCATCTCCCAGGCCAAGATCGACCCGGATATCCACGGGATCGCCCGCCATCAGCTCGCGTAAGCGGGTTTCTTCATACACGGCTCGCTCACCGGACCGAAACACGTGTATGTCGTTGATCCAGACTGAGATGCGGCCGGGGTCCTGCTCGCAGTCGGTGCACTTGCCGACCGCCATCAGGATTCGGCCCGCGTTGGGATCCGCGCCGTACGCCATGGTCTTTACCAGCGGCGAGTTGATAATGGATTTGGCTATTCGCCGCGCCTCGCCTTGATTGACGGCGCCAGCGACGGACGCACGCAGTAGCTTCGTGGCACCCTCGCCATCGCGTGCCAGCATCTCCGTCATCCGCAGGCATCCTGCGCGCAGAGCGGCTTCGAATGCACCTTCATCCACGTGACCTGCCAGTCCGTTCGCCATGATCGCGCAGGTATCGGACGTGCTCGTGTCCGAATCGACCGACAACATGTTGAAGGTGTCGGCGACCGCCGCGCGGAGCATCCGATCCAGCGACCGTGCCGATAGCTCGGCATCTGTGAAGATGTACACGAGCATGGTCGCGAGATCGGGCTCGATCATCCCCGATCCTTTCCCCACCAGAGTGACCACCGCATCGCCCACCTGAAGCGATACCGCTTTCGGGTAGGTGTCCGTTGTCATTATGCCCTCCGCCCCCAAAAACGGATCGCTCTGGAGGTCACTGGCGATCCCCCGGAGCCCCGACTCCAGGCGCTCCATCGGAAGCTGCTTGCCTATCACTCCGGTGGAGCTCATCAGCACCTCGCCTGCGGGAACAGCGAGCGCCTGAGCGGCAAGCTCCGCCATCCGGCGGGCGTTCGCGACCCCTTCTGCCCCCGTCCCTACGTTGCTGATCTTGCTGTTGACGACGATGGCGCGGAGGCTGCCACCGCGGATCACCTCACGGCCGACTATAACGGGTGCGCCCGGGAACCGGTTGCGCGTGAATACGGCCGCCGCCGCCGCGCTCACTTCGGAGTAGAATACCGAAAGATCAGGCCCCGCGACTTTCAGTCCGCAGTTCCGACTCGCGCACTGAAAGCCACGGGGGAAGATCGCCTTCTCGTGAAAGGTCATTGATTAGCCGGATCGCCCAGATAGGTTCGGAACCAGTCGAGGGTGCGCGGCCAGGCGGCGCGGGTCGCTGCCATGTTGGCCCCGTCCCTACCATCCTGCGCGCGCAGGAAGCCGTGACCGGCGCCCTCATAGATCTCCTGCTCGAACACCTTCCCCATCGCCTCCATGGCGGAATCGGCGGCCGCTATAGTCGAGACCACGCGCTCGTCATCCGCCCCATAGAGCCCGAGTACGGGTGCCTGGATCTGCGACAACTCCTCTGTGTCGGGCGAGGTGCCGTAATAGACTACCGATGCGTCCAGGCCTGGCGCGTGCACGGCGTGTGCGAACGACGTCGAGCCACCCCAGCAGAAGCCAACTATGCCATAGCTGGGGAGCGCTGATGGGAGGGCCATTCCATACTCAGCCGCCGCGTCGAGCCGCCGCTGCACATCGGCCGACTCCAGCGTGCGGATCGCCACGCGCGCGGAGTCCGGATCGGGACCGTTCGGACCCTCGGCGACATCCTTCCCGGATAGCAGATCGGGCGCGATGGCGATAAAACCGTCGGCGGCGAGCTGATCCGCTACCGAGCGGATCCAGGTTGTCAGACCGAAAATCTCATGGACCACCAGGACCACCGGTGCCGGCTCACTCGTCTCCGGGTAGACAATCCAGGCACGGAGACTGTCACCGTCGCCCGCCGGGATAGTGATCCACTCGCCGTGGCGCGGCGAAGCCGCCAGTCTCTCGCTCGCCTCGTCCTCGCCAGGCGGCAGGGATGGATCGGACGGGCTCGCGGCTACCGCATCGCTCGGCTCGGCCGCCTGCGCGTCGTTTACTTCGGCATCGCCGCCAGCTGGGTTACAAGCGGTAAGCGCGATTGTCAGGATGGCAACTGTCGTGGGAATACGCATGCCAGTCTCCCGGATGAAGAGGGTGAAGTTGACAACTCGCACAGAATACAGGTGCCGCGGTTGCCGTGCAATTGGAGCCGCCTAGGGCTCCGCCCTGTGACAGCCACGCCGGATGTTTTACCTTAGTAGGCATAAGACGGTAGATACCAACACGAATCGACGACAAAAATGAAGCCGGAGAGCACCCCGACCGAAGTCGCCCCAACCGAGGATGCCAGCCGCCTGCGCATCCGCTGGCAGGACGGGCACGTATCAGAGTATTTACCACGTGCCCTGAGGCTCGACTGCAGATGCGCCAGTTGCGTAGAGGAGATGTCGGGCAAACCGCTGCTCGATCCGTCGACGGTTCCGGAAGATGTACATCCCCTGGGGATACGGTACGTCGGCCGCTACGCGCTCCGCTTCGATTGGAGTGATGGACATGACACCGGTATTTACCCGTTTGAACAGCTTCGCCGACTCTGCCCCTGCGAGGCCTGTGGCCTCTCGGTTTCCCTGCACCAGTAATATTGATGTCCCGAAATACCGGCGGCCCGGTGGCAGCCAGAGCGTGCATTACCGCCACCGCGCATTACGCACCGCCCAATGTGGTGGAGAATAGCTTCTTCGAAGGGCATCTCGAAACGACCGACGAGTGGATCCGTACCAGAACGGGGATCGAGGAACGGAGAATGGCCACATCGGGCGGCACCTCCGACCTCATAGTGCCCGCGGCGCTCGAGGCCTTGGAAGCGCGTGGGTTATCGCCCTCCGACATCGACTGCATAATCGTCGCGACCATCACCCCGGACAGGCTGTGTCCCTCGACGGCCGCGGCGGTCCAGCGGAAGATAGGCGCCCTGACCGCCTGGGGCTTCGATCTCTCCGCGGCCTGCTCCGGATTCATCTACGGAGTGGTGACCGCGGCGAAGCTCGTCGAATCGGGGGCCGCACGCCGTGTACTCCTTTGCGGCGCCGACCTCATGACCAGCATAATAGATCCCGAAGATCGGAACACCGCGATCCTGTTTGGCGACGGGGGCGGCGTCGTGATAATCGAGGCTTCAGACGACCCGGAGATCGGCATAATAGATTCGTGCCTCAGGATGGACGGACGCGGCGAGGATTCACTTTTCATACCGGCAGGTGGTAGCCGGATGCCAGCCACGGCGGAGACCGTAGCCAACCGCCAACACTACGTGCTCCAGGATGGGCCGACGGTATTCAAGGCCGCCGTGTCCGGTATGTCCGAGGTCACCGCCACGGTTATGAGGCGTAACGACCTCACCGCTGACGACATCGACTGGTTCGTGCCTCACCAGGCAAATATCCGCATCCTCCAATCGGTCGGGAAGCGCCTGGGCTTCGAACCGGAGCGCGTCATGCTGAATCTGAACAGGTATGGCAACACTACCGGTGGGACGATTCCGCTCTGCCTATCTGAATGGAATGCCGCCGGCAGGATCGAACATGGCGATCGCCTCCTGCTTTCCAGCTTCGGAGCGGGCTTCACAATGGGAAGTGTCTACCTTCGGTGGGCGATAGGCTGAGTCATGGCCGATTCTACGAAGAACAATCGTTTCGCCACCTACGCCATCGGGGTTGTGGGCTATAATCTGCTGGTGGTGCTGTGGGGTGCTTATGTTCGCGCAACGGGGTCCGGCGCAGGCTGCGGTAGTCACTGGCCTTTGTGCAATGGCGTGGTCATGCCACGTCCCGAACGGATCGAAACGGTCATCGAGTTCTCGCACCGCGTAACCAGCGGGCTCGCTCTTCTGGCGGTGGTCGGTCTCCTGGTATGGGCGTTTCGCGCCTATCCGAAAGGGCACAGGGTCCGGGGAGCAGCGATTGTATCGATGGGGTTCATGCTCCTTGAAGCGGCCCTCGGCGCCGGGCTGGTACTTTTCGGGCTCGTGGAAGAGAACGCTTCAGTGTTCAGGGCGTTCTCCATGTCGGCCCATCTGGTCAATACCTTCCTGCTGATCGGAGCCCTCACTATTACCGCGTGGTGGGCGACTGGCGCTCCGGCACTGAGATTCCGCGATCATGATCGCCTCCTCTGGCCACTCGTAGGCGGGCTCGTCGGGATGATCGTCCTGGGGATAACCGGGGGGATCGCGGCACTGGGCGACACGCTCTTTCCATCGACAAGTCTCGTCGAGGGGATCAGAGCCGATTTCTCCGGAACCGCTCACTTCCT
>DASSKB010000022.1:0-3648 GCA_035690925.1 Longimicrobiaceae bacterium
CAAATCCGGGATCCTCATCTCTCGCATAATGACAGATGCGGAGGGCGTGAGAAACCTCGTCGGGACGGGGATAATCCAGCTGGTGGGCGGCATCTTCACCGCCACGCTGGCGATGGCGGTCCTCTTCTACCTGAACTGGACCCTTACGCTGGCGACGCTGCTCCTGCTGGTGGGATTCGGCGGCGCGATGGCGTATGCCTTCAAGTACCTCCGCCCGATCTTCAGGGAGCGCGGCGAGCTGAACGCGCAGGTAACCGGCAGGTTAGCGGAGGCGCTGGGCGGCGTTCGGACACTGAAAATCTACGTTGCGGAGAAGCGCGAGGACCTGGTGTTCACGCGCGGAGTGCACCGACTCTTCCGTAACATTGCCAGCACCATCACCGGCACGTCGGCCATGACCGCCGTCTCGACGGTGATTGTCGGAGCCACGGGCCTTCTGATCATGGTGATGGGTGGCCGCGCGATCCTCGCGGGCGAGATGACGGTCGGTGATGTGGTGATGTACATCTTCTTCGTCGGGCTGATGGTGGCGCCGCTCGTTCAGATCGCTGGGATCGGCACCCAGATAAGTGAGGCGTTCGCTGGTCTGGACCGAATTCGCGAGTTGATGCAGGTACCCACCGAGGCCGACGAGGATGCCGAGCGAGCGCCGCTCGACGAGGTTGCGGGCGATATCGAATTCGAGAATGTGAACTTCGAGTACGATGAGGGCGTGCCCGTTCTTCGGGATGTTTCGTTCCGCGCCGAGGCGGGAACCACAACCGCGCTGGTCGGCCCGAGCGGCTCGGGCAAGAGCACGCTGATCAGCATGGTAATGGCGTTCAACCGTCCGGGCTCCGGTCGGGTGCGCGTGGATGGCCGCGATCTCGACGACGTACGGCTACGCGACTACCGCACCCAGCTGGGCGTGGTGCTCCAGGACAACTTCCTCTTCGACGGTACCATTCGCGATAACATCGCATTCGCCAAACCCGGTGCGAGCGACGAGGAGGTCCGGCAATCCGCTCGCATCGCGCATGCCGACGAGTTCATCGAGAGGTTCGATCTCCAGTACGATACGATCGTCGGCGAGCGCGGCGTGAAGTTGTCGGGCGGGCAGCGGCAGCGCATCGCCATTGCAAGAGCGATTCTCGCCGACCCGCGAATCCTCATTCTGGATGAGGCGACCTCGAGTCTGGACAGCGAGAGTGAGGCGCTAATCCGGGATGGGCTTCAGTCGCTCAGGCACGGCAGGACCACCTTCGTCATCGCACATCGCCTCTCCACCATCCAGAGCGCCGACCAAATACTGGTGCTGGACGAGGGGGAGATAGTCGAGAGCGGAGTGCATAATGAGCTGCGGCAGGCTGGCGGCCTGTACCAGCGGCTCTACGAGACGCAATATCGCATGGAGCTCGACAGGTTCATCAACCCCGGCGAAGATATGACACCCGAGCCCGAACCCGTCGCGGCCACCCGCGCGCGCTCGAGGTGACATGGGAGGCGAAGAACCAGGCGATTCGCACCTCGCCCGCGTTCGAGCGCTGATCCTGAGGTACGGCTGGAACTCTACCGCGTATCAGATCCTGAACCCCGGAATCGCCCACTGGTTCTCCAGCGATGGTGAGGCGGTGGTGGGTTACGTTGAGCGGGGCTCGGTGCGGGTTGTCGCGGGCGCGCCGGTTTGCGAAGCCGAACGGCTGCCCGAGATCGCCGCTAATTTCGAGGTATCGTCCGCCGACGGTGGGGCAAGCGTTTGCTACTTCGGAGCGGAAGAGCGATTGGAGTCGCTCTATCGGGATTCCTCGACGCACTCGCGGGTTCTGCTGGGTGCGCAGCCCGCCTGGAAGCCTGAAGATTGGCCCGAGATAGTCGCGGGACACTCCTCACTCCGCGCGCAGCTGAACCGCGCGGCCAACAAGGGTGTGGTGGTTTCCGAGTGGCCGGCGAGCCGCGCGGCGGAGGACTCCGGGCTACAACGCTGCCTCGACGAGTGGCTCTCCACGCGCGGTCTGCCGCCGCTCCACTTCCTGGTGGAACCTGAGACACTCGCACGCCTTTTCGATCGCCGCATATTCGTCGGCGAGCAAGACGCGGTTCCGGTCGGCTTCCTGGTCGCATCGCCGATCCCGCGACGGAATGGCTGGCTGATCGAGCAGTTCGTACGCGGCCACGGCGCGCCGAACGGCACTATCGAGTTGATGATCGATACCGCGCTGCACGCCATGATCGACAGCGGCTCCAGTTACGTCACGCTCGGACTCTCCCCGCTCTCCCCGCACGCTCCCGTGGAAGCCCCGCTCAACCCTGCCTGGCTCAAGCTCATCCTTGGCTGGGTCCGCGCGCACGGTCGGCGCTTCTACAACTTCGAGGGCCTCGACGCTTTCAAGCGAAAGTTCCAGCCGCAGCGCTGGGAGCCTATCTACGCAATATCGAACGAATCGCACTTCTCGCCGCGCAGCCTATACGCGATCGCGGCGGCGTTCAGTGATCGGTCGGTGGCATCGACGGTGGGGAGGGCGCTCGTGGGCGCGGTGAAGCAGGAGGCGATGTGGAAGCTGGGCTGAGTGCCTGCGGCACTCAGGGCTATCAGCTATCAGCTACGGCAGCGGATTGGCGCTCCGTGAGGATACCCAGCCGCCGTTGCAGTAAGCTGATAGCCGATAGCTGATAGCTGATAGCTTTTTTCCCCCCCATTCCCTAACTTCTACCCCTGAAACCAAACAACCCCGAACACGAGGTGAAGATTGGCTGACACTAAATTCGATGTGATAATTGTGGGCGCCGGGCCGGGTGGATACGTGGCGGCGATAAAGGCCGCGCAGCTCGGATACAACGTGGCCTGTGTTGAAGAGGAATTCCTCGGTGGCGTGTGCCTGAACATCGGGTGCATCCCGACCAAGGCACTGCTCGAGAGCGCGGCGATGATCTCTCATCTCGGCCACGCCGAGGAGTTCGGCGTGACGGTCGGCGAGATCAAGACCGATCTCGCCCAGGCAGTCGACCGCTCGCGCAAGGTATCCGATAAGCTCGTGAAGGGGATCGGCTTTCTGTTCAAGAAGAACAAGGTCACCCACCTCGAGGGCCGCGGGCGTCTCGCCGGCAAGGGCAAGGTCGAGGTTACCGGCAAGGACAAGAAGAAGCAGACCGTCCAGGCGAAGCACATCATCATCGCCACCGGTTCGCGCCCACGCGACCTACCGTTCCTCAAGATCGACCACGACCGCGTCTGGGATTCCACCGACGCGATGATGAGCAAGGAAGCTCCGAAGACTCTCGCCATCATCGGTGCGGGCGCCATAGGCTGCGAGTTCGCGGATGTGTACGCGGCGTTCGGGACCAAGGTCATCATCATCGAGGCCATCGACCGAATCCTCCCGCTCGAGGATAAGGACTGCTCTGCTGTGGTTGAGAAGAGCTACAAGAAGCGGAAGATGGAGGTCTACACCGGCGCGAAGGTCGAGAAGGCCGACGTGAAGAAAAACGGCGTCACGCTGACGGTGAAGACCGCAAAAGGTGAGACGAAGACGATCGAAGCCGACCGAGTGCTCTCGGCCATCGGACGCGCTCCGAACATCGAAGATCTGGGCCTCGAGAAAGCAGGCGTTAAGCTCACCGACCGCGGCTTCATAGGTGTCGACCGCCAGATGCGTACGAACGTGGAGGGCA
>DASSKB010000023.1:0-16132 GCA_035690925.1 Longimicrobiaceae bacterium
CCGCTGTGGTGATCTGGCTGGAGCAGCGCCGGCGTACGGTGCCCCTGCGGGCCACGATCTTCGCCGGAATGGCAGCGGAAAGCCTGGCGTACGCCCTCGTTTTTGGCGCTGTAGTGGGCACCGCCACCCAATGGATACTCCAGGGCATGTCCGTTCGGCTCGCACAGGGGCCCGGCATCATGGCCAGCCTCACGCTCCAGGAAGGCATCGTGCTTTCACTCGGAGCGGGAATATACGAAGAGCTGGTATTTCGGGTGCTTCTGGTGGGTGGGATATTCGGAGTGTTCCGCTCGAGCGGCCTCGCCCGGCGCCGCGCGGGTATATTTGCGGCGATCCTGGCTGCCCTTATATTCTCCGGCTTCCACTACATCGGGCCTTACGGGGACGCGTGGGCGATTCCGTCGTTTATGTTTCGCTTCCTCGCGGGCCTCGTGTTCAGCGCGCTCTTCCTGCTGAGAGGGTTCGGCATAGCCGCATGGACGCACGCGCTCTACGACGTCGTGTTGTTCCTGGCGCGCGGCAACTTGTTGGTGGAATAGAAGTTGCTCATTGTGGGGCCAACCAACCCACAGTCATTCCCATTAATGCAGACGAGGGAGTCTTTTTCATGAACGTTTCTGGTATCAGGCTTTTTTCCGCTGCGCTGGTCCCGCTATTCGTGATGGCGTGCGATGATGGCGGCAGTACTGGACCGGGCGGTCTCCTCACGCCCGACGACGTGCAGGGGAGTTACAACATCTGCTCCCTCACCTTCACGCCCTCCGCGAGCTTCCTTCAGGCAGTGGATATTCGCGCCGAGGCGTTCGAGCTCGTTGACCCGCCGACCCCGCCGCGGCTGGGCCTCGATACCGACAGAACTTTCGAACTCGACTATACACCGATCGGCAGCAATACCGATCGCGAGCTTTCGGGTACCTATGAGCTGGGAAGTAACTCCGTGCTCATAACCTTCACCGGCGGCGTGGACGAGGCCTCGTTGCTCCTGCCGACCAAGTTGCTCCTGAACTTCCAGGAGTCGCCTCGCCAGCTCTCGACGCAGGCCAGCGACGCGTTCAATGTCGCGCGCAAAACCTACGCTGATATGGCGGACATCCCCGAAGAAGAACGCGGTGCCCTTTCGGAGCAGATAAGAGGTACCGTCGGTGCACGCCTGGCGACGGGTGCCTGCGGCTGAACCGCGCATCGAACCCTACCCGATAGACAAGGGTATCTTAAAGCCCGGCCCCGCGTGGGGCCGGGCTTTCTGATTACTTCCATCTCCGTGGCCGCCAGAGCTCATGTCGTGCAGGGTCGTCTGCATCTTACTATTAGCGCTTATCCCCGCCTCGCTGCGCGCCCAGGAGGCGCCGACCGGTGAGTGGGGTGGGCTGCGCGCTCTCGAGCTCATACAGAGTGCGCAGGCTCGCCGTATGGAAGCGCGAGCGGACACCGGGCTGGTCAATTTCCAGGCGGATGCACGCATCTACGTGTATTTCTACCTCGATCGTGAGGATACGAACACACGGAACCTGGTGAAGACGGACCAGCTGGCTCTCGAGGTGTTCTGGGAAGCGCCGGATCTGGTAAAGCAGCGGATAGTAGGCTGGCGTGACGAGAAGTCCCTTCCCACCAATATCCACTATCATCTGGACCACCTCACCGTCGTCATGGAGAACTTCGGTAATGAAATCCAGCTCGGCGACGGCGACGAGGTGACCGGTGTTCTGCACCCCGCGGCACCGGCGGCCGAGGCATTCTACCAGTACCGACTCGCTGACTCCCTCACCCTGCGCCTGCCGGGCGCGGCGGAGCCGGTGCGCGTGTACGAGGTCGAAGTCCGTCCACGCAACCTCGACCAACCGGGGCTGATAGGGTCGGTCTTCATCGATCGGCGTGCGGGCGACATTGTTCGCATGGAGTTTACCTTCACCCCGTCCGCGTACCGCGACCCGTACCTCGACTACATCAACATTTCCCTGGATAACGGCCTCTGGAAGGGGCGCTATTGGCTCCCAAATCAGCAGCGGGTAGAAATACGCAGGAGCCTCCCGCTGCTGGACATCCCCGCCGGCTCGGTTATTCGGGCTACCATCAAGGTAAGCGATTACCAGTTCAATCAGCCGCTTCCGGTCACCACCTTCAGCGGGCCGCGGGTCGTCACGGTATCGCGAGAGGAGCGGGAGAGCTTCGAATTCGAGAAGGATCTGTATGCCGATGTGCGCGAGGAAGGGATCGGGCCCGAGATAGAGCTGAGCGACATCCGGCGGCAGGCAAGGGAGATGGCCCTCGAGAGGACACTCAGCGGGGCGGCGGGGGCCGGCCTCAGCATATCGCGGCTGTCGGACGTCCTGCGATACAACCGCGCTGAGGGGGCGGTTGTCGGTATCGGATTCGCCGCGCCTCTCGGGCGCACACTCGAGGTCGGAGTTCGCGGTGGCTGGGCTTTCGGCGAGGAGCACCCGCTCGGTGAGCTATGGCTCGAAAAGTCCGCCGGGCCGGCAACCATCCGATCATCCATCTTCGCGAACCTGCCGCGCAACGTCGGTATGCCGGATGCCTCGCGCCTTGGCGCTACGCTCTCGTCGATATTCGCCGCTTCGGACCCGCTCGACCTCTTTTATGCCAGGGGTGTCGAGATCGACGTCCGCACACCACTCGACAACCAGTGGAGTGTCAGCGCCAGAATAAGAGGTGAATCGCAGGCCTCGGCCGCCAATACCGCAACGTTCTCCTTTTTCGGAGACGAGTTCCGCCCCGTCCGCGAGATCGACGAGGCGGAGGTCGCATTCTCAGCGCGCGGCAGCCTTCGCCGCGAGCCGGCGGCGGGCCTCGACTCGTCGTGGTGGAGCGAGCTCGCGCTGGAAGCATCTACGGCTAAGCTGGAGTTGGATGATTCACGCGTCACCTATATAAGGCCGGAGGTCGGCGTGGGGTGGTCGCGTAGATTCGGACCGGCCGACTCCAGGCTCCAGGTGGATGGCCGAGCTGGGATGGCGTTCGGCGAGCTACCGCGGCAGGGGCTTTTCCTGATCGGCGGCCGTGGCACCCTACCTGGCTACCCGCTGCACGGATTTGGCGGCGACAGATTCGCGAGCGCCAGCATGAGCGCGTCCGGTGAGCTGGGGACGCCGTGGGTGCGGGGGCGGTTGGTGGGGGCGGTTGGGTGGACGGGGGTTGGGGATGCCGGTGAGGATGCGCTACGACTGTGGGGCGCGCCCACCACGGAGGGCCTCAAGGCGAGCGCGGGCTTCGGTTTCGGACTCTTTCACAACGTCCTTCACGTCGACTTTGTACGAGGACTTTCGGGCGGCGGCGAATGGGAAGTCATTGTCGACGCGAATCAAGAATTCTGGGACTTCCTCTGATATGATGGAGGCATTCCATCTCCCGGGACTTCCCGACGTGCCAACGACCGAGCAACGCTACGGGTCGGGCGATGCGGGCACGGCGCTCCACCTGCCAGTGCTCACTCCAGCACTCCTGGAGCGGCAGGTCGACGCGCTGATTGCCGCACGGCGCATTCATCTCGCCGATAGGCCGATAAGCCGCATCATAGAGATCATCGATCACGTAGCCGGCAGATTTCAGGACGGCCAGGATCCGCTCCGTGTAACAGCGGAATCTCTGTTGCCAGCCGTCACGGGCTACTCCCTCCCGATGGTCCGTGCTATCCTGGACGGTATGGCCGCGGACTGGCGGACCTCGGTGCTCGAGAAGCTCCTGGCTTCGGAATTCGCCGACCCTCGCGTCCTCGATGGCTTCATCGCATCGCCAACGAGCGGGCGAACACATGTCATCGCGCCCGACCTGATCACTCACATATTCAGCGGCAACGTTCCCGGCGTGGCGGTTACCTCGCTTGTGCGCGCACTGCTGGTGAAGTCCGCGAGCCTCGGTAAGACCGCGGAACGAGAGCCGATCCTGCCGGTCCTCTTTGCAAGGGGGATAAGTGAGGCGGATGCGGGATTGGGTGAGTGCCTGGCGATAGCCTACTGGCCGGGTGGAGACGTTCCTCTGGAGAGCGTCGCTTTCGCGCGCGCCGGTGCTGTTGTGGCGTACGGCGGTAATGATGCGGTAGAATCCATCCGCCGCCGCACCCCGGCGCGCGCGCGCTTTATCGGCTACGGCAATAAGCTGTCGCTTGCTGTGCTCGGCAGGTCGGCGCTTACTAGTGGCCGGGCACCGGAAGTCGCGCGGCTCGTGGCACGCGATGTGGCGCTTTTCGATCAGCACGGCTGCGTCTCTCCCCATGTAGTGTACGCCGAGGACGGTGGCGAAATCTCACCCATGGAGTGGACGGAGATGCTCGCCGCGGTCATGGCGGAGCTTGAGGCCGAGCTCCCGCGAGGAGCGCTCGGCGCGGGTGAGGCAACAGCGATCCGGCAGCTCCGCGCAGAGGCCGAGTTCGCGCAGCTGGCCGGCAGCGGCCTTATCCTGCACACATCCGACGATGGCACCGCATGGACCGTGCTCTACGATCCTGACCCGACGTTCAGTGCGTCGTGCCTGAATCGCGTGGTAAGAGTTAAGGCCGTGAGCGATCTGGACCGGGTGATCACCCACCTCGAACCGCTCGGCGGGCTGCTCCAGACCATGGGTATGGAGGTGGATGACGCGCGACGTGATTCGCTCGCGAAACGCTTCGCCGAACTGGGGGTTTCTCGCATCTGCCAGCCAGGTACGATGGCCTGGACGCCGCCGTCCTGGCACCATGATGGGCGGCCACCGCTGCGTGATCTGGTGCGGTGGTGCGACATTGAAGATTGATGCCGTCCCTGGCACCTCTCTTGCTCGATGTGTAGGGGCAGGTTGTGTACCCGCCCTGCCTGGGCACCCACAAGGGGCGCCCCTACGGAGCCTGAAGCCGACAGCTAGCCCCGCCGCGAAAGAAACATTATATGTCCATGCATCTCTTCAGCACCCCGGTGGAGTGTACCAACTGCGGGACGGTGGTGGATGACCCAACGGTAGACAGGTGTCCGAAGTGCGGAAATCTCCTGAAAGAACGACGTACGCCGAGCCGCATCGCAGGCGTGGAGCGACGATACGGACAGCTCCGGTTCCTGCTCGGCGTGATGCGCTTCTTCGGTGTCATAACCGTGCTCGTCGGTGTGCTCGTGTTCGTTTTTGGTGAGGAGAGCGTCGCGTGGCCGATCCGGCTCATGGTCATGCTTGGGGCCGCTCTTCTGGCCATAATCCTCTTTGTGGTGGCTGCCCTCTTTGAGGTCGCACTGGACATCGAGGAGAACACGCGGGCTACGTTCCGGCTCCAGCAGCTGGACCTGGAAGGTTCGCATCCGGACACACCGGAAGTCGGGTAGCACCAGCTCTTGTTCTTCACTATGCACTCCATTCCAATATGAAGTACCTGTTTGAAACCAGGCGAGCTCTCGGGCTCGCTTTTGTTTTCGCCGTCGGCGCCGCCGCGCAGATTTCCGCCCAGGGCAGGCCTGCGCTGCAGTCCGCCGCCGAGGCCATCGTCGCAGGCGCGAGTGGAGAGTGGGGAGTCGTTGCGTGGTCGCTGGACCGTGACGTGCCCCTCATCTCTATTCGGGCCGAGGACATTCAGATACCGGCGTCGAACAACAAGATATTCACATCCATCTGGGCGCTGAACGAGCTCGGCCCCGACTACCGGTTTCCCACCGATCTATTGCTCACCGGTCCGATCTCAGATAACGGCGTGCTCAGAGGAAGCGTCGTTCTTCGCGGCTCCGGTGATCCGGCATTTGGCTATCCGGATTTTACTGAAGATAGCATGGATCCGCTCCGGATAATGGCCCGGCGACTGCGAGCGCTCGGCGTCCGCAGCGTGGAGGGCGGAGTGATCGGCGATCCCACGGTCTTCGACACTATACTGGTAGGCCCCGACTGGCCGCGCGATACCGGCGGCGGCTCAGCGGCATACGCGCCGCGCGTAAGCGGTCTGGCCTTCCAGCGAAATCTCATCTGGATAGAAGTGGAGCCCACGAGCGGCGGTGGCCCGGCGACAATCACTCTGACACCGGCGGTGGAAGCTATACCTGTCGTGAACCAGGCGCGCACCGGCGGCGGGCGCGCCTGGGCCGTACGGCAGGCCGATGATGATACCATCTATGTGAAAGGTGCCGTCTCCGGCAGCAGACTCCACAGGTACCGGGTGGGCGTGGCGCAGCCAGCCCTCCTTGCCGCAGCCGCCCTGCGCCAGGCTCTAATAGCGGAGGGCATCGCAGTCCGCGGTCCCGCCACGGTAGGGGACACTCCCGAAGATGCCAAGCTGGTTCATCGACACTTCTCCATTCCGCTCGGGCAGATGATCCCCAAGTTGAATCAGGATTCCGACAACTTCTTTGCGGAGCACCTCTGGAAAGCTACGGTTGCAGATGTCCTGGGCGAGGGGAGCTACGCTCGGGGTGGAGCGGCATCTGCCATGTTCTTTCACGACAATGCCGGCATTCCGTACGGTCAGCTTTACCAGTTCGACGGCTCGGGGCTCTCGGAGTCCAACCGAACCAGCGCGTTGGCTATCGTAAAGGCTCTGCAATACGCCGATCAGGCGCCGTGGTCGGAGCTGTTCCATAATTCGCTCGCGGTAGCCGCTGACCCCGACGGCACTATGAACCGCCTCTTTCGCGGCACACTCGCGGCGGGCAATCTCCACGCTAAAACGGGCTACATTAACGACGTGAGGACGCTGTCGGGCTACGTGCGCGCGAGAAACGGAGAGAGGATAGCCTTTTCGTTTCTCTATAACGGCCGCAACACCTTCGGCGCGCGAAGCGTGCAGTCTCAACTCGGTGAATTGCTGGCAGAGTATGGCGGATGAGCGATCGGGTTGATCCTAGCGGGGATCTGCGCTCTTCGCTGCTGGCTATTGTAGGCCGCGGTTCATCGTCTATCGCGGACGACGAGTTCGACTCCCTCGCGCTCGCGGTGTTCCGGCGCCAGTATGCTGGCAACGAGATTTACCGAGCCTACTGCGATCGAAGGGCTGCCAGTCCAGATAATATCAAATACTGGAAAGAAATCCCGGCAGTTCCCACGGATGCGTTCAAATCTGCGGCCCTCATCTGTGGCGATCCGGCAAATGCCGTAGCCATTTTTAAGACGAGCGGAACTACCGGAGGCACCGATCGCCGAGGGAAGCACTATTTTCTGGATCTTTCGCTGTACAACGCCGCGCTCCGCGCGAGCTTTCAACGTCATCTCCTCCCGCGTGGCGGGAGAATGCGAATTGTCTCGCTCGTTCCGCCCCCCGAGAACGCCCGCGACTCATCACTGTCCCACATGGTCGGCGAAGTCATAGCGGAATTCGGCGACCCGGCGAGCAGCTACTTCGCGGACACGGAGGGCCTGGATGCGGCTGGCCTGATCGGCGCGCTGCGATCCGCCGAGAGGGCCGGTGAGCCGCTACTCCTCCTCGGTACGTCCCTCGCATTTGTGTCGCTCCTGGACACCGTTTCGGACGCTGGCGATCCACTGAGACTTCCGCCCGGCTCGAGGTTGATGGACACGGGGGGGTTCAAGGGACTCCGCCGCCAGGTGAACCGCGTTTCGCTCTACCACGGCTTTGATCGTTGGTTGGGCATCCCGGTCGAGTGGTGCGTGAACGAGTACGGAATGACAGAGATGAGCTCGCAGTTTTACGACGCCGTGGCGGGCGACGGTAAATCGCTGGACCGCCGTCACTATTCCTCCCCTCCGTGGGTGCGGACCGTCGCATGCGATCCGGAGAGTCTCGAGCCTCTCGCCAACGGAGAAACCGGCGTTCTGCGGCATTGCGATCTCGCGAATATGGATTCCGTGGTGGCCGTGCAAACGGCTGATCTCGGGCGGGTAACGGATGCTGGTATGGAGTTGTTCGGAAGGGCCAGCGGTGCTGAAGCGCGGGGATGTTCGCTGGCGGCGGAGGAGTTACTCTCCTCGCATACTCTCGGTAAGGCTCGCTATTAAAACTTCCACGAATGCCAACCGCGCGGAGCGAGCCGGCTTGCCGTCATCGCCAGTGAATACTCCTATACCTTCACCGCCGTAAGTATCCGGGAACCGGGCATTTGCCCAGGTATCGACCGCCTCCTCGGAGAGATCGTGGGGAAGCCGCAATTGCAGATCGTCCCCTGACCTCTCCCACTGCAGTCCTCCGTCGAAATTGTCCGGATCGAGAACTTCCTCTACCGCACCGGCGGCGCCCCGCCTAAACAGCAGAGTCGTGCGGACTTCGGAGTCCGGTGCGTCCCATTGCGGGGTCTGGTAGCTGACGACCAGATCCGCGCGCGCGGCCTGCGGAAGCACGAACTCCGTGGCGTCGAGCAGGTGATGGGTGATATTCTTCAGAACCTCGGTCTCCGTATACCCCCGGGAGTGCACATCCCGCCGCAGCTTCCAACGGAAGAGGAGGTCGGGTTCGGGAGCAAGGAAGACCGCGAGATCGTACATCGCGCGGAGCTCGTCAGTGGGGTAGCCGAGCAGTCCGCGGACTATGACTATCTCCCGCGCCTCGATCGTCCTGATGGGGCCGAACGACCCATCTGAATGATTGTAGCTCCGATTGCGGATCTGGCGGCCCTGCCGCAGGAGCGACAGGTGCTCCTTCATGAGCGGAAGGTTGTGCACTATCGGGTTGAGAGCCGTCAGACTCCTTCCCGTGCGCTCCTCACGCGTGAAGCGGTGATAGTCGTCGAGCCTCAGATCGGTAGTTCTCTCCGGGCCCAGCAGAGCCGCTACTGCATCAGCGACAGTATTCTTGCCGCTTCCCGAATCGCCTATTAACCCCAGGACGAATGCCGCCATCAAAGCCCGCGCCGATAAGCAGTTCTAACAGATGGCGGGGCATGGATCCTCAGCACTCCCGCACTCTCGCACTCCCGCACTAGCAGTTTCATTTGCACTCCAACCAGTTCTCACCCATACCGGTCTCCACGCGCAGCGGCACCCGCAGCTCTGCCGCGCCCTCCATCCGGCTGCGGACCAGCTCCAGTGTGGCCTCCGCATCCGCCCTCGGCGCCTCGAACAGCAGCTCGTCGTGAACCTGCAACAACATCCGAGCCGGTGAGCCCGTTAGCTCCAGCTCGCGCTGGATGTCGATCATGGCGATCTTGATGAGGTCCGCGGACGACCCCTGGATCGGCGCGTTAGTGGCCGCACGCTCGCCGAACGACCGGATGCCGTGGTTGCGGGACTTCAGCTCCGGGATGTAGCGCCTGCGGCCCGTTAACGTTTCGACGTATCCCTGCTCCCGCGCGAGCTCGATCTGATTGTCGAGGTACACTCGGATGCCCGGGAACCGCTCGAAATAGCGGTCGATGAACTCCTTTGCCTCCGCATTGCTGATCCCAAGCCGCTGGGCGAGAGAAAATGCGCCGATGCCATAGATAATCGCGAAATTCACCGTCTTGGCGCGATCCCGCATCTCTCGGGTTACGCTCTCGGGCTCCACTCCGAAAATGAGCGCCGCGGTCTGCCTGTGTATGTCCGCCCCCGCCCGGAACGCCTCGACGAAAGCAGGATCTTCAGAATAGTGCGCAAGGATCCGCAGCTCGATCTGCGAATAATCTGCCGAGAGAAAGATATTTCCTTCAGCCGGCACGAAGCCGCGCCTGATCTCGGCTCCCAGCTCGGTGCGTATGGGGATATTCTGGAGGTTCGGATCGCTGGATGAGAGCCGACCCGTACTCGCAACTGTCTGGTTGAACGAGGTGTGCAGCCGCCCGGTTTCCGGGTTGACAAGTTGCGGCAACGCGGAGACGTAAGTGGACAGCATCTTGTCCAGCTGCCGGTACTGCAGGAGCAGCGTAGGGAGCGTGTGACCCTGTGAGGCGAGCTCCTCGAGCACCGATGCATCGGTGGATGCGCCGGTCTTGGTCTTCTTGATAATCGGAAGGCAGAGCCGGCCGAAGAGTATCTCCCGGAGCTGCGGGTTCGAGTTGATGTTGAAGGTGGTGCCCGCCGCCTCGTAGATTTCCTGTTCTATCGAGCTGAGCTCATTCCTTAGTCGCGTGTGCAGCGCAGCGAAGAACGTCTCGTCTATCCTGATTCCGTTCCATTCCATCTCGGCGAGAACACCGACGAGTGGCATCTCCACGGTTCTGAAGAGCTCCCCGAGCCGCAGGCGGTCCAGTTCCGGTCGGAAGATCTCTTCCAGTCTGTACGCCAGGTCGGCATCCTCGCACGCGTAGTCTCTGCAGATCTCGAGCGCGACTTCCGCGAATGGGACCTGCTTCTTTCCCTTCCCCACCACCTCCGTGAAGGTCGTGGTGCGATGGTCCAGGTGCTGGAGGGCAAGTGAGTCGAGACCGTGCTCGCGGCGGCCTGGATCCAGCAGGTAGCTCGCGATCATGGTGTCGAAGTCTATCCCATTCAGTTTTACGCCGGCCCTGCGCAGCACCAGAAAGTCGTACTTCAGGTTCTGCCCGATCTTCTCGACGTCCGGATCCTCTAGGAGCGCGACTAGCGACGCCATTTCTGGCGAGAGAAGTGGCGGGAGGTTCCTGACTTCGGCGGTGTCGATGAGCTCGCCCTGAGCACGGCAGTGGGCGAAAGGCAGGTAGTAAGCCTCTGCCGGCTCTATCGCGATCGAGATCGAAATGAGGTCGGCCAGCATCGCGTCACGGCTGGTGGTCTCGGTATCCACCGCAAACCGGCCGCGCTCTCGCAGCCGCGCTACCAGGGCATCCACCTGCTCCGCGCTCTCGAGCAGCTCGTACTTCACCGGCCTCTCGGCCACCGGCTCGGCGGATGGCGCGCCGTAATCGCGGACCAATGAGTGGAACTCCAGCGCGAGGAACAGTTCCTTGAGCTTCTCGCGGTCCGGCTCGTCACACCTGAGCTCGGTGAGGTCCAGCGGTACCGGGAGCTCGGTCAGGATCGTCACCAGCTGCTTCGAGAGCAGTGCGGAGTCGGCGCGCTCCTGGAGAGCTTCCCGCGCTCGTTTGCCCGAGATCTGACCTGCGTTCTCAAGAATGCCTTCGATTGAGCCGAACTGCTCTATCAGCTGGATCGCCGTCTTCGGACCGATCCCTTTGACGCCCGGCACATTGTCCGAGCTGTCCCCGATTAGACCGAGGTAGTCCACGACGTGCTCAGGCGGCACGCCCAACCGCTCGTGTGCGTTGCGCAGGTCGATCCATTCTTCGTCGACCGCCGCGGGTCCGCCGCGTCCGGGATTGAGCAGACAGATACCGTCACCGACGAGTTGATAGAAGTCCTTGTCGCCCGATACGACAACTGCCTCAAGCCCTTCTTCGACGGCCCGGTGGGCAAGCGTCCCTATAACATCGTCGGCCTCGTAACCAGCCAGCTCGAGCACCGGTATGCGAAAGGCGTTGATGATCTCCCGGACCCGCGGAATTGACGCCTCCAGCTCTGTCGGCATCTTCTCGCGCGTCGCCTTGTACTCAGGAAAGATCTCGTGCCGCTGCGAACTTCCGGCGTCGAAGACCACCCCGAGGTAGTCCGGCTTGTGCTCCTCGAGGATTTTGAGGAGGAATTTCGTGACGCCCCAGGCCGCCGAAGTATTCTCACCACGCGATGTTATGAGTGGCCGTGCTATCATCGCGAAGAAGGCGCGGTAGATGAGTGCGTAGCCGTCGATGAGGTAAAGTCGCGGACGTGTTCGGTCAGGGGCTACCAAGGCAATGCGGAGGTTCGGTGTGGGAATGAATGGCCGATGAGCTATTCCGAGATTACTACCGCAGATCCGCTGGCACTGACCATCAGCATTCCGCCACCGCCCATATTTATGAACTCGTAATCCAGATCCACCGCGACAACCGCATTGCCACCGCGCGCGCGGGTCTCCTCGACCATCTCCCGAATCGCGATCTGCTTGGCCTTACGCAGCTCCTCCTCGTAAGTCGCGGAGCGGCCGCCCACTATGTCGCGAATACCGGCGAAGATGTCCCTGAAAAGGTTGGCGCCCAGGATTGCCTCGCCCGAGACGAGCCCGAGGTGCTCCGTGATCTTCTGACCCTCAACATTCTGAGTTGTAACGACTAGCATGGTGAACCTCGAGTCGGAATGTGGCGGCCGTTACCGGCGATAATGCAGTCTGTCCAGGATTTTTCTAATCTACTCCACTGCAGGCCGATCTGCACGTACCAGCAGGACTCCCCCGATTGTCAACGCCGCGCCGAGCAGAGAAAGAGCAGTGAGTCGCTCACCCAGCCACACCGCACCCAGGCTGAGGGCAATGATGGGGGTGACGTTGGCGAAGATTGCCGTTCTGGTAGGGCCGATCCGTTCAACGCCGCGATTCCAGATGAGATAGGCGAGGCCGATTGCGAAGCACGCGGAGAAGAATAGCGCACCCCATGCGAGTGGCCCCACCTCCTGCCACTGCTGATCTCGCAGCGAAGGGTACCCGGCCATCAGCAACCCTAATGTCCCGATCCAGAGGGTCCACGCGGTGACCTGAATCGACCCGTACCGCTCGATCATGTGGCGCGCTCCGACTGTGTACGCGGCCCATACTATCGCCGCGCACAACAGGATGAGGTCGCCCACCAGTGTCGCGCCTTCCTCCATCTGCAGCGTTGCCCCGCTTACCAGCGCTACACCCAGTACCGAAACAATCACACCTCCCCACGTCAGCGCCGTATGTCGCTCACTGCCCGACCAGCTCGAGAATACGGCGACGAAGGCCGGCGGTAGACTGAGCAGAAGGCTGGCATTCCCCGCGCGCGTCCGGTCCAGACCTAGAATGAACCCCAACTGGTAGGCTGTATTGCCTATCAATCCGAGGACCAGGAGCCAGGGAATGTCCTCTCGTGCAGGGAGTCGCAGTCGCCCCTGTACCCGCAGGACCACCAGCACCACTACGGAAGCGATGAGAAACCGCAGGGCGTTGAACCCGAGCGGATCAAAGCTCAGGAGCGCCCACTTCACCACCGCGAAGTTGACGCCCCAGATCACCGCCAGAAGGACCAGGTACAGCTCGGTACGGATCGACCCGTGGTCACCCGAGAAGACGCCCGACCTCTTCGGTGTATCGATAACCGTCACCCGGCGCTCCCAAATGGTGACTCGGAGTAACGACTCAGGAGGTCGGCCGGATCGTCGTAGATCGCGATGGCGCCGCTCAGGTCGTCGTCGCTCCAGCCTCCACATCGCACAGCGACAGTACGGACGCCGGCTCGACTGGCCGCCTCCACGTCGTACGGCGTGTCGCCCAGCATCAACATCTCCGTCGGTTCCAATCCCGCTTTGTTGACTGCGGAATGCATAACATCCGGGTCCGGCTTCGAATCCTCTACGTCGCTGGCAGTGGTGCCGCCCTCGATGAGATCCTCTATACCGGCCCGCTTCAGGAGATGCTTCAGATCTTCCTCCTTCGCCGAGGTCGCGACCACCAGCTTCAGCCCATCATCCCGGAATTGCTCGAGGAGCGCACGGGCGCCGGGTGTCGCCTGGAGATTCGGAAGATAACGATCACGGAAGATCTCCCCTTTGACCGAGGAAAGTTCCTTCCCCTTACCCTCTTCAGACGGAATCCCCCAGACTTCGGGGATGAGCTTGTCGCCGCCCTTCCCGATCAGCCGGCGAACCTCCTCGTATGGTGGAACGTCGAGCCCCACCCGCCGCGCCGCCTCGATAAATGCCTGCGCATGCGCATCATTGCTCGCGATGAGCGTACCATCCACATCCAGGACTATGCCGCGGAGCGGTGAGTCAATTTTGAATTTTGAATTCTGAATTTTAAATTGGGGTTACGAGTTCTAAGTCGTTATGTATAAAAGCAGTTAATTCATAATTAAAAATTCAAGATTCAGGATCTTCTCCAATTTGCGTGCAAGTTGATTCCCTGTGGTTCTCCGCGTCCTCGGCGTCTCCGCGGTTAAAAATTACCGCAGAGGCGCCGAGGACGCAGAGGAGATTTCTGTTTCTACCGGCAATGAACAATTAAAAATTCAAAATTACTTTTCCAGCGCTGTTATCGCCGGCCCATTAAGTACCTCACCGTCGGGGGCGAAACGCGAGCCGTGGCACGGGCAGTCCCAGCTGGTCTCCTCGCTGTTCCAGTGCACAATGCACCCGAGATGGGTACAAACAGCGGAGCGCTCATGGAGCGCACCCGCCTGGTCGCGGTACACCGCCACCGGTTTGCCGGCCCGCCTGACAACGGCACCTGAGCCGGGCGGGATCTGTTCCTCGCTCAGGTCCTGGCCCGCGACCCACTCTCCGTAATGTGCGCCCGCCTTGAGATTGTTGCGGGCGAACTCGCCCGCGGCACGAAGGCTTATGCGGGCCGGGTCGTAGAGCTGTTCCCACGGATTGCTTCGCCCAAGGATCAGGTCGGGGATTAAGATACCGGCGATGGTGCCATGCGTCATCCCATGACCCGAGTCGCCGGTGACGATATAGACGTTATCCTCGCCGGGGTTCCGGCCGATGAAAGCCATCAGGTCGACCGGTTCCATCACCTGACCCGACCATCGGTAGAGGATCGCTTCAACCGGAAATCGCTCGCGCGTCCAGCTCTCGAGCCGCTGATAGCGTTCGGGGGCATCGTCCGCCTCACCCGTCCCGTGGTCCTCACCGCCGACGATGAGGATGGTCTCTGTACCTGCGTCGCTTTCGACCTCCTGGAGCCGCACGTAGTGGTAGGGGTCGGGCGTGTCCCAGTACAGAGCGTCGGGCACGCTGCCGTCGGGCACGCGCGCGCCGATCACGAATGTGCGAAAGGGCGCCTGTTTTGTATGGATCCGGAAACGGTCGTTGATAGGAGAATTCGTGGCGACCACCACCGCCGCCGCCCTCACAAACGAGCCGTTCGTGGTCCGGACGTGGGCGTCGTCGCCTCCGACGATCTCGGTCGCGTGGGTGCCAGTGAAGATGTGGCCGCCGCCGGAGTGGACCTCTCGTGCGAGGCCAGCGAGATACTTCAGTGGATGGAAGCGGGCCTGACGTGGGAAGCACAGACAGGGGCCGGTCTCGAATGGGGCGTTGGGTGCGGTATCGAGCAATTCGACGTCGCGAAAACCGGCTCTCATGGCCGCGTCGCGCTCGCGGTAGAGGATGTCTATCGAGTCGTCCGGGCCCAGGAAAAGGTAGCCGTCGAGCGCACGAAAGTCACATTCGATCCCGTCCATACGTGAGATCTCGCCGATCCGTTCTATTGCGGTGGTATGGCTCTCGTAAGCCATCCTGGCGCCGTCAGCGCCGTGCATCTGCTCGATGTTGTAGTAGCGGTCGTCCAGCGCATTTGAGAGATGTGCGGTGGTCTGGCCGGTTTCGCCGCCGCCTACGGCGTTATCATCGAGCACGACCACTTTCTGGCCGCCCTTCGCAAGGGTATACGCGACGGACATTCCCGCTATACCGGCGCCTACAACACAAACGTCAGCGCTCAGGTTCTCACGTAGCTCCGTGAACTCCGGCTGTGGCGCACTGGCCTTCCAGAGAGAAAGCGTCCGTTCCGATGACCGCATCGACCCTCCCAAGCATTTCAGGGCGCCCGCGGAATGCGGGCGCCCTGCGTCATATTGCGGGAATCGGGCCAATCGTGTCAGATAATCTACCGGTGAGTTTCAGGTGCTTGTCGGGGTCACTGTTTCCGTATTCGTATGGCGCCGCTGAAGCTTTTGAGCACCACGACTCCGTCGTTCCCCGTAGAGAACCGTAACTCACTACCGGGCGCATATCGACTCGTCCGGCGCGCCTCTCCCCCGAACTCGTTCTGGATTCGCCCGCTGAACGTCGTCGCACGGAAGTCCGCGGAAACATCAGAGGGGAAGACAGCTTCTACCTCGCCGCTGTGCGTGGTAAGCGTGAGCGCTGCGCCCGGTTCCAGTGCCGCCTCGAACCGAATATCACCAGATACGGATTCAAACGCACCATAGTTGATACGGTTGGTGCGGATCTCCGTATCTCCGCTTACTGTCGCGGTGGAGATCCGGTTCGCGGCCCCACTGAGCAGTATCGATCCGCTCACCGCGTTGGCAACGATTTCAGAGCTGTTCGCCGTAATCTCGATATCGCCGCTGACCACCTCGGCGGCAATCCCCTCCCGGACCGCGCCACCTACATGGACGTCACCACTGGTGGATTTCGCCTGGACCCGGCCGGGGATGGAGCCCGCTATCTCCACATCGCCGCTGGTGGAATTCGCAGAGACGCTGCGTGGATTTCCGGAGATGGTGACGTCGCCACTCGTGCTGAGCAGCTCGAGCGGGCCCGT
>DASSKB010000024.1:0-11642 GCA_035690925.1 Longimicrobiaceae bacterium
CAGCAGCTCGGGGCGGAGGGGCGAGGCGGCGAGCATCTGCGGGTAGACGGTGACCGGCCGGATGTTAGCGAAGAGGTCGAGCGCCTTGCGGATGCCGAGCAGTCCCTGCTCAGGGCGTACGGTTGCGGCCGGATCGTCCCATTTCGGCCCGCCCACCGCGCCCAGCAGCACCGCATCCGCCCGGCTTGCCGCTTCCAGCGTTTCAACGGGGAGCGCACTTCCGGTAGCGTCGATCGCGCACCCACCCAGCAGCGCCTCTTCGAACACCCACCTATGGCCCCAGCGGTCCGCCACGGCCGCCAATACTCGTACCGCCTCCGCGGTCACCTCGGGGCCGATGCCGTCGCCAGGAAGAATAAGGATTGTTGCGTTCATAAATTTATTCTGCCTCACGCAGTCGTTTTTACCCGCGCGGGCCGAGAGCTCTCGTACACCTGGATCGCGTCGCTCTCGCCAAGCAGGAAGCCGAGCTGGTCAACGCCATCCAGCAGGCATTGCCGCGCGAACGGGTCGATGGGGAAGGATACTTTCTCGCCGTCCGGGAGGGTCAGCGTCTGGCTCTCGAGGTCAACGGTGAGCTCCGTCGCCGGGTCCGACTCCAGGCGCGCCTGAAGTGCGTGGCGCACTTCGGGCTCCACCACAACGGGGATGAGGCCGTTCTTGAGCGCGTTGTTGCGGAAGATGTCGGCGAAGTAGGTACTTATCACCGCCCGAAAGCCAAAGGCGACGAGCGACCAGGGAGCGTGCTCGCGCGAGGAGCCGCACCCGAAGTTGTCACCCGCGAACAGGATCTGTGAGCCCACTGACGCCGGGTGGTTCAGGACGAAGTCCTGGCGCGGGGCGCCATCGGCCCCGTAGCGCCAGTCGGCGAAGAGTGCCTCTCCGAGCCCGTTCTTGTCCGTAACCTTCAGGAAGCGCGCTGGGATGATCTGGTCCGTGTCGATGTTATCGATCGGCAGCAGTACCACGCGGGAGGAAAAGGTCTTGATGGGTTCCATTTTGTTATCAGTTGTCGGTGAAGGCGTCGTCGTTCTTCACACCAGCGTAGCTCAGCTCCCGCGCATCGCTCACCCGCCCGTGGATGGCGGCGGCCACGGCGGTAAGAGGGCTGGCGAGAAAGGTGCGGCCGCCCCGCCCTTGACGCCCCTCGAAGTTGCGATTGCTTGTGCTGACCGCGTACTGGCCGGGATCGAGCTGGTCCCCGTTCATCGCGATGCACATCGAGCAGCCGGCCTCGCGCCACTCGGCTCCGGCCGCTTCGAAGATCTCTCGCAGCCCCTCCTTTTCGGCCTGCACCTTCACGAGTTGCGATCCGGGCACCACCATCATCCGCACGCCCGGTGCGACCTTCCGGCCGCGGAGCGCCTCGGCGGCCGCCCGGAGGTCGGAGATACGCGAGTTGGTGCAGCTCCCCAGGAAAACCACATCGATCGGTGTGCCAAGCAGCGGCTTGCCCGGTTCTATCTCCATGTACCTGAGCGACTTCTCGAGAGCCGCGCGGTGGTTCGGGTCATGGAGATCGGCCGGATCCGGAACCAGACCGTCGATCTGCATCCCCATCCCCGGATTAGTTCCGTAGGTGATCATGGGCCCGAGGGAGCTGGCGTCGAGGGTGACGGTGGCGTCGTAGGTCGCGCCCTCGTCCGAGGGGAGTTGGCGCCAAGCCTCGACCGCCGCGTCCCACGCCGCGCCCTTCGGGGCGTAGGGCCGGCCGGCGATATACTCGATGGTGGTCTCGTCGGGCGCGATAAGCCCGGCGCGCGCGCCCGCCTCGATGGACATGTTGCAGATAGTCATGCGCGCCTCCATTGAGAGGGCGCGGATGGCCTCGCCGGTGTACTCGATCACGTACCCGGTCCCTCCGCCGGTCCCGATCTTAGCGATGATCGCCAGAATGATGTCCTTGGCGGTCACCCCTGGCTTTAGCTCGCCGTCCACGCGGATCTCCATCGTCTTCGGGCGATTCTGAATTAGGCACTGCGTGGCCAGGACGTGCGCGACCTCGGAAGTGCCTATCCCGAGGGCGATGGCGCCGAAGGCGCCATGCGTGGAGGTATGCGAGTCACCGCAGACGATGGTCATTCCAGGCTGAGTGAGGCCCTGTTCCGGTCCGATGATGTGTACGATCCCCTGTTCGTCATCGCCCAGGGCGAAGAGAGGTACTCCGAAATCCGCGCAGTTCACCTCGAGCTGCTTTAGCTGCGCCGCCGCGAGAGAGTCGTTCACCGGTATCATCCCTTTCCGGCGCGGCGTGGTCGGAGTGGAGTGGTCCATCGTGGCCAGCGTGTGCTCCGGCCGACGGACCTTCAGCCCGCGCTGCCGCAACTCCGTGAATGCCTGCGGCGAGGTCACCTCGTGTACCAGATGAAGGTCGATATACAGGACCGCCGGCGTCTGCTGCGTTTCCGCGCGAACGGCGTGGTCATCCCAGATCTTCTGGAACAGCGTACGGGGGCCCTGCTCGTTGGGCATGGTCACACTCCCCATAGGTAACTCGCCTTCTCCAGGTGCTGCGCCTCGAGCGTGCGTGCGCTGGCCGCCTTATTGAGAGCGTGCACGTATGCGCGCACCGCGCCCGCGATTATATCCGGCGAGGCACCGCGCCCGGTAAAGGTCCGCCCATCGATCCGCACCCGAACCACCACCTCACCCACCGCGTCCTGCCCCGGCGTTGCGGATAGGACCTGAAGCTCCTCCAGCTCCATAGAGTGGTGCGGTACCAGCGAGTCTATTGCGGCAAAGGCAGCGGCGATCGGGCCGTCGCCCAGAGCGGACGCGGAGCGGGTAGGGCCGTCCTCCTCCGACAGGCCGACGCGCGCCTGGGCCTGCCGCTTACCGCAGGACACCTCGAGCTCCTTCACCTTGTAGGTGTCCGGCACGTCGTCCTTCGGGCCGTGATGGAGTATCGAGATGAGGTCCTCGTCGAGGATTGCCTTCTTCTCGTCTGCCAGCATCTTGAACAGCTTGTACGCGCGGTCCAGTTCTTCGAAGGCGAGCTCGTACCCCATCTCCCGATAGCGGCGCCCGAGAGCGTTGCGGCCGGAGTGCTTCCCAAGCACCAGCTGGCTCGCGGTGAGCCCCACCATCTCGGGGGTCATGATCTCGTATGTCGACGGGTTCTTGATCACCCCGTCCTGGTGGATTCCCGCTTCGTGAGCAAAGGCATTCTTTCCCACGATCGCCTTGTTTGGCTGCGGATGGATGCCCGTGATGTACGAGAGGAGCTGGCTCGTACGGTTGATCTCCTCAGTGTTCACCATGGTGATATAGGGGAGGGCGTCGCTGCGGACCTTTAGCGCCATTACGATCTCTTCGAGCGCCGCGTTCCCCGCCCGCTCACCGATTCCATTGACGGTGCACTCAACCTGGCGCGCCCCCGCTTCGACCGCCGCGATGGAGTTGGCCACCGCGAACCCGAGGTCATTGTGGCAGTGAACGCTCAGCGTTACCCGGTCCAGGCCGGTAACCGTTGCCAGTAGTGTCTTTACGATCCTGCGGACCTCATCCGGATACGCGTACCCAACCGTGTCCGGGATGTTGATAGTGGTAGCCCCAGCGTCGACCGCCGCCTGGACCACACGACAGAGGAATGCGATATCTGTGCGGGTCGCATCCTCCGCGCTGAATTCCACATCGTCGGTGAAGCGGAGCGCTCGCTCCACGGCCGAGGCCGCCTGCGCCAGGCACTCCTCGCGCGAGATGCGCAGCTTGTGCTCCAGGTGGATGTCGGAGGTGGCGATGAACGTGTGGAGCCGCGCGCGCTCCGCATTCTCCAGCGCTTTGCCGGCCCGGTCGATGTCCATTTCCGTGGCGCGGGCGAGCGCTGCGATCACCGGGCGCCGCACCTCCCGGCAGATCTGCTGCACGCTCAGGAAGTCGTCAGGCGAGCTGATGGGAAAGCCAGCTTCGATAACATCCACGCCGAGTCCGTCCAGCTGATGGGCAAGCCGGAGCTTCTCTGCGGGCGTCATGGTAGCACCCGGCGACTGCTCGCCGTCCCGTAGTGTGGTGTCGAATATCTGGACCCGCTCCATGCTGTACCTTCCTTGCGGCAGTGAACAAAAAAATCGGGCCCTCTCTCTCGGAGAAGGCCCGCGGCGGTCTGCAGTTGAGTGTTCGCTTATCCTATAGCTACCCGATTCTCTGCACGCGTGCGCTCTCCGTTGGCCCGGTTAGGCCTAGGAGTCGAGTAAAGAGGGCGAGGAGTAGCTGGCGATTGTCGAACATCGTCTGCACTTAAGAGGCGCGGTTGTGAGGTTTGCGCAAGGTATGTGGGGTATTCGGGGCTGTCAAGAGAACTACGAGTGCGAGGTGCGGGGGTGCGGGGTTTAGCTTTTATGGGCGGCTCGGTTCAGGCGGTCGCGGATGGCGTGCCACTCGGGGGTGTCGGGGACCTGTTCGGCGAGGATAAGGTTGCAGCCGCGGGCGTCCAGGCGGTGAAGGGCTGCGTAGAGGCCACGGGCGTAGCCTGCGGGGGCGTCGGGGAGTTTGATGGTGGTCGCGCCGGGTAGGTCGAGGTCGCTCCAGACTATGGCACCAGTTTCAGATGCCTCGCTTTTCGCCTCCTCAATCCATTGGACCGCGGCCTCGTTATCTTCAAAAACCCGAAAATCCGCATCGGGGGCATAGTGGCGGCCGAGCATGCCGGGAGAAGGACGGGGAGCCGCTCCTTCGACCGGCTCGGGTGCGGTAACGGCTCCGATAGCGGCCTCAATCTGTATCCTCGAAATCAACCCAGGCCGAAGGATCGCGGGAACCTCGCCGGTAAGGTCGATCACCGTGGACTCGATACCCACGTCAGTTGCGCCTCCGTCGAGGATTATATCGACGCGATCGCCGAGGCTGGCGCGGACGTGCTGGGCGGTGGTCGGCGAGATGCCCATCGAGCGATTCGCGCTGGGTGCGGCGATCGGGATACCCGCCTCGCGAAGGAGTGCGCGAGCCACCGGATGAGCGGGTACGCGCAACGCGACCGTCGCGAGGGCGCCGGTAACGAGGTCAGGCACTATCGCGCGCTTCGGGAGGACCAAAGTGAGCGGGCCGGGCCAGAACGTTTCGGCAAGGACCTCCGCCTGGCGTGGCCATTCGGTTACGAGTGCCCGTGCGGCCGCTGCATCCGCGACGTGCACGATGAGCGGGTTGAAGCTTGGTCGACCCTTTGCTTCGAAGATCCGCCTTACGGCCGCTTTGTCCAGTGCGTGGGCGCCGAGCCCGTAAACCGTTTCCGTGGGAAACGCCACGATCCCGCCTCGCCGAAGCTCGTCGGCCGCTCTCGCCAGCGATTCACCGTCGACCTTCAGGACCTCTCGAGGGGTCTGCTTCTTGCTCATCGAAGAGGTGGGATGGGGAGTCGGTCGAGGGCGTGTTCTGGCTCGCCGTATGCATGGAGATCAAGGTAGCAGAGGGCACTCGAGTCACGGGGGCCCGATTGACTCAAGATGATAACGCGCCGCGTTTTAGGAGGGGAGAATGTTCTGGCTTTTTGTGGTCGCGCTCTGGACGGTGATGCTCCTCTCCCCTGTGCTGTTGCTATACCTTTTCCTCCCGTCAGGTCGGGAATGCCCGCGCTGCGCGAACGAGACGCTCCGCATCCGTTCGAGATGGCTCCGCCCGGTCCGGAGTGTCGCCTGTCTCCGCTGGTGCATGGGGTGCGGCTGGGAAGGCATAGTCCGCACCGCGATAGTACACCATCCACTTCCCAGATTCGAGGTCGTTCCTGACGACTCGCAGGGTGGTGACGAGGACGCGACCTGGCGATCAGCTGATTCATGAGGCGGTGTTACGCCTCTTCGCGGAGTTTGCGGAGACCGCCTCGTAAGGCGTAGGCTTCGAATCCCTCCTGCTGCATCTGCTCCGCAACGTGGGCGGCCTGAAGACCGACCCCGCAATAAAGCACATAGGTCCGGTCGCGATCTAGAGATGAAAGCGATGGGCCTATCTCCCACACATCCTTGCGGATCGCACCCGGATAGTGCCAGACATCCCACTCCGGCTCAGGCCGCAGATCGATAACCACCCCCTCGTCCGGAATCTCCTCCGTAAAGAGGTAGGGCGTCACCAGATCGGTTTCTGTCAGGTCCTTGACATCCAGGATTTTCCGGTCGTTGGTGACCCTGGTCAACATCGCCAGGTCGATACCCGCTTCCTCCTTCGCCGCAGCTTTGGCCGAAGTCCTCGTCACGGGACTGCCGGGGGAGATGGCGCAATATTCTTTCACTCGTGAAGATATCTCGTAGGTTCCTATACGGCGCGTTAATTCGACGATCTCCTTCTTGTCGAACACCAGGAGGGGCCGCAGAACAGGAACCTCCACAGCACCTTCGATGGCGCGGAGATTGGGCAGAGTCTGGGACGACACCTGACCGATGCTCTCGCCGGTGACGATGGCACTGGCGTTCTGCTGGTCTGCGATCTGGGCCGCCGTCCGGTACATCAGGCGCTTCAGAACGAGCTGCCAGAAGCGCGGACTGGATTCCTTCCGGATCGCGTCCAGCGGCGCGTCGAAATCTACCACGTGCAGCCGCGGCGAGTACCCGTAGCTCCAGTTGTCGGCGAGAATCTTCGCCACCTCCACGACGGACCGCTCGTAGGCGTCGCCGGCCAGGTTGCAGAAGACGTAATCGAGCATCACGCCCCGCTTGAGCATCAGCCAGGCCGCAACAACCGAATCGAAGCCGCCGGATAGCAGGCAGATGGCTCGCCCCTCAGTTCCAAGCGGCAAGCCGCCCAGCCCATCTATCCGGCCGGAGAAGAGCCAGGCCGCGTCGTCGCGGACCTCTACGTGAACCTCGACCTCTGGATTGTCGAGGTCCACGCGAGCGCCGGGGTTCAGCGCCGCACCCAGCCTGTTCTGGAGATCACCGGAGGTGAACGGATGGCGGCCGGTGCGCCGCGCGCGAACGGCGTACGAGCGGCCGCGCACTCGGTCGCCGAAGACCTCAGCGCCGGCCCTCACTATCTCGTCGAGCTCCGCACCCGTCTCCCGCTCCACCAGCGAAAGTGAGGATATACCCGGAATCCGCGCCAGCACGTCGACAGCTTCCGGCGCGGTTGTGCGGACGAAGAGGCGAGTCCACTGCGTTTCGATGTGAAACTCCGCGCCGACCGAGCGAAGCGCCTCCGCCATGTTGGCCACCAACCGCTTGGTGAAGCGCTGCCGGGTGCCGCGCGCTTTTGTGGTCAGCTCGGGCGAGTACCGAACTAGGATTAGCCGCTTCTCGTCAGTCATCCGACGACGACCCTCACCAGGCGGTCGGGGTCGAAGAACTGGCTGGCGATTCTTTGCACCTCATCAGCGGTGACCTCCTCCACGCGCCCTGCGTAGGTCTCCCAGTAATCGACCGGAAGATCGTACGTCATGAGAGCGGCGAGCCTGCTCACGATTCTGCCTGGAGTTTCGAAGGCGCGGGGTAGGGAAAGGATTATGGCGTCCTTCGCCCTGCGCAGGTCGGCTTCGTCCACCGGCTCGGTCACCATGCGCGAGAGTTCGTTGACGATCTCCTGCACAGCCTGCTCGGCGACCTCCACGTCCACGGCAGTTTCGACGGCCCAGCCGCCCGAGTCCAGCCCGGCGGCGAATCCGGAGCGTACGCCGTAAGTCCAGCCTTTGTCCTCGCGCAGGTTGGCGCCGAGCCTGCCGGTTATGGTGCTGCCGCCTAGGATGAAGTTGGCGACGGAAGCGGGGATCCAGTCTGGCGACTTGCGGGCGAGCCCTATGCCGCCCACGCGGATCTGGCTCTGCGCCGCGTCGGGCCAGTCAACCGCAACTCGTTTCATGCTGGTCGGTGCCGGGATCGCGTGCGGCGCGGCGCTGTCGTTGGCGGCCGTGCCCTCCCAGGGCTCGAACGCCTCCTCGAGCGCGTCGCGGAGGTCGTCCTCCACAAAATCGCCGGCGGCCACGATAAAGCTTCGGCCCGGTCGATAGAACGTGCGATGGAAATCAACCAGGACTTCGGCCGGAACACCCTGCACGCCGGCCGCGGTCCCCATGGACAACCGGCCGTACGGGTGATCGGCCCCGAAGATTTCTTCGGACATCCTGTCATCGGCCACATTGGCCGGCTCATCTACACGTGACGCCAGCAGGTCCACGGTTTCCGCTCGCGCGCGTTCCACCTCGGTGGATGGGAATGTGGGCCGGATGACTAGCTCGCCGAGCAGGTCCACGCCCTCGCGGAGGGTCTCGCTGAGCAGGACCAGGTAGATATGAGCGAAGTCGTGGCCTACCTGTACGTTCACTGAAGCGCCGAGTGCATCCAGTCGCTCGTTCAGCTCACGCGCAGTGAACCGAGCGGTCCCCTCGGTCAGCAGGTCGCCCACCAGCGAGGCGGTGCCAGGGTATTCTGCCGGGTCGGCCGCCGATCCCGCCGGGATCGTCAGCCTTATGGTCACCTGAGGAAGCCCTGGGCGGGGAACAGTGGCAAGGCGCAGACCGTTTGAAAGTGTCGAGCGCCGTGCCCCCGGCACGCGGGGCCGCGGCGGCTTGCCGGCTATCGGCCTGGTAAGTGTCGTGAGAATCATTTTGCCTCCTTTACTTCCGGAACAACGTTGAGCGTGGCGCCGTTGTCGGGCGCCAGCCACCGCTGTGCGGCGTTCTGAACATCATCGCTCGTAACATGTGCATACGCGTTCAGCGTCCGCTGCAGAGCGTCCGCACTTCCCAGGACCGTTGTAGCGTAGGCGATCTCATCGGCGCGGTCCTCGACGGTGGCGAGGCCAGCGAGATGATCGCGCCGGGCGCGGCGGATGGCAGATTCGACCTCGTCAACAGAAACCCCGTTCTGAGCAACCTGGGAGATCACTTCGTCCACAGCTTCCTTCAGGCGATCGACGGAAACCCCCGCGCGTGCCGTGGCAACTATCCCGAACACCCCGCTCAATTCGGTTGGATAGAGAAACGTGTCTATGTCCTGGGCGAGCTGCGTCTCGCGAACGATCTGGCGTTGAAGCCGTGAACTCTCGCCATCTGCCAGCACATAGGAGAGCACGTCGAGCGCGGTCCAGTCATCGGTCCCGTATGCGGCCACGGGGTAGGCGCGGTGGAATCTCGGGAAGCTGACCCTGTCTGTCATGACTTCCGTTCGTTCGCCGGTGTTCGGGACAACCTGCGCCTCGGTGCGAGTAAGCGCTGGGCCCGCGGGGATATCGCCGAAGAACTCCTCCGCCATCGCCCAGCCCTCCTCACTGCTCACATCGCCAGCGAGCACCAGGACTGAGTTGCTCGGCGTGTAATACTTCTCGAAGAAGGTCTGCGCGTCCTGGAGCGATATCGCCTCGAGATCGGGCGTGTAGCCGATCGTGGGCCACGAGTACGGATGCTCGGGCGGAAACACCAGCTGACTCAGGCGTTCGTCCGCAAGACCGTATGGGCGATTCTCGTACGATTGCTTGCGTTCATTTATCACCACACCGCGCTGGACTTCCAGCATCTCAGCGTCCAGCATGGGAACGAAATACGCCATCCGCTCGCGCTCGAGCCAGAGTGCGAGCTTCACGGCATGCGATGGGACGGTTTCGTAGTAATTCGTGCGGTCCAGCCAGGTGGAGCCGTTGTTGCTCCCGCCAACACCCTCGAGCAGACGGTCGAACTCGCCTTTCGGCGCGTTCACCGTTCCCTCGAAGAGAAGGTGCTCAAGCAGGTGCGCCATACCGGTGCGGCCAGGCCGCTCGTCTTTGGAGCCGACGTGGTACATCAGGTGGACGGCCACGATTGGTGATGTCCGATCCTCATGGACGACCACGGTAAGGCCGTTGTCGAGTATTCGCGTGGCCGTCGGAATCTGGATTGCTTCCAATACTGTCGCGGGCATTCTCTCGTTTCTTCTCAGGTGGACATTGGCCGCTGAATCTAACCAAAAAGGGCACCTCGCGCCTGGTGTGGACGGTCTGGACCGTGCATCTTCCGCTACCATGAATACTCCCGACGTCAGCCCGCCCGAGCTGCCTACGCCTACCTGGCGCGCCATGCTCGCCTTGCTGCGCCGCCTTCCGCAGGGTGCACTCAGCCGCGGGTTCGGAAGCGTCGCGGATATTACCATCCCGCGGGGTCTGCGCACATCCGTTCTCGGACTCTTCGCTCGCACCGTCGGAATAGATGTGCGGGAGGCGGAGCTCCCACTGACGGAGTACCGTTCGATTAACGCATTCTTCGTGCGGCGCCTCAAGGAGGGATCGCGCGCCTGGCCGTTCGACCAACGGGTGATGGCATCACCGGTGGACGGTGTGGCGGGGCAGGTGGGGCAGGTGCGGGGCGGGCGGGTGCTGCAGGCCAAGGGGCGCTGGTATTCCGCGGCCGAACTCCTGGGGGATGACGAGGACGCGCGCCGCTTCGATGGCGGTACCTTCGCTACCCTATACCTCAGCCCGCGGCACTATCACCGTATCCACGCCCCGACCAGCGGCGCTATCGGCTCCGCGCGGCACCTGCCCGGCGCCCTGCTACCCGTAAACGCCGCGGCAGTGGCACACGTGCCGGATCTGTTCGCGCGAAATGAGCGGCTGGTCTGCTACCTGGATGGTCCGCTAGGGATGGTCGCGGTCGTGGCTGTTGGCGCATACAACGTCGGCCGGATCTCGGCGGCGTTCGATCCGGCCTGGAACGTTGCCAATGGCAAGAATGGATGGGTGACCAATCGTGCCGACGCGCCAACCACCACGCATCTTTACACTCCGCCCATCGAGGTGGTGCAGGGGGATGAGATCATGGCGTTCCACCTGGGCTCCACCGTGGTGCTCCTCACCGAGCCCGGCAGGCTGACACTCACAGACCTGGTGCTCGGCGCTGAGGTTCGGCTGGGTCAGGTGATTGGACGGGCGGAGTAGCCATTACCCCTGGGCGGCCAGCTCGTCGTACAGCCTCGCGATGGCCTCGGTGCCCTTTCTGAAGTTCTCCAGAGACATCCATTCGTTGGGTGCGTGCGCATTCTCACCCGGCAGCCCGAAGCCTATGAGAACCACGGGCGCCGCGAACGTTTGCTGGAATGCCTGCACTATCGGGATGGATCCACCCTCGCGGATGTACACGGGAGTGCGCCCGAAAGCTTTGCCGAGCGCGCTGGATGCCGCCGCGAAGATCGGCTCGGTCGGATCCGCTCGCCAGGGTTGGCCGCCGTGCAATGCCTTGACCTCGACATCGACGCCTGCTGGGGCGAGCGAGAGCACGTGTTTGGAGAAAGCCTCCTCCACTGCGCGATAGTCCTGATCGGGAACGAGGCGCATGGATACTTTAGCCATAGCGCGCGCGGGTAGCACAGTCTTGGCACCCTCGCCCGTGTAGCCGGAGAGGAGGCCATTCACGTCGAGGGTCGGACGCGCCCACACGCGTTCCAGGACTCCGTAACCTGCCTCACCTCCAAGCTCGGTGGCCCCGACTTCCTCACGCAGCTCCTCCTCGTCGAAAGGGAGATCGCGCATGGCTGTCCGCTGGCTGTCCGTAAGGTCTCTGACCTCATCGTAGAATCCGGGGATGGTGACACGCCCATCTTCATCGCGCAGTGCGGCAATGATCTCGGCAAGGGCGTTGGCCGGGTTAACGACTGCTCCACCGTACGATCCCGAATGCAGGTCGGACGCTGGGCCCTGAACCCGGATCTCCATGTACGCCAGCCCGCGCAGTCCCATGGTTATGGAAGGTTGACCAGGTG
>DASSKB010000025.1:0-14189 GCA_035690925.1 Longimicrobiaceae bacterium
CTGCGTCGAGCCATATATCGTCCGGAATACCGATGCGGGGATTACGACTCTGTCGGCGTCCGGCCCGTTGTTCATGGAGCTCTGGACCTTATTGACCATTGTGCCGACTACGGTGAACGGCATGCCATCTATGAGAAGCTGCTTGCCGATAGCCGATTCACCGGGGTAGAGCCGTTTCGCGATGGAGTCGCCCAGAAACGCAACGCGCCGCTTCAGCTCCTGGTCCCGCGGGTTGAGAAACCGCCCGCCTGAGGCAGGGTACATGTTGCGCATCTCCGAGAAGGCGGGCGTCACACCCTCCATCATCGTAGTCGTGCGAATATCACCCGCCTGGAGTGATGTTCCCCATCGCCCGTACGAGAGGCTTACGAGATCGACACCCCTCACGTTGCTCAGCAGCTCTACATCCTCTTTGTGCAGCCGGATGGGGCGCCCCTTCGGAAGCCCTTCGTACGGCAATGTGGTTTCTCCACCGTAGATCATGAACATCTGCTCACCCGCACCGAGCATTCCCGCGACCATCGCCCGCTTAAGACCCTCACCGAACGAGAGCATGAGTACCACGGCAATAGTCCCCCAGCACACTGCGAACATCGTGAGGAACGCACGAGTTTTCTGAGTGCGCAGGTCCCCGAGGAATTCTTCAAGTAATATCTTGAACATCTAAGGCTGTCGTTTGTCGGTAACTGCAAGGAGCTATCAGCTATCAGCTATCAGCTATCAGCAACGGCACATTTGCCGCAGTTTCACCCCGTCACCTTGTCACCCCGTCACCCCGTCACCCCGTCACCCCCCATACCGCAGGCACTCGACCGGGTCCAGCTTCGAGGCCTTTAGCGCCGGGAACATCCCGGCGAGGAGGGCTATGGCGGAGAGCAGGGTGAGTGTGGCAGTTAGGACAGGCGTGGAGATCGTGGGGGTGCCGACGAATTCCTCTATCGGGAACAGGCCGACCAGGGTCACGAGTCCGAGGGAGATCAGGAACCCGGCTACGGCGCCAATGGCAACTATGAACACGGTTTCGAGAAGCACCTGAGCGAGAATATCCTTCTGTCTGGCGCCCAGCGCGCGCCTCACACCTATCTCGCGTGTTCTCTCACGCACGACGATGTACATAATGTTTGCGACACCTATCCCGCCCACCACCAGGGTGAAGCTGCCTACGATACCCAGGAAGATGTTGAAGCCCATGAAGATGTACTTGAACATCTTCATGTTCTCGCTAGTGTCCCAGATATTGAGTGCGTCCTCGTCCGTGGGATCGAACCGGTACTTCTGGCCAAGAACCTCCCGGGCCCGTCGGCTGGCGTCCGGTGCGAGCTCGGGATCGGTGGGTTGATAGACTATGCGCGCGATGTGACGATCGCCGTACACTGATTCGTAGGTGGTCGCCGGTATGAACACTCTATCCTGGTCACGCGATTGATACGATGAGTTCTGCGTCTTCTCCTTCATCACCCCAACCACTACGAATGGCGTGCTTCCGATCAGGATCTCCTTGCCCACGGCATTCTCATCACCGAAAAGCAGCGACTTGAGCTCATTTCCCAGCATCGCGACCCGCCGACGGTTCTGGATATCAAGCTGATTGATGAATCTTCCGCCCGCAGCCGGGAAGACGTTGCGGATCTCGCTGTATACCGGATCGATCCCGGTGACCCAGGGTGTGGCCGCATTAATACCACGGCTAACGGCTTCCCAGCGGCCGTATTCCGGGCTTATCCTGCCGATCTGCGAGACCTCTCGTTCGAGGAGTGCCACATCGTCTGCTACCAGGTTGATCTGCCGGCCTTCCGGGAAACCGCGGAATGATACGGTGGTCTCGCCACCCGACAGGATCGCAACGCCGTTGCCTATTCCGCGCGCGTTCTTCTTCATCTGGGCGCCGAGGCCCACACCGAACGCCAGCAGAGTTACGACGGCGACCGTTCCCCAGGTTATCCCCAGAATAGTCAGAGCAGAGCGCAATTTCTGACGTCGCAGGTCCGCAAAGAAGTCCCGAATCAGGGTGGAGATACGCATCGACTACAGCGTCCCGGCGCAGTCACGGCCATGAGCCCAGTGCCGTGCGTACAAGGTGAGATTCGTCATCAGATAACGCGCTCCGGCTTCTCGAGCACCTCGTCGCCTTCCTCCAAGCCCCCGAGCACTTCTATCTGGATCGCGTCGCTGAGGCCAGTCTGAATTACGCGCTTTTCAGGTTTCCCGTCGGCGCCCATGACGTTCACCCAGGCGGTGTCGCCGTCGAAGGTCACCGTCCGCTCAGGGATAAGGAGCACATCCTCCCGCTTCCGGATTATGACTTCAGCGTTGGCAGAGAATCCCGCGCGAAGGGTTGCGCCCGTGGTCTCTTTGAGGGCAATTTCGATCGGGAAGGTAGTGGCGTTCTCTTCGGTTACCGCCTGCAATGAAATGTAGGCTACTACCCCGGTTATCCGGGCATTCGGAAGCGCTCCGATCCGGATCTCCACGGGCATCCCCTCGGTAAGGCGTCCGACATCGATCTCATCGACGCTACCCCGGAAAATGAGGTCTGACATGTCGGCCATCGTCATCAACACGGTCCCTTCCTGATACGAACTCAAGGGGACCACCGGGTCGCCAATCTCGATGGTCCGGTCGAGGATATACCCGCTAATCGGCGCGCGGACCACCGACTCGACACCAGTGCCGGCAACGGCGCCCGCGATCCTTCCATCCTCCAGCAGCTGCAGTTTGTCGCGCGATGTGCGCACCTGTAGAGCCGCCTGTTCATAGAGCTGCTCGGTGTTCTCGAGATCCTGGCGCGGGATGAGGCCGCGCTCCGCCAGCGCCCGCTTGCGGGCTATATCCCTTGTGAGATTGTCGAGCTCGATCTGACGCATCTCGAGCTGGCGTCGTGCTTCGACGAGCTCGAGTGGCGTGGGGTCGGGGCGAATCTCCAGGAGCGGTGAACCCGCCTCCACGTAATCGCCCTCATCCGCGAATGCCCGGCTAACTACCCCCGACACTTTCGACTTCACACCCACCGAGGTCTCCGGCTCGATGGTGCCTACCGCGAGGGCCTTGTCCACGATGTCACCACGGGTGACGGTGATGGCTGGCGGTCCCTCGCTGTCGTCGGCGCCCATGGCGTTTGTGACGGCGAAACCGGTTGCCATAACGGCGATTACGGCGAGTGATACGAGGGTAAACCTGGTGCGACGCTTCATGGCCGAGCTCCGTGCTATTTACCTGAATGAATGATCCTGCTTAGCCGGTACGTCAGGCTGTTCAGCCACTACGGCAGGGCGAGAAGGAAAGTTTCAAGGGTGGGGCTGCTGACGACGGGGAGGTACGGCTGGTGCGAGGAAGGGCGGTTATTCAGGCTACTGAAGCGCTGCGGGCCAGGGAAGGGCACCCACAAGGGGTGCCCCTACACCTCGGCCCTTCCGGGCCTGGCCAACAGGCAAAGTTGTTCAGGTGTTGGTTCGTTCGACCGGTATGCGGACCCGGGTGTTCTCCCATTCCAGGACCAGCTCCGTGGCCTGGGCAGCCGAGGGGTCAGCGGTGATCGTGAAGGTTTCTACTGGCGAGTCGATGCTCTCGCTGGGTACCGTCGCGCGCCCTACTTCCTGCGCCTCTACCTCCGGCGTGTACTCGCTTTCGTGTCCCCACTGGGATATGGAGCGATTGACTATGACTGTCCATTCCTCCTCGCCAGGGATGGTATACAGCGAATACGATCCCGGCTCCACCGCGATTCCAGCGATCGTGGCGGCGAACGGCAGGTGGATGATGGTGGGCTCGTTAGCACCCGTCCTCCAGAGCTGACCGTACGGAACGAGCTCTCCACCGATCATGGTACGTCCACGGGATGAGGGGCGGCCGTAGCAGAGCTTGGCCTCCTCCCCGCCAAGGGCGAAGACTACAGAGTCATATGGACTGGTCCTGCCGGTGACCGGCATATCGGCCGACGGTTCACATACCAAGCTGGCGGCTACTTCCGTGGATCCGGTCGTCGTGGCGTCGATGGCGGACTCCACGCCCGGCTCACTTTCCGCACCGCACGCCGCGAGTGCCACCATTCCAGCCAGTGCTACTGTCCACCTCCGGATCATCGGGACCTCCTGTAGTTGGAAAACGGCATGCAATAGATTCGGCATAATGTAAAGTCCATGTAGTCAGGCTGCCAGTTCACAGCGCACCGTTCAGGTAGAACGTGAGCCGCCACTCGTCTCCCCCGCGCACCGCTCGTGCGAGGTCCATGCGCAAAGTTCCGTCCAACAGGCTCGCGCCCGCACCTACCGATACCAGGGTCGGTCGCGCCGTGAAGGCGTCGCGCGGGCCCGCCCAGCCTGCATCGGAGAAGAGTATCAGGCGGGCGGCCGGAATCCCCCGTGCGAGCTCGGCTCGGGCGGTCCAGAACGTCTCACCGCTGATCGCCGTCGCACCACCAAATCCCCGCACTGTCGACGAGCCGCCCACATACCAGAGGCTCTGCACGGGTACATTGCCAGTGGAAGTACCACCGCGCACCTCCAGCGCCCCGAGAACTCCTCCGGGAAGCGGCGTAGTTCCGAATATGGATATCGACGGCTTCGCGAAATCGAAAGTACCGGCGGAGCCGACAATCGAGGCTGCCATGCCGATACGCGGACGGTTCGGATTCAGGCCTGGATTCAAACCTAAGGTAAGCTCGGTACCGACCTGATCTGCGTCCGCGGCGACGATGTTCGGTCGCTCCAGCCCGTCAGAGCTACCAAGTAGCTGGGCGAAGCTCCAGTCGGCGTGGCGCTCGGCGGGAGATTGCCTTTCGGCGAAAGCTCGCCAGGTAGCATCCACCCGAGGTGTGAGTTCCCTCTGTCCAACCAGCTCTACTCCAAGACTTCTGAAGTACTCGCCGTCGTCGCGACCGAACAGGAGCGAAGAAATCGAGTTTGCCAGCCCCAACCCACGCGCCCCCGAATCTACAGAATTGAGCCGACGATACGCGGCAAGCCGCTGTTGTGAGCGGAACCCCGATCTTGTGACGCCCCCCTGTACGTCGACCTGCCGGTCGGCAAACCCATAGCGGACGGTGGCGTCCGCGGACAGGCGCCCGATCTGCGCTTCTCCCATTAACCCGAGGGAGAGACCCTCTACACGGTTATACCGCACGAGCCCCGGATCGAGGTAGTGGAGCTGGAGGTCGGGGGTGCTCCACCCGCTTGTGAGCGGGCTCAGCGCCGCGATGCGATCCGCGAGCGCATTCATCTCACCCTCGGAGATCAGCGCGACACCCGGCGTGTAGACGGACGTCGGTAGGTACTCACTATCGAGGAGAGTCGCACTATCGGCTGGTAACTCGACGACATAGCGACGGCATGCATCTCCATCGCACTCGCAGGTGATGCCGCCCCCTTCGTTGGCGATTTCCTCCGACTCCTCGTCCTCCTCTTCGTCGCAAGTTACGGCGGCCGCCAGCGAATCGAGCGCGACCGGCATCACGGAATCGGACCGAACGGTGAACGCCGAATAGGTTTGCTCGAACTGTACCGGCACCGCCACCAGTGAACCGAAGTTAGCAACCACCTCGAGAGCTATCATCCGGGGCAACCACCAGCGGCCCTCCCAGAGGCCATACTCGATGGTGATGTAGCGGAGCTCAGCCTCGATCCTGCTGAACATGCCGGGGACGTCGTCGTCGTTGACCTCGAGGTCGTCAGCCATGTTGAGCGGCCGGGCGAGCTGAAAGGTCGCCCGTACCACACCATGGGTTTCCCCATCCAACCAGAGCGATCCGCGTAGCAGGTGCGGATCACTCCTGCGTGGAACGACTTCCAGCTCCCTGAGTCGCACCACACTCCCATCCGGCAGGCGAATGCGCATGGTATCACCCGACCTGAACCGATAATTGACCTCACTCTCCGCTGCGAGAGGATGGCGAATGAATTCCGAATCCGAGAATCCGTCCAGCAGGTGATCTGTCGCAGGATCAAACGCGAAGTCGGGCGCATCGTCTACGAGATCGTCAGGCACAGAAACACCCTCGATCGCCATCGGAACGACCTCACGCGCACCGAGGATCTCAATTCGGCCAACGCCATCTCGGCTCCAGTGTACTCGTGCGGCCTCCTCGTTACGATACAACAAGCGATCGCGCCCAAGCGCCTCCACCCCGACCGATATACGCCGCCGGACCACGGTTTCGTACGAGGTTATCGCGCGCGCGGCACTGTCGCGGTGCGCCCGCGCTTCACGCACGAGTTCGCGAGCTCCCGGATCCACATACGCCGTGCGAAGATCTTCTGCGCTTGCCAGCTCCACAGCAGTGTCCGTGACTGTACTGACCATGATCTCACGGGAGGTCGTGTCCTGCGCCGGCGCAAGCGCGATCGATAGTGATACGGCAAGCGGAATCAGCATGGGGAAAAGGGTGAGGTGTAAGGAAAGTAAGCTATCAGCTATCAGCTATCAGCATTCGGTCATCGGTCATCAGTCATCGGGGTGCAGACCGGGTACATAGGTGACAGCATGGACCGGCAGCATGGGTGACATCCCGGTGGCGGCCCGATGTCCCAAGCTGATAGCTGATAGCTGATAGCTCCCACAGCCCTCTACGCTGCACCCGGCATCCGGGTTTCACAACTATCAACATAGTTGACATCGGGCACCCCACTCATTACTATCTACGATAGATATAGTACTCTTGCACCGGGAGAGGGCGATAATGGACGTTTCGTTTACTGATCGGGAGCTCGATCTGATGGGGGTATTGTGGGAGTGCGGGTCGGCGACGGTTACGGAGGTGCGGGAGCGATTGGCCGACGATCTAGCGTACACCACCGTGTTGACCATCCTCCGGATCCTGGAGGAGAAGGGGCACGTGCGGCACGAGGAGGAAGGGCGTGCGCACCGGTACTTTCCCCTGGTGGAGCGTCAGGCTGCGGGTGCGAGCGCGGTGAGGCGGGTGACGCGCAAGCTGTTTCAGGATTCTCCGGAGCTGTTGCTGACGCATCTGGTGGCGGACCGTGATCTTTCGGATGGGGAGCTGCGGCGGCTGCGCGACCTCCTGGATGATCGGTTGGCGGAGAAGGACCGATGATCGCCGGGTGGATGCTGTACTGTACAGCCGTTTCACTGGCACTCGGGCTTGCGGCCCGGGCATTGGAGGCTGGCGCCAGTCTGGCCCAAAGACCCACGCGCTGGTACTGGATAGCGGCGATTGCGGGATCAGTGACTGCGCCGATTGCGGCGTTTGGCACGGCCGCTCGCTTGAACTCACCGGTCAGGCCGGCAACGATCGGCGAAGTCTCCGCGATCGGGGTCACAATAGGCGAGGCCATACCAGTTGCGATGGTAACTCCATCATCACTCCATATCCTCGATGGCCCACTCCTAATCGGCTGGGCGATTCTCTCGGCAGTACTACTGATCTTTACGGCTGCGTCCTGCGTGGCGCTCTGGACGAGGCGGCGTAGCTGGCACGTTACGATGATCGGTGACACCGAGGTCATGCTATCTGAGCTCACGGGCCCCGCCGTAGTCGGGTTCTACAGGCCGCGTATCGTGATTCCGCGGTGGGCGCTCGTGACGGAGGAGTATGTGAGGGATCTGATGATCGCGCATGAGGAGGAGCACATGCGCTCCAGGGATCCGCTTCTCGTCCTGTGTGGACTGGCAGCGCTGGTCCTGATGCCCTGGAACGTGCCGCTATGGTGGCAGGTGAGTCGTCTTCGCGGTGCTCTGGAAGTGGACTGCGATTCAAGGGTCCTCAGGCGATTCCCCGATGTACGTGGATACGGGAATGTTCTTCTGGAGATAGGCAGGAGAGCCAGACCATCTCGACTCGCGGTGGCGGCATTCGCCGAACCGCGGTCATCACTCGAAAGGAGAATCAAGCTCATGACCAGAACCAGACCTCGCGGCCGAGCCGGCCGCATAACCGGCTGCCTTGCCGCGGCGCTACTCCTGTTCGCGATTGCATGTGCGACGCCTCGGCCAGCGAATCCTGTCTTTATGAACGATGCGCCCGCCCCGCCGATTGCTGCTGCCCTAGCCGTTCCCGTGAGCGTACCCGCTCCGGCCGGTGCCCCGGCCCCGGATGTACCGGCAGAACCGGTTGCTCCAGCTCCTGAACCGGCTCCTGCGCCGGATCAAGTAATAACGGCCGAGCCGATTGCTCCAGCTCCCGAGCCGGCACCCGCGGCCCCGTTGGATGCTGTTCCCGCGAACCTGGACACCATCCCTGTGCTCGGGCGGACGCCGACATTCACGCCGTATACTGATCAGCCAGAGCTGATCAATCGCGAAGAGTTTTGGAAAGCCCTGGAAGCGGGATATCCACCCATACTCCGGGAGGCGGGGATCGGTGGTACTGTGGTCGCCTGGGTCTTCATCGACAAAACTGGTGTAGTGGCGAACACCAAGGTTGCGCAGAGCTCGGGCTACGACGAGTTGGATGCTCTGGCGGTGGAGGTGCTGCGGAATGCCCGGTTCACAGCGGCGGAGAATGAGGGTGAGGCGGTAGGGGTGTGGATACAGATGCCCGTGACATTTCAGACGCGCGACACCGTCAAATCTCCCGGCGCAGGATGATCCACTCGCCAAATCGGAGTGCTTCCATCGGCTGACCCGCTTCGTCGGGAAAGAACTGGCCGTAGCCTTCGGTGCGGACCCGATCGTCGGCGAGCGCTGGCACGTCGATGATGCCCGTGAGGAGGGAGTTGGCAACCTCGGCGGGACGGCTCTGGATGCTCGTAAGAACCTCCAGGCCCGCTTCCGGAAGTGACGTGTAACGGAGCAAAATTTCCGGTTGAATGCTGTGGAGCCCCTGTGAGAGTTCGGCTTCGACGATCTCCATAGCTTCCACCTCGGTGAACGTGGCGTACGATTCGTCGCGGTAATCGAACCAGAGCTCGCCATCGCGGCCGAGGCCGCCGAATACCACAGAATCGCCGTGGGATTCGACGAAGCGATCGACCACCTGCAGCCGCTCAGCGAGTACTGCCTGGTACTCATCGATGATCTCCGCACATGAGGATACGAAGGCCTGTACGCGCGGATCGGCGAGGCCAGTCTGGGCCTCGAGCTGCGACCCCCATGCAAAAGCATCCGCGCTGCTCAGCACGCCAGCTTCCAGGGCTCGGGACACGATGATTTCAGCGTAGAGCGCAGCCTCGAAGACCGGCGGTGCCTCGCCGGCCAGGACCGCCTCCGCATAATCGAGCACGCCTGGACCGGCCGCCGCGCGCGAATCCCGAATAGCGTCGGCGAGTCGGCCAGGGGCTAGCTGTTCCAGTGGCGTAGTCAGTAGTTCGAGTATCGTGTTGTCGCAGAGAATACACATTCAATCAATCAATCTTCCTGTATACCGAAGGCAGTGGACACGGGCGCAATGGCCTCACCGCCCTTCTGTACCCCACCGCGCCCGTTCGGATCGACGGCTTGCTTCGCCTTTCGTAGTTCGATTATACAGATGCTCAAAATGTTATTGCTGAATTATCTGCGATGAAAACATTCCATATGACTTTCAAAGCTAAAAAAAAGAAAACTGCGGAGGCGCAGAGGACGCAGCGGAAAGAAGACAAGCAATGGAAAATCGTAGGAATTCTACCTTCTTTAATAATCGATTCCGGACATTCGGTCAGGGACGTGAGGAGAAATCGTCTGCGTCTCCGCGTCCTCTGCGGTAATTTGTTACTATGCCTTCTGCAATAAAAGCTTCCTGACTTACTTCTTCAGCTTATCGGCATATTTCTTTCGAAACTTGGCGACTTTCGGCGCTATGACGACCTGGCAGTACGGCTGGTTGGGATTTCGAGCGTAGTACTCCTGGTGGGTCACCTCGGCCGGGTAGAATTCGGTGAGCGGTGTGACATCGGTGACGATCGGTGCGTTCCATACTCCGTCATTCTCTACCTTTGCGATCACCTCGTCGGCTGTTGCTTTCTGTTCGGGAGAGTTGAAGAAGATCGCGGACCGGTACTGCGTACCGGTATCTCCTCCCTGCCGATTGAGGGTCGTCGGATCGTGGATTGTGAAAAAGACCTCGAGGATTTCCCGGAAGCTCACCACATCCGCGTCAAAATCGATCTTTACCGCTTCCGCGTGGCCAGTATTGCCTCCGCAAACCTGCTCGTACGATGGGTCCGGCACGTTCCCGCCAGTGTAGCCCGGGCGAACCGACACGACACCTTGCAGCTGATCAAAAACCGGCTCCAGGCACCAGAAGCATCCACCGGCCAGGACGGCCGTTTCATTATTAACCGCGGTCATTTTCATCTCCAATCAGGAGGGTGCCGCCGGTAGGCGGAGTGTAAATGTCGAGCCGCGGCCTTCGGCACTCTGCACAGTGAGGTCGCCGCCCATTATGCGAGCGAATTTTCTGCTTATTGCAAGTCCCAGCCCCGCGCCGCCGTGACCCCGCGTGTATCCCGTTTCCGCTTGCACGAAAGGCTCGAATATTTCCTCGTGCTTATCAGCGGGAATGCCGATCCCCGTATCCTCCACCGTGATAAAAAGTGTCGGCGGATCACTGGCGTTGCTGGACTCCGTACCGCGATGGAGATTCCGAGTTATCGTAACGCGGCCACCGGTATCGGTAAATTTGACCGCATTGGCGAGCATATTCACTATGATCTGCTCGACTCGCTTGGGATCACCCTGGTATGGAATCTCGCCGTCGTCGGCGCCTTCGAATTCGACTGTCAGACTTTTTTCCGCCGCCTGCGGTTGAAGCAGCGATAGTGCGTTCGTAATGGCATCTGCGGATGAGCCCCGCTGAAAGTCGATCTGAACCTGGCCCGACTCTATCCTGGCCAGATCGAGCACCTCGTCGATCAATCTTACGAGATGCCTCCCGCTTGCTCGTACGCGCTCCAGGTGATCCTTCTGATCGGCAGTGAGCGGGCCCTGAAGCTCCATCAGGAGCAGGTCCGTGTAGCCGATGATCGCATTTATTGGGGTGCGGATTTCGTGACTTATGGTGGCCAGGAAATCCGATTTGGCGCGACTGGCTTTTTCCGCATCCTCGCGCGCCACCTCCATGTCGGCCATAACGACCTGCATCTGATCGTTGGCGTGCTCCAGCTCGTCTGCCAGCTCCTGTGATTCCATGAACTGGTGCTGGAGGTCACTGTGCGCTTCCTCCACCTGCGCACTCATCCGATTGAATGCTTCGCCCAGCTCGCCGATCTCGTCGCCCCTCGCCACACGGACACGTCGCGAGTAGTCACCGCCCGCAATTGCGCCGGCGGCAAAACTGAGATCCTTGAGTGGCCGGATGAATCCGCGGCTGAGCAGCCACGCCCCCGCGGCACCTATGAGTATCAAAGCAAAAAGCGCCATCGCCAGGCGCTGAAGAAAAACGGACACGGGGGCGAGAACAGCATCGAGTGGCAGCTCCACCAGGAGAAGCCAGGGGGTACCGGCTATAGGCGCAGCATAGCCGGTATATCGAGTGCCATCGCCCCCCGTGTAGTCTACAGGCCCCGCTCCTACTCCGGTTGCGGGTGCATCTATCACCTCTCCCTCGAGCGATGTCCACGGCCCGTCAGTCGCATTCAAAAAGTATATAGCGGCCCGTGGGCCGACCAGATCCTCGATCTCGTCAGCACCGGCGGTGGTGCCGATCCGGCGCAGCTGTGCGATATAACCGACGGTTTCATCCCCCTCCTTGATTGGCGCTGCGCTCCAGTAGAAGGTGCGGCCATCAATTTCATGGATGGGTCCGTAGCCGCCCGAGTCAGGCAGTACCGCTGGTTCCGCTGAGCGGGCACCCGTCTGGCCATCAAAAGGGGGCAGAGCGTAGGCGACGTCGCCGGTAGGGGTTCTCCAGACCTCAATGGGCAGTATGGTATCCATGGAGCTACGCAGACCCGCGAGCGTCTCTGCCGCGTCGGTTATAGTCGCCGAATCGGCGTTTGCCAGGAGCGCGTGAACATCAGCATCTGCGGCGACCTCACGCATCGTCTCCTGCTGCGCCGTGGCCGACGCCTGTGCGAGCTCTGCAAGCTGATTAGCTATCCGTTGAATCCGCTCGTTGGCGGCTAGCAGTGTCGACTTACGCACCTCGTTGTAGGCGAGGCCGACGCTGAGGGCCAACATAGCCGCCAGGAGAAAGGTTATGAGAAGCGGAACCTTGTACTCGAGGGACAAGCCTCGTCGGCGAATGGCTGAGGCCGACTGCGTCATCCGCCCAATCCGATCTCCGCCTTTCGGTGACCACCACGAGTCGACTTGAGGTGAACAATGCCCTCTACGGGCTCGGCGCCGTAAGTCCGAACCTCGAAGAGCACCTCTTTGACCTCACCCGGCTGCGTCCACCCGGCGCGTATGGTCTTATCGTAGGTGGTTGGTGTGATGATGCGAACTCGTGGCGAATCACCCTCCATGAGCTCTTCGTCGAATTCCAGCTCTACCTGGTCCTCACGCACTATTTTGACCAGCTGCGCCTGCCGCAACGCGCTCGGGAGCTCACCGATGTTCGTCCATTGCACGGCGATACGGTACGTGGCGCTGTCGGCGTTCTGGGCTATCCGCTCAACATCCACACTCTGAATCTCCAGCTGCGGTAGGTGCTTGGCCATCTCGAGATTGAATAGGGCCTGCTTCCGCGCCCACTCTTCCATAACGGCGGGTGGTCCGTTCTGCGCGAAGAACTTCGGGTGGAAGTCACCGATTTCCACCTCACCGAGCGTAGGATGAGTAAACGGCTCCCACTCGCGGAACCCACGGCCGCCGTTGGCCCGGTCATCCCAGATCAGGGCATCCACGTCATCGTATTTGCCATCGCCGTTGTAATCCTCCATCGCTCCGTTGTTCCAGAGCTCGTCGCCGTACCAGATGGAACCGTAATAGAAATAGCCGAAGTCCGGTCCGTGGCCGAAGAGTGGCTGCGGACGTGAGGGGTCGCCGGTAACGCTGCTGAATTCCTGACGCGTTGCATAATCTTCGTACACATCACCCGCCCACGGGTAGTTCGTTATGCTTATGCCGACACTGTCGAAGTACTCGTAATAGCGGAGATCCTCCGGGTACATCCGCTCCTCACTCTTGGAGGTCGACGGCGGCCGAAGGTGCATGGGAACACGGGTGTCCATTGAGTTGGCTATGGATACGTTCGGGTGGCTCAGGAGGAAGAGTACAACGCTTCGGGTCTCCGGCTCACTCAGCGGGTATGCGCCCGCGCCGAACTGCGTGTAGCCCCGACCGGTCTCGTCGCGGCCTGGCTCGGGCCGCCAGTTTTCCGGGTAGTTGCGGTGCAGGTCCAGCCCACCTATGCCGTCCTCGTTGTAATCCCCGTCGCCATCATTGTCTATCCCTTCGGAAATCATCTTCCAATCGCCCTCGCCCGACAGTACTCGCTTCATCAATCGACCGCTTGGATCGCGCGGATCCAGGATGTAGTCGCCACCCTCCTCGTCGTCCGGGCCAACACGCCAGCGGAGGGTATAGATGACGCCGTCGCCGTCCAGGTCCTCTGCGGGGTCCTCGTCGATAAGCCCGTCCCGGTCGGTGTCGTGTGGACGGACGCTGCTCCGGTTCGCCTGCGCCGTCTTCAGGTACAGGTTAGAGCCGTCCGGGTTGTTCTGTGGTCGTATATACAGAGTCTTGGTATCGATCAGCTGCGTGATCTCCGGGTCTGTACCGTAGTTGGTCAACAGGTGGTTAAGCAGCCAGAGAATCGATTCACTGCTGGTTATCTCACCGCTGTGTCGGCCGCCCTCGAAGAATGCCGCCGGCTTATCGGTGGCCTCGCCAGTGCTCTTGTTGGTTAGGGTCACCTGCAGGATAGGTCGCCCTTCGTAGCTCTCGCCGACCTGATACAGCTCGAAGATGTCGGGGTACTCCTCAGCCCACCTTTCGAGCCAGGTATACATCACATCCGCAGTGTGGTACCTGTCGAAGGTCAATTCGTCGCCTGCCTCGTAGCGAACCTGCGGATGCTGCTGCCGTGGGAAGAAGCTTATCCCGTGGCGCTCGCCGCCAACCGTGTACCAGAGAGTGTCCTGTTCCGCATTCCCGAACGAGGCGGATTCGAGTGGGATCCAGGGCCGCACGTCGAGTGGCTCCGGCACCGGCACCTGAGAGGCGGCGGGGGAAGCCAGCAGCCCCAGGACAACCAATCCGGTAAGCAGCCTGTGCGATACGGAAACGAGCATGAGAACTATCCTCGCGAGTAGACGGATGAGATGCCGGCGGATACGAGGGCACCCGGCGACCGAGCGGTCCGGTGGATGGCAACA
>DASSKB010000026.1:0-6150 GCA_035690925.1 Longimicrobiaceae bacterium
TATCACGTGGACCTCGATAGATAGCGATGTCGCCACAGTGAACAGTCAGGGCATGGTGACAGCCGCGGCTTTCGGCACCACCACCATCATCGCCGCGAGCGGAGCGGTGGCGGATTCAGCGGACGTAGTCGTAAACAATCCGGCGTCCGAATATCGCTGCCAGCAGGCGGGTTATCCGTGCAGCATGTTCGACGTGCCAGCGGAGATCAGGGAGCAGTCTGCCGCCATAGGCCAGGCAGCGTTCGACAAGCTGGCGGCGGGGGCCAGTGTCGCGGATATCGCGGCGGAGCTGAGCAGCACCGAGGGTGTGGTGGAGGTCGCCGCTGATGAGACGGCGATCATCTTCCGCATCGATGGTGGCGCACCATTCTGGATCCTGAGTGATGCCGCCCTCGCAGGATCATCCAGCAGCACGAGCTCCGCAAGCACAGGCACATTCTCTCCGTCTCTTTCTGTGCCCCCGATGTCCCCTGCTGTCGTTGGCGACGATCCGGAGCAGAAGAACGCGCTCGTGCTTTCGCCCTACCAGACCGAATTTGGCTCTGCCGATGAAGGTGCGGAAGTGGCAGCGATCCTTGCGGGAGCACGCGGCTACGAAGGAAATGTGGACTTCATGAAGAACGATGCCGCCGGTCCCGCGTCGTGGGTCGGGTGGGACGCGTACGACGTCGTCCATATCAGCGCACACGGTGCCTACCTCTGCAATGTCGGCACAATCGAGGGATGCACAACTGGGATCTACACCGGTATTCCGGGAACTGAAAGAAACTCCTGGACCGACGCGGGCAACGAAAAACTCGGCGTCGTTGGCGGTGTTGGTCCCGATGGCGTGACGCTAGTGCTCACCGACGACTTCTTCCTTTCACAGTACCCGGGCGGCCTCGGCGAAACCATCGTCTGGATGAGCGCCTGCGAGACAACCAAGAGCTCGGCCGAGAGCGGCGCTCTCGGCCTCTGGGACATTCTCTCGGTCGGCGGCGGCATATACTTCGGCTGGTCCAACCCTGTCCAGTCGGGCGTGGCAAGCGACGCGGCCGTTACCTTCTATCGGTTCCTTTCAGACAACGGAGTAGCGACTGACGCCGGAATGGCCGAGGTGCGCCGCAACGGGTACGACACTGATCCGAATGCGACCTTGACCCGCATCGCGAGCGGCGCGAGCGACCTTCGCCTCCGCGAGATTATCTGGACCCTCGACCCGCTTACGAAGGCTGAAGTGGTCGACGGCGTGACCTACCCACTCACTGGCGTTCCGCAGGACGGCAAGCGCGATTCGCTAGCGTTCGCGATTCGTGTCGATGGTGTCGAGGAAGGGCAGGCCGCTGGGTTCACCGTTCACGTTAGCGTGGATGGCGTCGAAGTCTCCAACGGCGGCTGGTCGCTCGCCGATGGCGAAGAGACGGAAGACTATACCTGGGTCCTGGAGAAGAAGGCCGAGCTCCTGTTCGATGCCGAACACGAACAGGAGGTCGATATCCGCGCGTGGGTAGACCTCCCGGAGGGTGGCTTAAGCGAGCAGACGGTCACCGTCACCCTCAGCCCACCCGACCTGGTGCTCTCCTGGGAATCTGAGATACAGATCCAGTACCCGGAGCACCTGTTCCAGCTTCGAGCGGCCGCAGAGGTCGAATTGGCGCTTAATGAAGACGGAAGCGCCTACATCGGAAGTGGCACTCTGGAGTATCTCCAGAACTCGATGCCCGAAGAGGATTGCGTCATCGAACTGATCGATGGGACCTTCCAGGTCGTAGGGCTCACCGTCCCCTCAATGCCAGGGGCTGAAGATGAGATCGAGCTTACATACACGTTCAATCCGGGACCGAAAGAAGTCCATACCTGTAACGGCAGTACGTTCGAGTTCGGGCTGTTCACGCTGGAGTACACCCTTCTGCACCTGATGCTGGGCGAGATTAAAGATCTGGAGACGGCCGAAGGGTTCGTGACCGTCGGCTGGGAAACCAATGTGGAGCCACCTCTCATTGCCAGGAAGATCATCGACTACGTCCTTCCAGCCGACGATGGCACCACGATCACTGAGAAGACCACCTTCAAGATTCGCAGAATCACGCCAGGTTCATAGTGGCGGGTTAGGTGGTGAACCTGCGCTTTGGAAGAGGGGCGGACGGTCGATGCCTTCCGCCCCTCTCGGCAATCGTGAACGTACATCCTGCTAGAATCGAGCAATAATTCATGACCACCACACATCTCAAATCAGTTCTGACAGGGTTCGCAGTGGGAATCCTCGTAATTGCGCCCCCAACACATGCGCAATCCGATTCAGCAAAAGCTGAAGCTGAGGCACCTCACACCGGGGAGATACAGGCGTGCGTCGTTCCCGCGACCGGCACCATCTATCAGATCGGTACCGCAGAAACTCCCGCCGCATGCATGTCGGACGAGCACACGCTCGTCACCTGGAATGCTGACGGGATTGCTGGCCCCGCTGGTCCACAAGGGCCGGTCGGGCCGGCCGGTCCGAAGGGCGAGACCGGGCCAAAAGGTGAGCCCGGCGAGGCGGGCCCCCAGGGTGCTATTGGCCCCGAGGGCCCGCCAGGCGCGGATGGTATTTCGGGATGGGAGCCGAGAAGCATGCGTTTTGTGGTTAACGCCGGGACCGGGACCAGCGAGATCGTCTGCCCCGCCGGCACCAGCCCGATCGCTGGCGGATACCTAGTGGATCCGAGCTCCATAGATGATGTTCGAGTGACCTCATCCTATCCATTTGGCGTCCGTTCTTGGAGGGTCGACTGGGTAAGCAACTCGACCATCGTGAATGCCGTTACTGTGTCCGTTAACTGCGCTGACGTGTCACCATGACTGTTTCGAGCAATTGGCACTCTGGCGGGGGCTCCGTCACCAGGCGATTCAGACTGGCTGCTTGTGGCATCGCTATCTTCACTCAGGCAAGCTGCGGCGACTCTCCTACGCAGCCCGCCCCTGAACCACCGCCACCCGAAACATGCACGCTGGCGGTGCTGGGGAGCACTCCGAACGCAGCCGTTCTCCCGGCGGCTGAGCTTGAGGCATCCCTCCGCGATGCGGCCGCTCGCCTCGTGAACGGAATGAGTGAATCGGCCGCCACGGATGCACTCAGGGCTGAGCTGGCCAGCATTCCAGGCGCCCTCGCAAGCAACAATGAGCTAACGAGTTGCCAGGCATTCAATGCGGCCGTGGACGCGCTGGATCGGTCGGGCGTCGAGAACCCGCCAGGTTCGCCGGGTCGCGCTGACTTCGTTCTGATCCGACAAACCCTCGGCATTTTGGAAGTCTCACTCCGCGGTTGATGCACCGTCCTCTCGCTATCGTCGTCACAGCTGCCCTGACCGCGTGCGGAGCTCCAACGGATTCCGCGGCGCCGGAAACCGCCTTGTTGACGACGGACCATCGCGCGCAGCTCGACTCTCTCGGCATCCCCATCGCTCTCCCGACCCACGTACCGGCCGGCTTCCAGGTGGCCAGGGTCGCCACGCATGAGGTTGGGCCGGCGCCGATGGACATGCCGGGCTACACGATCCGCTACGTGCATGAGAGCGGCGAGTGTTTCACGATCGAAACGGCCAGGGGCGGGCTGGGTGGGCCTGTCACAGAGCGACAGCTCGCGATCTATCCGGATGCATTCCCCGCACCGGCAGATATGCCGTACCTGATCTACTGGACGGGCGATGAGGCCGAACCGGGATTCCGGCCGCGGTCGCTCTTTTCGGATTGGATCGGTGGTCCGCCGGTATTCTACCGAATCGCCAGCGGCGGTGCGGTGGCGGGCGATTGCGCGAGAATTGACCCGGAGGTGGCGAGCCGCATCGCCGAGTCGCTGCGGCCCGTTAGCTAGCTCGCGGCTGTGCTCGAGAGGTAGGCCCGCAAACAAGATGGTGGCGGCAAAGAGAACGATACTGCACTTTAGGTGAAGGAGTGTTCCACGCCGGAGCACGCCCTCCCGAACGGCGCACAACCACACCCAGAGGAGACTCCCATGGAACCGACAGATCGCGTGACCAATGATGGAGCGCCGGACAGCAACGCTGCCACTGATAGCGCGAGGGCATCTGCCCCCGCTGCGCCGCCTGCTTCTTTCGCGCCCACCGTTAGTGCCAGTGCGGCGCAAGCGCCGAAGGTCGACCTGGGTAAACGGGCTATCGCGGCGATTATAGATGCCGTGATCGCCGTGGCGATAGGGTTCGTTCCGGTTATAGGCGGGCTTGCCGCGGCCTGCTACTGGCTCTTCCGGGACGGTCTGGACCTCGAGTTCATGCAGAAACGTTCGCTCGGCAAGGCACTGATGAAGCTCCGACCGGTAACACTCGACGGATCACCCATGACTCTCGAGATCTCGGCGAAGCGCAACTGGATGTTCGCTCTGGGTGGCATCGTATCGCTGCTAATGTTCATCCCCATCATCGGATGGCTGTTGATGATTCCCGTCGCGCTGCTCTCGATCGCGCTCGGTCTGTTCGAGGCGTTCAAGGTGATCACCGACGACGAAGGCCGCCGCTGGGGCGACGACCTGGCCGGTACGAAGGTTATCGAAGTGGACGACTGAAGGTCGCTTTACTTAATCCAAACCTGATAATCGACATGATTAACAAGCGAGTAACGGTAGGTAGCATCGCCCTTCTGATGGCATTAGGAGCGTGCGGCGACTCCGAGGAGCCGGGCGTGCTCGACCGCGTAGCGGAGGCAAAAAATGTTGCGACCGCCTACAGCGGAATGATCGACGCCGCACAGCAGGCGGCGGAGGACGCCGAGGCTGGCGTCACCATCGAGCCTGTAGATTTCCGCACTCTGCGGGATCTCTTCCCGGAGGAGATCAGTGGTCTCCCGCGCGTGGAGCTGGAAGGACAGAAGTCCGGGATGATGGGGTTCACTATGTCCACGGCCTCAGCGACATATCGCGAGGACGCGACCGAGGGACCAGGCTATCTACGCGCGATTGAGACGACCATCACCGACCTCGGAGGTGTTCGTGGAATGGCGATGATGGGACTCGCGCCGTGGATGGCGGCGGAGATCGATCGGGAGACCAGTGACAGCTATGAGCGCACCTTCGAGTACAAAGGATACCCGGCGCACGAGGAGTTCTCCGGCGTTGGCCAGGCGCGTGAGAACATGGCCGGGACCATCCAACTGCTCGTAGGCGAGCGGTTCCTGGTGAAGGTCAGTGGCAACAACATCGAGGACGCTCGGATCAAGCAGGCGCTCGATGGCCTCGATCTGGATGCCCTAGAGGCGATGAAGGACGTAGGCGTCACCCAGGCGCAATAAAAACTCAAGACTCCCGGAAAGGAGCTGCTACATGCCGGCAGATGTGATCGATTACCGCAAGATCGGCGATGACATGCAGGCCGTCATCATCACGCTCGACCCGCAGGAGGCGGTTTTCGCCGAAGCGGGCGGGATGATGTTCATGCAGGATGACATCGAGATGAAGACGACCCTGGATCCGTCAGGCAGCGCCGGCGGCCTGATGGATAAGCTCTGGGGCGCGGGTAAGCGCATCCTGACTGGCGAGTCTTTCTTTATCACGCTATTTGTCAACGAGGGCTCTGAGCGACGGGATGTCGCGTTCGCCGCGCCATTCCCGGGCAAGATCCAGGCGGTGGACCTGAATGAGTGGGGCGGGACGCTGATCGCCCAGAAGAACTCGTTTCTCTGCGCCGCGCGCGGAATCGATATCTCCATCGAGCTGAACCGCAAAATCGGGGCGGGATTCTTCGGTGGTGAAGGCTTCATCCTTCAGAAGCTCACTGGCGATGGGCTCGCCTTCCTGCACGCTTCGGGCACACTCCACGAAGTGGAGCTCGCTGCCGGGGAATCGCTTCGGGTGGACACGGGCTGCCTGGTCTGCTTCCAGCCGTCGGTCAACTACGATATCCGAACCGTACCCGGGATCAAGACCGCGCTGTTCGGCGGCGAGGGGCTCTTCTTCGTGGAGCTGACCGGCCCCGGTAAGGTGGTTCTCCAGACGCTACCATTCTCGCGTCTTGCCGACCGGATCATCGCCGCGGCGCCCAGCGCCGGTGGTGACCGGAAGGGCGAAGGTAGCGTTCTCGGAGCGCTCGGAGGAATCCTGAACGGCGACCGCTGATCACTACGACTTGCTCAATAAAGAGGCGGGGGCGACACCTACTGTCGCCCCCGCCGTCTTATTTAGAG
>DASSKB010000027.1:0-4817 GCA_035690925.1 Longimicrobiaceae bacterium
GCTTGCGAAAGCGAGGTCAAGAGCCCTCTAGAGCCAGCGCACCATCCGTCGTACTCCGCTTCCGAGGCAGATCGGGACATCGTCACGACCAATCCACGAGAATTTGCAGAGGCGCTTCGCCGGATCGCTCCGTTGGAATTATGCCCGACGGTCTTACTTTGAGTATGAAAATCACCCAGAACTGCAATATTACCGGTTGCAATGAGAGCAATAGCTCAGATACGTATGCAATCGAAGATGATGATTTTTACTGGGGCGTAAAATGGGCGAGCAACAGTGGTGTTGAAGTTTTGTCAATGAGCTTTTCGAGTAGTTCTATGGGCGCATCCGTTTACAACGCTCTATATGATGCGTACTACACGGATGATATTTTACTTCTTGCGGCGACCGGCAACGCAGGATCTGAGAGCTCGGACTATCCGCGTCAACTTTCTTTCGTAATGGGTGTCGGGGGCTTGAATAGCGACGGAAGTAATTATGGCTTAGATCAATACGAGGATGTTTCAGCATATGCTGGCGGAAACACTACTGTGGCTTATTGCCCATTTCCTGGATCCTTCTGTACGCCAGGAGCAACGACATCTGTCGGCGGAACTTCCTCGGCAACGGCAATCGCGGCTGGGATTGCTGGGCTGGTACGAGCGAACGAACCTTCATTAACTGCGCAGCAGGTTCGCGACCGCCTGATCACGACCGCCCGAGGACCACACAATAAATTGGATGCTCTCGCAGCAGTTACGAACGACCGTCCTCTTCAAGTTACCATCAGCGGGCCCACATATATTAATGCCGTCGGGTTGTACGATTGGGAAGCGAATCCGTCATACGGGAATAGCGCGTACTCATATTCATGGGAATTTAGTAATGATGGATCGAACTGGTCCCCCGCAGGCTCCGGTAAGGATTACAGTAGATATATTGGATCAACGGACACTGACTTCGTCCTCCGAGTGACTGTCACTTCTGGCAGCGAAACGGATTCAGATACCCACTGGATCACTGTGGCAACCAGCTGTTATCCGCAGGTTATTTGCTGACACTTAAATGATCACATCATGATAAACCGATTTCTGCTCCTTTCACTATTTATGGCTGTCGCCGCCTGCGAATCGGCTACTGAAACACAAGAGGAGTTCGTTTTGAGCTTCAGTCTTGCGCCAGCCGATACGATCATGGACGGTGACACTGTTGTCTTTACCCGAGGGCAACTGGGTGCATTTAAGGACTTGCGACCGATCGTCGCCAAGTCATCCACGGGCCAGATAATACTCACAGGTTCATTCGTGGCATTCTGCTCAAATTCAGATCCTGAAGGAAGCATGGATCGAAGTCCGGACGGTGTCAGTTTAGTAATTGCTTTCCCACCAGACGGTATGGACTATTGCGCAGAAGTTCCGCAGCCGTTCACCTACATGGCACGGATTTCACAGGTTCCAGCTGGTCTACATCACATTATTGTGAAGCATGAGGGTGATGTGCTCTGGGGCGAAAGTCCGGAACTTGAGGTTGTTCTGGATGAACGCATTCAAGTGCCCTGACAGCGTTTTGATATGAGTGCGGGCGATACTCGGCGTCATATACTTGCAAGCAAAGCTGCGGGTGGAACGCCTACTCAACCGTATTGACCCGCCTTTGCATCCCCACTATCTTTGAATCCGTCAGGCGCACCGGGGAGTTACATTTTTGAGCCAACACTTTTGAAGCCGGGGCCAACTTTTGCAGGTTGACGCCACGCCCTGAGAGGGGAAGGCGAGAGACCGCGAGGAAGCCGCCAATCTGTTCACTACAGGCTTCAAGAATCCTTCCCGATGCGCCCTGGCAGGGCCGGTCTCGCGAAAGAGGCTGGCCCTTTCTCGTATTGGAGGAGCACCATGCCCAAGGTCCGAGTCAGTCGCCGTGTCCATTTTTCGGCCGCTCACAGGCTGCATAACCCGTCGCTCTCCGACGAGGAGAACGAGCGGATCTTCGGGCTCTGCAACAGTCCGAACTGGCACGGTCACAACTACGAGCTGGACGTAACCGTCGAGGGTGAGATCGACCCGTCGACCGGCTACGTCATGGACCTCAAGGTGCTCAAGGAGGTGGCCGGTGAGGTTGTGGGCGACCTGGACCACAGGAATCTCAACCTTGACGTGCCCTGGCTGGAAGGCGTGCTCCCATCGACCGAGAACCTGGTTGTAGCCATATGGGAGCGGCTCGAACCGCGGCTATCGCCCGTCGCCCTGAAGCGGCTGGTACTCTGGGAGACGCCGCGGAATTCGGTGGAATACGAAGGAGGATGACAGTGATACGAGAGACGACGTTAGATCGAGCCCCGGTAACGGATTTTCAGGAGCTGGTGCGTGAGCAGCTACGGCAGCTGGGAGAAGACCCGGAGCGCGAAGGTCTCCTGAGGACGCCGGCCAGGGTAGAGACGAGCCTCAAATGGCTCACCAGGGGCCATGGCCTCTCGGTGCTCGACATGATCGGCGATGCCATCTTCGACGAGGATCATCACAACATGATCATCGTCAAGGACATAGAGATGTACTCGCTCTGTGAGCACCATATGCTCCCGTTCTTCGGGAAGGTGCACATCGCCTATATACCGGATGGCAAGATCGTCGGCCTCTCCAAGCTGCCGCGCGTCGTCGAGGTGTTCGCGCGTAGGCTTCAGGTGCAGGAGCGGCTGACGGAGCAGATCGCGTCGGCGATAGAAGAGGTGCTCCACCCACAGGGCGTTGGTGTGGTCATCGAGGCCGCGCACCTGTGCATGATGATGCGGGGCGTGGAGAAGCAGAACTCCATGACAATAACATCAGCCATGAAGGGCGCTTTCCTGGAAGATATCCGCACGCGCGAGGAGTTCCTCAGGTTGTGCAGGCTGAGCTGATGGCCCTGACCGGTACGACCGCGCTGGTAACTGGCGCATCCCGGGGTATAGGCTTCGCCGTAGCCCGCGCTCTCGCCGCCGAAGGCGCCTGGGTGGGTATGGTAGCAAGGTCTGAGGATGACCTCGCGCGGGCCGCTGAGGATGTGGGTGGGCATGCTATCAAGGCGGATATCTCCTCGCGCGCTGGCGTTGATGCTTTGATCGCCGATCTCGGAAGGGAGCTCAATGATGTGCCCGATCTCCTCGTAAACTGCGCCGGGAGCTTCGCGCTGGCACCGCTGGCGGAAACTGATCAAACTGACTTTTCGGAGATGCTCGCCACCAACCTCGCCGGGCCCTTTCTCCTGCTCCGCGCGATGCTCCCGAGCATGCTGGAGCGCGACTCCGGGCACGTAATCAATATCGGCTCCTTCGCCGGTCGCAGGGCGATGCCGGGGAACGGCGCTTACAGCGCCTCCAAGTTCGGCCTCCGCGGCATGCACGAGGTCCTCGCTGAGGAGGTCAGAGGAACGCGCGTCCGCGCGACCCTCATTGAACCCGAGGCGACCGACACCCCGCTGTGGGATCCGTTGAACCCGGACTCACGCACGGACCTGCCCCCACGCTCCGCGATGCTGCGGCCCGCGGATGTCGCACGGGCAGTGGTCTTCGCCGCCTCCGAACCGCAGAGCGTCGAAATCGGCGTTCTCTCGCTGCGCGCAAATAGCTGAGCATGTACATCATCAACGTGACCTCGCATTATGATTCCGCACATTTCCTGCGGAACTACCATGGTAAATGCGAGAGATTGCACGGCCACCGGTACGAGGTCGAAGCGGCCCTGACATTCGATGACCTCGGGGAGGGCGGGATGGCCTACGACTTCTCGGAAGCGAAGCGCCTTCTGCGCGAGATAACCGACGAGCTGGACCACCAGAACCTGAACGACCTCCCGCAGTTCGCCGACCTCGAAACCAGCGCCGAGAACCAGGCCCGCTACATTTACGACGAGCTTAAGAAGCGCATGGCCGAGATCGCCGACCACCTTCTCTGGATCCGAGTCTGGGAAACCCCGAACCAGTGGGCGCAGTACTCGGAACGGAAGCTTTACTACTAGTGCGAGGTGCGAAACTACAAGTGCGAGGTGCGACGTGCGAAGTGCGACGGCTCCGGGCCGCATCACCGAACGCTGCCGTCCGTCACCACCGAACTTCGGCTAAACGAATCGATGCCGCGGTCGCCTGCACTTTCGCACCTCGCACATCGCACCTCGCACTCGTGGCCCCATGCATATCCTCCTGACTGACATCCTGACCTGTCCGCGGTGTGGGCCGGAATTTGGGCTCATCGTGAGGGCGGATAGGTTGGAGGAGAGGCGGATTCGTGAGGGGGCGTTCGGGTGTGGGAACTGTCGGGAGTCGTTTCCGGTGGCTGGTGGGATAGGGGACCTCAGGTACCCGCACAGCGGGCCGATTGCGACGGCGGGAGGCTGGGAGCTCAGGGGCGAGGAGGCCGCCGACAAGGCGCTCCAGATGGCGGCGCTCATGGGGGTGAGGGAGGGGCCGGGTATGGTTCTTATCCTGGGGCCTGGCGCGGTCCTGGCCGGAGCGGTCAGCGCCCTTATCGCGGAGATCGAGGTCGTGGCCGCCGACGCGAGCGTCGCAGGTCAGCCTGAGAGCCCTGGCGTTAGCCGTGTTCTGCACGGTACTCGGCTCCCGTTCCGGAACTGGTCGATGCGCGGCGTTGTAATCACGGGGGAGCCAGAGCCGGAAGTGCTTGCTGAGGCGGTCCGAACCCTCAAGCCGGGAGCGCGCCTGGTAGTGGACAGTGCTCGCGAGGCTTCGTCGGAAACGGCCGCCGAACTCGGGCTCACGATACTGCTGGAGGAGGCCGGAGTAATGGTTGCATCTTCCTCGGGCCGCGGGTAAGTTGCGGAGTCCCGCGAGGGTTGCTCGCGGGCCCTCTA
>DASSKB010000028.1:0-10490 GCA_035690925.1 Longimicrobiaceae bacterium
ATATCGCGCGCGCCGCCATTCAGGTGGGCTCCTTATCTGGATGGCAATTTTCGCAGAATACTTCGCGCGTCTCGCGGACAATGACGAAGCAGTGCACGCACAGCGGCCGGTCACACGCGACGCAGCGGTACTCCATCTGGAGGATGTGCAGGTGCGTGCAACTCTCGCACTGCTCAGTGCCATCGGCGAGCCAGTAGGGGATCGTTCGTGAGTCAGCCATGGCAGGCGAAGTGGGCAAGTTGTCTGCCAGCTATTCGGCCTCACCCCTGCGGACAGCCGCGACAACTGCAGCGACCCAGATAATGCCTATGGCGATTCCACCTACGATATCACTCGGCCAATGCGCCCCGACCCGCAGGCGACCGAACGCCACCGCCAGGAGAATCAAAGTGTAAACTCCGACCGTTGTCGCACGTTCAAGAGCGTTCGACGATGAGTGAAACCAGAACCATAAGAGCAGTCCGTACGCGAAGGATGCCTGAACCATGTGGCCCGACGGAAAAGCGTGGAATACACCGCCAGGTGAAGCGATCCCGTCCATCACAATCTGGGGGCGGGATCGGTCCCACATCCACCAGCCAAGCCCCACAAGCAGGTAGCTCAGAGTGTGGCCTACCAACAGCGCGAGGGCCTGAACTGGGCGATTCGTCCATGACGCGAAGCCTGCCGCGAAGAGTACAAGGCCCCACAGGACAAAACCATTGCCAGGCCCCTCCAGCCACATCGCCATGCTGAACGATATTGCCAGCTCCGAAATCATCCAGCGGAGAGCGGCGCCTTCCCATGCAAGTGCGCCCGTAGCCTCAAGCGCCATCACTCCACGAACGAGAAGTGCAGTCGATGCGATGGCAACAAGAAAGCCGATGCCCATTGATTGCCACCACCGCCGTCGCGATGACCCGGGCAAGGAGGTCCAACCTCGATGCAGGCGTTGAACGACTTCATTCAGTACGTAATACGACACCCAGGACGTCCTAGCCATTGTGGGGCGTACTCTGCTGGCGACGGGAGATTGAACGGAGCGGTCTGTTTTTCCAGCTAAGCTCGCCCCGGCGTGTTCCGATGTATGATTGCGTGGCAATCCCGAGTACCAGAACCGCCCCTAACGGGTGAAGGAGGACCGCTCGCAGGTCATGCCCGAAAACTACAGCGCCGGCTAAGCGCACCGCGACGAGTAACGCGAGAGCGAACAACGCACCCGGGAATCCCAGCGCCGCCCCTACCCAGGGGTATACGGCGGTAAGTCCGAAGAAAACCACACCAAGCAGGAACGATGAAGGGCGGCCACCAATAAGAGGATACAGATTCTTGGCGAATCCCTCGCGGAGCACTGCGCCGCCGCTGTACATGCGCACTTCCAGAACGTCGATCGCGATCGCGACAGCGAGGCGATGGCCGGCGGCCTTTACTCGTCGACCGAGCGCTACATCCTCCACGACCTCCCCTCGTACTGCCCGGTGGCCGCCGATGGCCTCGTATGCGAGTCGGGTGAAGGCTAGCCATTGCCCGTTCGCCATGGATATTGAAGGTGCCCGCGTACGAGGAATGAGCGCGAGGGGGAGAAGCGCCAGAACGGGGATTTGCGTAACCAGCGGGACCACGGCGCGTTCCAACCAGGTGACGAATTGGTGGCGCGGGAGAGCACTCAGCGCATCGGCGGCGGCACGCTCCATGGTGGCAACTGTTCGTACTATTGCATCCGGGCGTGGTACAACGTCCGCGTCGCAAAAGACGAGCAAATCACCGCGCGCGGCCTCGGCCAACTGATGGCAGGCCCAACATTTACCAAGCCACCCCTCTGGAAGAGGTCGGCCGCGCAACATCCGGGTCGCCCCCGCATTTCCGCCCAGGTGACGCTGGATAATTGCCGATGTCGCGTCGTCCGAACAATCATCAAGAATCAGTATTTCCAGTTGCGGATAGTCGAGCCGCTGGAGCGCCGGGAGGAGCGACGCGAGATTCTGCTCCTCGTTCCGGGCCGGCACCAGGATGCTCACGAAAGGGAATTCGAGCGCGAGTTCGGAACGGCTCAGGCGGGGTGAGGCGAAGACATTCCAAAGCGCAATCGCCAGCATGACCGTGAGTAGCGAAATGGAAGCGAACGAAAGGACGGTCAGCATTCCGCCCGATTCGCGGCTAGTTCCTCCAGTCGAATACTCCTAGGCGGCCACGCTCCCGGAGAATCCTCGCCGTGACGCGCTGTGAATGTCAGAATAGCATCGAGCTGCGCCTCGACCAGCTGCTCTAGCTTGTGCGAAGGAGTATCCCATTCATGCGGCTCACCCAGCGATACGAAGAATGTGGGGGCTACGGCATTCAACGGCTCCGCGTGTATGCCTGTCGGTAACAGGAGCGGACGGAGCCGTGTAGCGAATCTGTCGACTCCCCGACGGAATCCGAGTGGCCGCCGGTGCGACGGCCATATCTGCCCCTGGGGGAAGAAGAGGAGTACAGAATCCGGCCGTTCTTCCACCCGCGCGCGCAGGAGGTCCAGCGCCTGATCGACCGATCCCTGTACGCCGGGCTCTATTCCGACGGCACCCAGAAGTCGAAGAAATGGGAAGCGCTTCAGCTCCGACTCCAACATCGTAGTGTGCAATGGGGCTCCGGGCCGGATGGCTCGTTGTACCTCCCGCAAAACGAAACCGTCCCACCAGCTCACGTGGTTCGCCACGAACATGAGCGGTCGGTCGGGTGGAACGCTCTGGGGGAGGCCGGCGATCTTCACCGCGTCGATCCGTCGTCGCATCCAACGGAGAAAGAATATCTCGAAAACCGCCATCGCCGCGGGGGAGTAACGGCTAACCATCAGCGGCCGAAACCAGTGCCTCCTCGAGTAGTTGGCGCTCCGGTTTCTGAACCGCGCCATTCTCGAGCACGAATCCGACCATCATCGAGTATAAGTCTGGCGGAAAATCGTCGATTGCTGCGGGCAGGAGATTGGCGAGCGCCGCGAAGTCCCCTTGAACCGATTCGCCTCTCCCAAGAATCCCAGGAAGGTAGAAGCAGCTCAACAGACGGAGATAGCGAATCTCCGGATTGGTGGGGTGAGCTTCCACTGCCCTATCCAGGATGGCGAGGCCGTCATTCAGGTGGCGTAATCGGGCGGGCGGCCAGAACGCGTGCTTCGCGCGCAGAGTTATCATGGCACCGTGATAGGCCAGGAGAACTCCCTGATCTTCACTACCTTCGGGCAAAATGCCCAGATCCTCGGCCTCGCGAATTGCCGCAATTCCTGCTTCGACGGCCTGCTCCTTCTCGACGGCTACGAAGTAGATCTCCCGTACGCGGGAGATAGGATCAGGCATCTGTGCTCTTGCATCTGATAGCGAACTGAACGCAGTGGCCGCCACGGCTATTGCGGAGAATAGCCGTATCATTCAGAGATTCCCTGCGGAAACCCTGCCGGCACAGGCACAGTAGAGGCATTTTTCTCAGACGCGCGTTTGAGGTCCCATAGGGCCCGTACCGCAAGCAAGCCCTTGGCGACGGGCGCAGTATGCGCACGGCCCCGCAGGTTGTCATAACCCCGACGACGAATCTCCCTGTGTATTCCGCGGTAGACGTGGGCAGCTACCGCGACCGGCCGGGCAAATCCCGGAGGAAGATCTGCAAGGGCCGCGAACGCTACGCGGTAGTCCTCCTCGGCCAGCTGCAGCATCTCTTCGACCAGCTCACAATAGCCCGTTTGCAGCGGCGCGCCTGCGCACATCCTGGCGAGGCCTTCCTCGGAAACGCCATGAGCCGACAGAAGTTCCGATGGCAAGTACAAACGATTACGCCGCCAGTCCTCTCCCACATCCCGGAGTATATTGGTGAGTTGCATCGCGTGCCCCATTCGCTCGGCTCGCTCCAGCAGCAGCGGATCGCTGATTCCGAACAACCGGGTCAGCCAGAGTCCCACTACGGAGGCTACTCGGTAAGTGTAGTGCCTGAGCTCCGCCATGGTCGCGTATCGCTCGCCGCCAAGGTCCATTCGCATCCCGTCCGCAAGCGAGCTAGCGTATTCAAAAGGAATGTCGAGTTCTGACATCTCCCCCATCACTCGGTCCAGCAGTGGGATGCCGGTGGAACGCCCTCCATACGCGCTGCGGGAGAGTCCTACCCACGTCGTAATGAGGTCCTCCGGCCGCTGGCCGTCCGGGGGATAGTCAACGAGATCATCGGTGATCCTGCAATACGCGTATACCCGCGCGACCCGCTCTGCATCCGCCGTAGCGAAGAACCGCGATGCGAAGCGGAACGACCGGCTGTGCAACGCAAGGTATCCGTCTGCTCCGGCAAGCGACGGCACACGCTCACGAAGGACACTCTCGACGGACTGTCCCGCGTGAAGCGTCGATTCGCGCTCCACTGCTTGTCTTGCGCGGGCTGCCCATCCAGCTATCATGGCGCGAGGCACTTCTTCCGCCGGGAGCCGATCGGCGAGGCTGTCGCTGACGCTGAGCGCGTACTCCTCGAAGCGAGCCAGTGCGCCCCGCATGGCGCTGCCGCCAGCCGCAGGGCGGTGCAGGGTACTCAGAACCTCTTCCGCAGGAATGCCGAAGCGAATCGCCGGCGCTTCCTCCAGAACCCAGGTCCAACGCCGCTGACTATAGTCACCCAGCGATCCTTTGCCGGTATCGGACAACGTACAGTAATCCAGCAGGTCGTCGAGCATCTGGTAGAGGAGGCCTATGTCGCGCCCCAGCTCGAAGATCTCATCCACCGCTTCGTCCCCCTCCAGAACGGCACGGGTTGCGAGCGCGCATCCCAGGAGCTCGCCAGCCTTGCCGCGCGCGATTTCCTCATACAGTTCGCGGCCGATGGACTCTCCAATGGTACGCCCCTGGGTAGCCTCCCAAGCAACCGTGCGGTCGACCGATCTCGCGAAAAGCGTTACGAATGGCAGGCTCCGGGTGAGAGACGCCGCGCGATATGCCGATGTGAGAAGTCGGTCCCCCTCCAGGAGAGCTTTCGCCACTCCTTCCCGTGCAACGGAACTTGGCACACCCCGCCGCTCAGCCGCCGAATCGATTATGTCATCGTGGATCAGGGAAGCTTCATGGGCGAGCTGAACAGCCAGAACCGCCTCGCCAAATCCCTCGGGGAGATCGCTGGTCCGCTCTACACCGGCAAGCGCCAGAATAGGCCTGATCAACTGACCCTGTGCCTCGGTTCCCATCCCACCCACTTCGGCGATGGCCGCGGATGCCGCCCTCAGCTTTGCACTCGCCAGTTCTCGCAAGTCGTGCTGGAGGTCGCCAGGTTTCGTGTCCATTTCGAGAGTAGTCACGCCGTTACCCCCGCGACCTCGTCGCCCGCCGGTCGCCGCCATCTCACTGCCCCCGCGGCGAGCGCCACGAGCGCGAGCACGGTGACTGTGGCTAAAACCGCGCTCCATAAACCTGCCAGAACACTCATCCCCACCGGCAACAGGAGGTTGGCGCCGTAGAAACCCACCAGCCACCGCAGCCGAAGCCCCTTCATCCATTCATCCGAACGCAGGAGCGCCAAAGCACCCATCAACATCAGCCCGGTAATGTACCAGCCGAAGAGGTTTAGCCAGGGCATTCCATGGTACGCTCCAGGCTCTTCCCACACCCAGTATGTGGTGGCCGCGCTCATCGCCGGATCCAGCGCCAGGTCCCAGCCCAGCAGGAGGAGCGACGCCAACATTACCCGGCCGATCGGCTGGCGCGGGATGATCCAGCGCGCCAATGCATATGAGGGGACTGCCATGAAGAACCAGCTCAGCGGAATCACCACCGGTACGTGGCCGAACCATTTAGCTCCTAGCGCCTCGGTATAGCGATAGTCGCCGAACGGAATCCCCGTGCCTGTTCCCAGAAGCTCACTGCCCAGGCTGATCAGGTACAGAGTCGCGAATGCAGCTATCCACCGGGGCCCGATCTCGGCCGTCAGGAAAAGCGCCAGAATCGCTCCCGCAAGCCATATCTGGGCCTGAGCAAAGAAATTGAACGATATACTGTAGAAGCCCGCAAATTGCGGGTACTGGGCAAGCAGATTCGGGTGGAGCCCGAACGTCGCGAATCCGATCAGCGCCACGCCGGTGAACGCGTACAGCACCACCAGCCCGGCGTCGGAAACCGGCCGGATCCGATTATCAGGACCCCTTGTCATGTGCATGCGTCCTCCCGGCGAATAGTGCGGTTACTCCCGGAACCCGCCGACGTCAACCGGCGTTCGGGCTCTCTCCCGAGAATAATTGGCCAGGCTAACCCTTGTCAAGGGAATGTACAACAGTTACCATCGACAACAACTAGACAGAAAGGAAGCAATTGCCGGAATTCGACACCCGCCCGCAATACCCGATCCGCGCCGTCGCACTGAGGACGGGATTGTCGCCGCACGTTCTGCGAGCGTGGGAGAAGCGCTATGGTGCGGTGAAGCCTGCGCGGCCGGGGGGGCGAAGCCGCCTGTACTCGATTGCCGATATCGAGCATCTTAAGCTTCTGCGCCGTCTGACGGAGGCGGGTCATGCCATAGGTCGGATCGCCGCGATGCCGGTTTCGGAGTTGCGGGAGCTCGTGGAGACGGAAAGCGCGGCATCGGCGGGGTCGTCGGTCGAGATGGTAGGCTCGGATCAGTACGTGGCGGAGGCGCTGGGGGCGGTTAGTGAGATGGACGCTGAGGGATTGCAGGCGATCCTGATGCGGGCACTGGTCGCGTTGGGTTCGAAGGAGTTCATCGACGGGGTAGTACTGGTACTTCTACATCGTGTGGGCGACCTCTGGAAGGAGAGTGCGATATGCCCGGCGCACGAGCACGTGCTCTCGGTGCAGGTCTCGCGCGTTCTGGGGTGGCTCGCCGACACGACAGTTGTTCCTTCGGGAGCGCCGAATGCTGTGGCGTTTACGCCTGCGGGTCAGCGTCATGAGTTCGGGGCAATGCTAGCGGGGCTGATAGCGGCAGAGGCTGGTTGGCGGGTCACCTATGCCGGTCCCGAGCTCGGGGCGGGAGACATCGCCGCGGCGGTCGAAGCCAGGAATGCGGAGATGGTGCTCCTGAGTGTGCTCGTGGAGGATCAAGACGGATCGCTACCGAAAAAGCTACGCGAGCTACGCGCGGCGATCGGTGAAGGTCCCCTGATCTTCGTTGGGGGCAAGGCCTCGGGATCCGTTGCGGACGCCGTGAATCGGGCAGGGGCCGAGTGGCTCCCGGACCTGGCGGCTTTGCGGCGCGCGCTCCGGGCTACTGCACGGAATGTGAGCGAATGAGCGCCGATCGGGCGGTCGTCATCGGCAGCGGTCTGGGTGGACTCGCGGCGGCGGTTCGGCTGCGCTCGAAAGGCTACCGGGTAACCGTGCTGGAGGCGCTGGACCAACCTGGCGGTCGCGCGCGGGTGTTTCGCGAGGGCGGATTCACCTTCGATGCGGGACCCACGGTGATCACCGCACCCTACCTGCTGGACGAACTGTTCGCGCTGGCGGGCAGAACCATGAGCGACTACGTGCAGCTGGTCCCGGTGGATCCGTTCTACCGAATACTGTTCCCGGACGGCAGCACCTTCGATTACGTGGGCGACGAGGAACGCCTCCTTGCGCAGATAGAGAGCATCAGCCCGCGGGATGTAGATGGATACCGGAAGCTTGCGGCGCATGCCGAGCGGATCTTCGAGGTTGCTTTCATGAAGCTAGCCGACCGGCCGTTCGACCGCCCCATGGACATGCTCCGGGTGGTTCCGGCTATGGCGCGCCTGAGTAGCCATCGAAGCGTTTACGGTCTGGTATCGCGATATATCCGTGACGAGCGGCTCCGAGCAGCTTTCACCTTCGAGCCGTTGCTGGTTGGGGGCAACCCTTTTTCCACCAGCTCGATCTACCTCCTGATCCACTGGCTGGAACGCAAGTGGGGCGTGCACTGCGCGATGGGCGGAACGACAACTATCGTCACGGCGCTGGTGAATTTGCTCGGCGAGATGGGAGTCGACATCCGGCTCAGCACGCCGGTCCAGGAGATCGAGGTCGCAGCCGGACGAGCTGTCGCGGTCCACACCGAAAGTGGAGAACGTATTCCGGCCAAAGTCGTGGTGAGCAACGCAGATCCGTCCAGGGTATACCGCCAGATGATAGACCAGAAGCATCGCCGCCGGAACACCGACCGTTCGATCAGCCGGAAGAGACAGTCGATGAGTCTGTTCGTGGCGTACTTCGGGAGCGCGAAGCAGTTTCCAGATCTTGCTCACCATACGATCGTGTTGGGTGAACGGTACCGCGGGCTGCTGGACGATGTGTTTCGGAGGCGGACGCTCGCTGACGATTTCTCCCTTTACCTCCACGCTCCGACTCGGACTGACCCCACACTGGCGCCCGAGGGCAACGAATGCTTCTACGTGCTTTCGCCGGTGCCCAACAACCGCAGCGGAATCGACTGGAAGCAGGAGGCCGAGCCATACTTCGAGAAGATCCGCAATTCTCTGGAGACCCGTCTGCTTCCCGGTCTGGGGGAGAGCCCAGTAAAACCATTTTACCTCACCCCTGACGACTTCGAGGGTACGCTCCGCTCGGAGGATGGGGCGGCATTCGGGCCGGAGCCTATTCTCACCCAATCCGCATACTTTCGCTATCACAACCGTTCTGAGGATGTGGCGGGCCTCTATTTCGTGGGCGCCGGAACCCACCCTGGCGGTGGGGTGCCGGGAGTACTCTGCTCGGCTAAAGTTCTGGACCGACTCGTGCCGGACGCCGATGGTCGAGAGGGCGCGTTCACGGTGAGATCGACGTGAGCTACCTCGGCTTCCACGCCATCTTCATCTTTCCGCCGCTCCTCGTTCTAGCATGGCTCAACCGTGGTAGGTTGTCGCGAGTTCACCCGCGCGCGGGAGTGTTTCTGATCGCGATGACGATGATCGCCCTCATCTATACGACTCCGTGGGACAACTATCTCATCTGGAGAGGAGTGTGGACCTATAGTGCGGATAGGGTGATCGGAGTGATTGGTTATGTGCCAATCGAAGAGTACCTGTTCTTTGTCCTCCAGCCGCTCCTCTCAGGCCTCTGGCTTTACCTCCTGCTCCCCACCGACCGCCGGATCGCCAGCCGATGGGCGACATGGTTCGGCGCCGCGATCTACTTCGCTTTGGCGATCATAGGAGTGCTCCTCCTCACTCGCCCGGATGGCACTTACCTGGGTCTGATCCTCGTCTGGGCCGCCCCCGTCCTGGCGATGCAGTGGGCATATGCCGGCCGGGAGATATGGCGGCGGCGCGGGGCCTGGGCCCTCGGCGTGGCCGCTCCGACCCTTTATCTCTGGATCGCCGACTCCGTGGCAATACGCCTGGAAATCTGGCAGATCTCAGAGGCCCATACACTCGGGATCACCTTCGGATCTTTGCCTCTGGAGGAGGCTGTGTTCTTCCTGGTGACCAATCTGCTCGTCGTTCAGGGACTACTGCTCTTCATCTACCCCCCGCGGCAAGCCGGGCCCGCACGATGAGCCCGCGCGGCGAGCGGGATCAGGATGTCATAGTCGTTGGAGCTGGCCACAACGGCTTGATAACCGCCGCTTACCTGGCGCAGGCCGGCTACAAGGTCGCCGTATTCGAGAAACGGGCGACGATCGGCGGCGCAGTCGCCACAGAGGAGATAGTACCGGGATATCGTTTCGATCTGGGCGGTAGCGCACACATTCTCATCCGGCTGACGCCGATCGTCGAGGAGCTCGGGCTGGACCGCTACGGTCTGGAGTATCTCGAGTTGGACCCGCTCTTCTTCGCGCCGTACCCGGATGGCGACTCTTTCTTCATTCACCGCGACGCGGAGCGAACGGCGGAAGATCTGGAGCTCAAGTATCCGGGTGAGGGAGATGCCTATCGACGATTCCTGGACGATTGGCGGCCATTCGCGAGGTTGGTGAAGGACGCCTTCCTGGAGGTCCCCAGCCCGTTCCAACTCGGAAAGCGCTTCCTGTTCAACCGCGCTTTTGGTAGAGATTGGCAGCGCGCCGTCCGGACGATTCTGCGTCCGTACGGGGAGGTCGTGGATGACTATTTCCGGGAGGAGAAGGTCAAGGCCGCGCTGGTCTGGATGGCTGCTCAATCGGGCCCGCCGCCCAATGAGCCCATGACCGCTCCGTTTCTTCTCTGGCAGCCGCTTTATCATGAGGGTGGCATTGCCCGACCCAGAGGCGGCTCAGGTGTTCTCACGGAGGCGCTTGCCCGCCATGTGGAGGATCACGGCGGGAGCGTTCACGCGAGCGCGCCTGTGAATGAGATACTGGTAGAGGGGTCCCGCGCCGTTGGAGTTCGGGTCGGCCGGGAGATCTACACTGCCCGTGCCATCGTTTCCGCCACCCATGCCATGGAGACATTCACCCGATTGCTTCCCCGCGAGCACCGCCCGGATGCAGTTCGCGACATGCAGGTCGGAAACGGCTTCGGCGCAGTGCTGCGACTGGCCCTGCGGGAGCCCGTGCGCTACCAGGCATTCCCCGGACATGCGGCCAGGGTCGGGCTCCAACTTCTCTGCCGCGATCGCCAGCAGATTCTC
>DASSKB010000029.1:0-5908 GCA_035690925.1 Longimicrobiaceae bacterium
CTTCACGCTCCTGCAGGACGCGGAGAAGCTTTACCTGGGTTGCCGCGGACATCTCGCCGACCTCATCGAGGAAGAAGGTACCGCCGCCTGCCGCGACGAAGAGGCCGACCTTATCGCGAACGGCGCCGGTGAACGAACCCTTGGTGTGACCGAAGAGCTCCGACTCGAGCAGGCTTTCGGGGAGTGCCCCACAGTTGATGGAGCTGAAGGGACCGCCGGTCCGGCCCGAGAGCGCATGAATGTAGCGTGCGACAACTTCCTTGCCTGTACCGGACTCACCGGAGATAAGGACTGTCGATTCAGTGGGCGCGACTGTTTCAGCGAGGCGGAGGACCTCCATGAAGGGTCGGCTCTTGCCTATGGGGCGGATAGCCTCGGTCCTGTCTCTGCGGCGAATCTCGCTCTTGAGCTGGATATTCTCGCGCTTGAGCTGGCGCGACTCGGCGGCGCGCCGGCAGATGACGAGGAGCTCATCATTAGAAAACGGCTTCTGAATGTAGTGGTAAGCGCCCTCGTTCACCGCCTGGATAGCGCTCTGGAGCGAGGCCTGTGCGGTCATAAGGATGACTGGGATCGTGGGATCCAGCTCTTTTGCGGCCGTAAGGATTTCGAGACCACTCACACCAGCCATGCGAACGTCGGAGAGGACGAAGTCTGGCGACGATTCATGGAGCTGCTTCAGCCCCTCCTGCCCACTCGCGGCGGTGGTGACCTCGTAGCCCTCGCGGCGCATGAGTATGCGGAGAGTGTCGAGAATTGAGGTCTCGTCGTCGATGATCAGCACTTTGGGGAGATCGCTCATACCCTCCGGGCTCCTTCTATTACGGGCTGGACGTCCGGCGATTCCGCTGCCGGTGGAAGTGTCGGTAGATAAAGGGTAAAGACAGCACCGCGCGGTTCGACTGGCGAGGCGTTATCCACAAAAACCGCTCCGCCGTGGGCCTCGACCGCGCGTTGAACGAGCGCGAGACCGAGTCCTGTACCGCCAGCACGCCTGGTGAAGAACGGATCGAAGATATGGTCTACGATCTCTTCCGGCACGCCCGGCCCGGTATCGGCGACACTGAGGCGGACGAGGCTGGCGGCGCCGAGCGCGGGAGAGAGCAGGTCGGAACGGATGGGATCCATGGAAACTGTTACCGTACCATTCTCGCCAGCCCACTGCGCCGCGTTGAGGACCAGATTGAGAGCGGCGCGGTGGAGCAGATCCTCGGAACCGCGTATCCAGACCTCGTTGGCGGAGTCGGGAATGGAGAGCTCGACCGTCTGGCCGGCCGCCGCGGGGTGTGCGCGGACCAGATCGACGACATGCCGCACGATATGTGTGAGATCCACTGGCTCTGGATCTATTAGCTTGACCCTGGCGAAGTCTATGAATTCAGTGAGCAGTCGACTGAGTCTGTCCGACTCGCGGACCACAAGGTTCCGAAGGAGCAGCGCGTCTTCCTCCTCGACCGAACCGTCGGCGATCTGCTCGACCGCGCTCCTTATGGAAGCGAGCGGATTTTTTATCTCGTGAGCGAGTGATGCACTCAGCTCGGCGACAGCTTCGAGGCGTTCTGAGCGTCTCCGGAGCGCCTCCACCCGAATCTTCTCCGTAATATCCTGGAAGATTGCGGTCACTGCGGGCCGCTCATCGCCCGAGGGAGCCATCAGGGTAGTACTTACGCCGAGCACGAAGGTGCCGTCCTCGCGAGGTTGGGTTTCGAAGCGGCTGATCGGTCCACCCTCCAGTGACCGGGTGATGACTGTGCCGAGCCCGGGTGCGCGCGCATCGAGTTCCTCGAGGACCGGCTCACCCATCCATTCGGATGCGGGAAGGTCGAGCAGCTCGACCGCTGTGGGGTTGATGTATGCCAGTCGCCCGTCGCTCCCCACCGTTAGAACAGCGGTGAGGATGGTATCGAGGATATCTCCCGTATCCAGCCGCAGGAGGAGGAGCTCCGTTTCGACCTCACCCAGAGCGGTACCCGTCTGCCGAAGCTCGTCGCCAAGGTAGCCAGTTACCAGCGCGACTACTATGAATAGCCCAATCTGGAGGAGGACGGCGCCCTCCAGGCCATTGCCGGGCCCCCAGATGGCGCTGAGAAGATAGAGAACGCTGCCCAGCAGGCCGATTAGCACCGTCCCGACGATGGGCAGGAGCACTCCCGCGGCGCAGATAAGCAGAATGTAGAGTGGGGCGAACGGGCTGTCCGCGCCACCCGTCAGGTTGACGATCCAGGTGACCAGGACGGTGTCGAAGATGACCTGACCGTAGAGGAAATTCTCTACCGGCTCACGATGGGCGAGGTGCGTATACCAGAAGGAAGCAGCGGTGAAGGCCGCGCCGACCAGCACAACGAGCGAGGCCGCGAGGGTAGTCTGGGGGCTCTCGCGCCAGGTCAGGGCGGCTATGGCATAAACAGTCGCGACCAGGCAGAGGCGCCCGATGTAGATCCACGCGATAACGCGCCCGGCCTCAGGTAATCGGCTGGGGAGGCGTGGCGGGCGTATACTGGGAGTTGGAGGCTTCATAGGCCTGCGGGCTCGTCGCTAATCTTGCGATAACCGATCAGGAATACGCCGGCCATGAGGACTATCAGGAGAACCCCGTATGCCGCCGCGGCGCCGAAATCAAAGGCCCGTAGCTCTGAGAGAATAGCCATGGAGATCGGGCGAGTGCGGTGCGTGTAGAGCAGAATGGAGGCAACGAACTCTCCGAGCGCGGTAACGAACGCCAGGAGCGCACCGGCGATAAGGCCGGGGAGCACGAGCGGCATGGCCACGCGCCGCATGGTTGTGAGCCAGGACGCACCGAGCGAGGCGGCCGCCTCCTCCAGACTCGGGTCGAACTGCCGGAAGCTGGCGAGTGCCGCCCGCGTGACGAGTGGGATGTTCCTGATGAAGTAGGCCAGCGGCAGAATCGCGAAAGTGCCGACCAGGATGAACCGACCGAACCAGGGCTGGTGCGCGCTGAAGGCGGTCGCGAGCGCTATCGCCAGGACGGTACCAGGCAGGGCCCAGGGCAGTACCACCAGGCCACCGAGCAGCGCCTTTGCCCGGAAGCGTTTGCGCACCAGAAGGTACGCCGCGGCGAAGGCGAGTACCAGATTGGCGATTGTGGCCACACTCGCCATCTGGAGTGAGTTCAGGACCGGCCGGAACATCTCCGCGTCAGAAAACAGCGAACGATAATTCTCGAGCGAGAATACCGGGGGAAAGAACTCGGTGGTCCAGCTCCCCTCCGGAACGAACGACACCAGGAGTACCGTTGCGTGTGGCAGCAGCAGGAATCCTATGCCGCCCCAAGCTACAACCGTAAGAATCAGCCGAGCAGAACGCGACTGCGCACGGTGAGGCGGAGCGGGTGATATCCCCTTCCCCGCCCCCGTATACGTTCGTTTGGATTCGTAGCGCTGGAGGAAAACAAGGAAAACCAGCGAAACGAGCGCCAGGACGACCGTCTCGACAGCTGCCATCTCGAGGTCGCCGTTCAGCTTGCTAGCGAAGATCTGCGTGGTGAGGACGCGGTAGCCGCCACCGAAAACGTATGGGGCGCTGAACGATCCCATCGCTGTCATGAACACCAGCAGCGCCGCCCCGCCAATAGCTGGTCCCAGCATGGGGAGCGTCACGCGCCGGAGCGTGGTGAAGCGCGAAGCGCCTAGCGCGGCGGCCGCCTCGGCGTATGCGCCGTCCATGCGCGCGAGCCCGGCGCTGGTGAACAGGTAGAAGTAGACGTACATGGTATACGCGTGTACCAGCAGAATCGCCCACGCGCCGGTAAGGCGCCACGGCGGTTCCTCGAGCCCGAGGAGAAGCTGGACCGCGCGGGCGGCGAATCCGCTCTCGCCGTACAGGAATAGGAAAGCGATGACGCCGACGAGTGGCGGGAGCAGTACGGGGAGTGCCGCGAGCGCGCCGAGCGTGCGGCGACCCGGAAAATCGAAGCGACTGAAGAGGAAGGCGAGAGGAACCCCGAGCAGACCGGCGCAGACGACGCTCGCCAGCGAGATCCAGACACTGTTCCAGAGCGCCTGCATCTCCGAGTCGCTCGTAAAGAAGCGGAGATAATGCCTGAATGTGAGGTCCCCTTCCGTCAGAACGCTGTCACCCAGCACGAACAGGTTCGGGTAGAGTACCAGCCAGAGGAGCAGGAAGATGACCGGAACGCCCAGCAACACGGAAGGACGCGCTAGCTTCATCAGGCTTCAGGACCGGGGAAGGCGATGATTATCGCGCCATCGGCAGGGACCACACCGACCTCATCGCCTGTGGCAGCTGCGTCCGGCGGACCGGCGATGAGTAGCTCCGGTAGATCGTCCGGCTGCACACGAAACATCGTTGTCGCGCCGGCGAACCTCCTCTCCACCACCACGCCGCGAATTGCGGTCGAATCAGAGGTCGGTTCGCTCACTATATGGAGGGCTTCCGGCCGAATCATAAGTCGAACGTCAGTTCCGCCGCCCGATGCGTGGGATCGCGCTGTCCAGCGCGCGCCGCCGGGCAGCAAACACTCGACCTCGTCGCCCGCGTCCGCTTCTACAGTGCGCGCCGGCAGAAAATTGGCGCGGCCCATGAACGCTGCAACGAAGACATTGGCGGGATCGTCGTAGAGATCCTCCGGTCTGGCTAGCTGCTGAAGGCGGCCGCGGTCCATCACGGCTATCCTGTCGGACAGAGCAAAAGCCTCTTCCTGATCGTGCGTGACGAATACCGCTGTTATCCCCAGCCGCTTGAGGAGCTCGCGGAGCTCGGCTCGCGTGCGCTCGCGGAGCGCCGCGTCCAGGTTGGAAAGTGGCTCATCCAGCAGCAGGAGGGGCGGCTCCGGGGCGATAGCGCGCGCGAGGGCCACGCGCTGCTGCTGTCCGCCCGAGAGGGCCTGAACCGCGCGCTTCTCGTATCCATCCAGATCCACGCGCCCGAGCGCATAAGCCACCCGCTCCGGGAGGTCACGCGACCGGGTTCCGAGCGCTTTGAGACCGAACGCTACGTTCTCGAATACGTTCAGGTGGGGAAAGAGCGCATAGTTCTGGAAGACCATACCCACGCCGCGTTTCTGGGGCGAGAGCTTGGTTATATCGCGATCACCGAGCCAGATCCGACCGGTGGTGGGTCGCTCAAACCCGGCGATCATGCGGAGCGTGGTGGTTTTCCCGCATCCGCTGGGGCCGAGTAGCGTCAGGAATTCGCCGTCGGCGACCTCGATGGATAAGTCGTCGACAGCCAGGGTGTCGTCGAATCGCTTACCGAGGTTCTCCAGCCTGAGCGTCACCCCTGCCCTCTCACCGTCTGATCCCACCGACGCATCCAGTCGGAGCCCTTCTCCTGAAGCAGCCCCCAGTCCATCGGCTCGGGGCGGATCTGCTCGCGCGCCTCTCGCAGATTGGCGGGCAGCGAATCGGGCGGAATGTCGGACCGAGCGGGCATGCGGAAGAAGTCGCGGGCAGCCGTCGTGACCGCCTCTTCACTACCGATAAACTCCACGAACTCTCGAGCGAGCTCCAGGTGCGGAGCGCCGGCGACTATCGCCAGACCATCGACCACCAACGGGGTTCCGCTAGCTGGGAAGACGTAGTCGATGGGGTAATCGGTCTTTGCCTTCAGCATCTCTATGTCGGGCATGTCCCACAAAGTGATGAGGCCCTCCTGGCGCGCCAGCTTCTGGTACATGAGCGTCGGGTTCAGCACGTACTCCTTGGTCTGCGCATCCAGCTCGCGAAGCCATTCGAATCCCGCCTCCGTATCGCCCGTTTCCTGAATGGATCGCAGCAGGATCATCCCAAAGATGGTGCGCATGGTACCGCTCGCGAGCGGATCGCGGATGAGGACCTCGTCGGTCCATTTCGGGTCCAGCACGTCGTCCCAGTCCTTGGGCGCCTCTGCAGCGGTCACCGCGTCCGAGTTATAGGCGATAACTTCGGGC
>DASSKB010000030.1:0-4285 GCA_035690925.1 Longimicrobiaceae bacterium
AGCTACAAGAAGCGGAAGATGGAGGTCTACACCGGCGCGAAGGTCGAGAAGGCCGACTTGAAGAAAAACGGCGTCACGCTGACGGTGAAGACCGCAAAAGGCGAGACGAAGACGATCGAAGCCGACCGCGTGCTCTCGGCCATCGGGCGCGCTCCGAACATCGAAGATCTGGGCCTCGAGAAGGCGGGCGTTAAGCTCACCGACCGCGGCTTCATAGGTGTCGACCGCCAGATGCGTACGAACGTGGAGGGCATCTACGCTATCGGCGACGTGGCGGGCCCGCCGCTGCTCGCGCACAAGGGGTCACACGAGGGCGTCGCGTGCATCGAGGCGATCCACGGCGACGAGCACGCCGGAATCGACTACGACAACATCCCCAACTGCACCTACTGTCACCCCGAAGTTGCGTCTGTAGGCCTCACCGAGGAAGCGGCGCGTGAGAAGGGTCACGACGTGGAAATTGGAGTCTTTCCGTGGACGGCGAACGGCCGAGCGCTCACCGCCGGGGAAACCGAAGGCTTCGTCAAGATTGTACGCGATAAGAAGTACTCCGAGCTCCTCGGCGCCCATATCGTCGGTCCGCACGCCACCGAGATCATCGGCGAGTTCGTGGTCGGGAGACATCTTGAGACAACCGTCGAGGAGATGGACCGCGCCATGCACCCCCACCCGACGCTTTCGGAGGCCGTGGGCGAAGCCGCGCTCGCGTCGCTAGGGCACGCGCTGCATATCTGAAGGCAGGGCAGGAATAGAAGTTGGTCCAGCAGGGTGGGTCACGCTTGGCGCTGAGTATAGCGCTAAACTAATTGCTACCGCCAAGTTTCTTAGGACGGTTCAGGATATCGGAATTCCGGTGCATGAATGAACGTCTGTTAAACTGAGGCGTATTGATGTAACGCTATACGGTCCGCCCGCAATCCTGAGGTGAACACCGTGCAAACTGTATTTAGCGCCGTCTTCCAGAAGGTGCCGGAGGGATACATTGGATTTGCGGAGGAATTGCCTGGGGCGAACACCCAAGGCAGCACATTGGAAGAAGCGCGAGAAAACTTGAAGGAAGCGATTGCATTGGTTCTAGAAGGGAATCGGACGCTCGCTTAAGCGGCTCGTCTTTGCCAGTACGCCACGTGGAATTAGGGCTTTTAGCATTGCTTCAGATCCATAGTCATCTATTGAGGAGGATCCGATGAGCTGGCACGAATTCATCCATTCGGACCCGAGAATCCTTGCTGGCAAACCAGTCGTTAGGGGTACTCGATTGGCCGTAGACTTCCTACTCGGTTTATTCGCGGCCGGATGGACACATCAGCAGGTGCTGGAGAGCTATCCGCAACTCACCCCAGAGGCACTCCATGCGGTATTCGCGTTTGCGGCCGAGGCGATGCATGATGAGTCGTTTTATTCTGTCCAGCTTGGTTCCGGTTGAGCCAATTTCTGGCAGATGAGAATCTGCCGCTGCTCAGCATTCAAATGCTTCGAGAAGCTGGATACAGCGTCGAGGCGGTCGCAGAATTCGCTGCCGGGGTCGAAGATGCGGAAATCCTGCGGCACGCCGTGGAGCATGGACAGATAGTGATGACCTTCGACCGTGACTTTGGCGAGTTGATATACCATCGAAATGCTCCAGTGCCACCGGGAGTGATTTATCTTCGGATCGTTGCTCGGTCGCCCAAGGATCCAGGGCAGGTGCTGCTGAATCTACTAAATATCGATGGCTTGGAACTGATTGGTCGATTCACCGTTGTCGAGCGTGAGCGTATCCGGCAGCGGCCGTTGCTCAACGTGCTATAATCGAGTCGCACTGTAATCATCAGGATGCGAATTGCTTCGTGAAGGTGGCAATCACTCAGTATATGTGAGGCGAGCGGCCGCCAAGGTCACTTCTATTCCACTCCATCGGCAGATCAATGAGCATCTAGCACGTAAGATCTGCCGAGACCTCCAAGTGCCACCCGCCTGATCCTCTGGGATCGCCATGAATCATTCTGCTCGCCAGCTCGACAATACAGCGGTTGCAATCGCGCAGTCGAGGCTCCCACCTCCTGTCCTCACCTATCTCGGTAGAAACCGATGGCGGCTCGAGCAAGCGTATGATTATAGGCACGGCGATACGCGCATCCGTGTGCCGAAGGATTTTCAGTTCGACCTCGCCTCCATTCCGCGGGCGCTCTGGTGGTTAATTGCGCCGTTCGAGCTCTCAATAGTGGCCCCGCTCATCCACGATTTCCTGTATCGGTTTCGCGGAAACCCTCCTCCCGGATCTATAACCCCTTCTCGAACGTACAGCCGCGCAGAAGCAGATGAACTGTTTGAGACAATAATGCGTCAGGAAGAAGTGCCCGCGTGGCGGAGAAAGGCTGGATTTGCCGCGATTCGCTTGTTTGGAGGTCGCAGGTGGGGTAATTAGGTGGCTTCGTGTGCCACTGACCGGGGAGGTCACTCGCGACGAGTTTACCCCGCTGTTGTGAACTCGTTTTACCCTGCCCGCAGCGCCCGAGTGAGCACCCGGTCCAACGCCCCGGCGAACGCCTGCTTGTCCTTGTTGCCGTAGGGCCGCGCGCCGCCCGTCTCCATCCCCGCACCCCGCAGCCCGTCCATGAAGTCGCGGACCGAGAGGCGTTCGGCGATGTTAGCCTCACTGTACTCCTCCCCGCGCGGATCGATAACTGCCACATTCTTATTTACCAGAATAGCGGCCAGCGGGATGTCGGCGGTTACGGCAACATCGCCGGGCTCAGCATTATCCGCGATGTGCTGGTCAGCTACGTCCGGGCCGCCCTCCACGCGGACGGCTGAGACGAAGGGGTTGCTAAGGGGGATGGGGATGCGTTGATTGGCAACCAGGATCGTCTGGAGCTCCAGGCGCTTTGCGGCGCGGAAGACTATCTCCTTCACGTCGCGCGGCGCGGCGTCCGCATCTATCCAGAGCTTCATTTACCTCTCAAGAAAACAGTTCGATGGTCGTAGTACCCGAAAAGATCTGGACCATAGGCCACTCATCGCGAGCGATCGAGGAGTTCCTGGATCTGCTTGCCGGAGAACAGATCGAGGTGCTCGCCGACGTGCGGCGGTTCCCCGGCTCGCGCGCCCATCCGCACTTCAACCCCGAACCGCTTGCCGGGTCACTCGCGGCGCGGGACACCGAGTACATCCAGTTCACCGACCTGGGCGGCCGTCGCAAGGCGAAGCCCGACACGCCGCACACCATCTGGCGGCATCCGGCGTTTCGTGGCTACGCGGATTACATGGACACCGAGGAGTTCGAGGCGGGACTGGAGAGGTTGATGGAAACCGCGCGAAGCCTCCGCACCGCCATAATGTGCTCAGAGGCCGTGTGGTGGCGGTGCCACCGCTCGATGATCTCCGACGCGCTCAAAGCCCGAGGCGTGGAAGTGCTCCACATCATGGGTCCGGGCAAGACTACCGAGCACCCCTTCACCGCCCCCGCCCGGATCGTGGACGGCGAGCTTTATTACGGTCCTGCCGAGGAGTAATCCCTCAGCGTTACGCGCCTAACCCGCCTCACCTACCCTCCATCCCAAATATACGGTCGAAGAATTCCGCCGTAGCCGCGTCTACACGCACCCAGTTCGCGTGGCGCATGAAGTGGTGCGTGTCGTCGGGGATGATGAGCGTCTCGTACTGAACGCCGTGCTCTTCGAGCCGCTGAACCAGATCCACAGTCTGACTGAACTGCACATTGCGGTCATCATCCCCGTGGATCAGCAGAACGGGCGAGCGCCAGCCGTCCATGTAGGCAACGGGTGATGACTGCCAGGCGACCTCGAGAGCTTCCTCCCAGTCCGGCGCGCGCTCATAGCTGTCGCGCTGATCGAGACCGGTAGTCCAGTCGTGAACGCCGTGAATGTCCACGCCGGCCGCGAAGAGGTCCGAGTCGCGCGCGAGCGCCATAGCGGTAAGGAACCCGCCATAGGAGCCGCCGTAGATGCCGATCCGCTCCGGATCCACCTGTGGCAGGCTTTGCAGGTACTCGCCACCCGCCACGATGTCCAGGTACTCGGCCGCGCCCTCATCGCCCGCATTGGGTGGCCGGTGGAACTCGTGACCATAGCCAATTCCGAGACGGTAATTCACCGAGAGCACAACGTAGCCCTGGTTAGCCAGGTACTGGTTCAGAGCGTACGCGTTGGAGTAGTAATCGGAGTAGTGCCAGCCCAGGAGCATCTGACGCGGTGGTCCGCCGTGCGCGAAGATGATCGCGGGCTTGTCATCGCCACCTCCCGCGCGTTCGAAAAGCTGGCCATGAACCTGGACACCGTCCGAA
>DASSKB010000031.1:0-5726 GCA_035690925.1 Longimicrobiaceae bacterium
GTGAGGATGACTTCTCGGATTGGGAGACGGCGAAAGAATCGATCAGAAGAAGTATTGAGTGAGATTCAGAATTCATTCATCAGCCCGTCAAGATTTGATCCGATACAGAGCATACACGCGGACCCGTTCCACACCCAGTTCATCACGGACTACTCCCGCGATTCGATCGGCCCGCACATCCATGGGTCGGAACCCGACGGGCATCGCAACCCGCGCGATCTGGCGGCCGCCGGTGTCGGCCACGATCCACTCGCCACCTGTAAGGCGGCGGGAGAGCCAATGGCTGTCGGTCGCTGGATCATAAAGTTTTAACCATATTAGATTCTCGCTGTCGATCAGCAGCTCGGAGAATTCCGGCACAGAGTTGACACCGTCGGTTCCTTTTACCCTCTGGAATCGGTCGATCTCGGAGGGCTCCAGCCGCTCCTCCACCAGGCGCATTGCTTCCTCGAACGTCCAATCCGCGCCCGCGAGCTGAAGGGTTCGCACCGCCTCACCCGTCGGCCCGACGATCCGAACCCTTCCCTCCATCCCGTTCGTTATGACCACAGAATCCCCAATCATCCCGACTAGCAGGTGTGGAGACAGCGGCACTGGGGAACCGAGCCGGTGCATTCCGGTTGCCCTGGCGATGACACCAGCGGCATTGCCATCGCTCGTGAAGCGGCCGATCCGCATGCTGTCCGCGGTCAGGCGATCCGGTGCGATCGGGGACTGCTTTATCCAGCCGAACGAATGACTGCCATCGCCGTACGTGCCGACGTATAGTTCGGGTACACCGTCACCCGGTCGTAACTGCTGACTCCCCACAAGCTCGCCACTACTTAGAAAAGTCGTAAGCCGAAGCGCGCGCGAGTCATAGACGAGGAGCGTATCGCCGCCCGCCAGGTGGACGGCGGATAGGTAACGGAACTCGCCGGGGCCGTCACCACTGCCGCCCATCTCATGTAAATAGCTACCGCCCGCGCTGTAGATACGAAGAGATCCGCTCGATCCATCTGCGACGATGACTCGTCCGTCCGGGAACAACCGCACGGCGCGAATCCTCGAAAACACGAACTCGGGTGGACCATCCACGGCCCCGATCGTGAGCAGAGGATCCGGCGCAATGGACCAGCGAACAGGTTCGGTTACGACTTCCGTATCACGGGAGTCGTCGCAGGCGGCCAGACCTGTAAGGACCAACGCACATCCCGCAATCAGGCGAAAACTTCTCATCGGATCAGATCCTCTTAGAAGAATGTCACATCCCGCGTCAGATTCGCTCTAAAGCATCACGATACGGATGGTTCAGTAACATAAATCTCCCCGCCCTTCTCCTTGAACTCCTTCGCCTTCTCCTGCATCCCCGCCTCCGCGCTCGCGCGAATCTCCTGCGAGATCTTCATCGAGCAGAACTTGGGTCCGCACATGGAGCAAAAATGCGCAACCTTCGCACCCTCCGCAGGCAGCGTCTCATCGTGATACGCCAGCGCGGTCACCGGATCAAGAGCCAGATTGAACTGGTCGCGCCAGCGGAACTCGAAGCGCGCCTTGGAGATGGCGTCGTCCCACTCCTGCGCCCGCGGATGCCCCTTCGCGAGGTCAGCCGCGTGCGCGGCGATCTTGTAGGTGATGACGCCGGCCTTCACATCATCCCGATTCGGGAGACCGAGGTGCTCCTTGGGGGTGACGTAGCAGAGCATCGCCGTGCCGTACCAGCCGATCTGCGCGGCGCCGATCGCACTGGTGATGTGGTCGTAGCCGGGCGCGACATCGGTCGTGAGCGGCCCGAGGGTGTAAAATGGCGCCTCGTCGCACCACTCCAGCTGCTTATCCATGTTCTCTTTGATGAGATGCATGGGGACGTGGCCGGGCCCCTCGTTCATCGTCTGCACGTCGTATTCCCAGGCGATGCGCGTGAGCTCACCCTGCGTCTTGAGCTCGGCGAACTGCGCCTCGTCGTTCGCATCAGCAATCGAGCCGGGCCGCAGGCCATCCCCCAGTGAGAAGCTCACATCGTACGCCTGCATGATCTCGCAGATATCGCGGAAGCGCGTGTAGAGGAAGCTCTCCTGGTGATGGGCAAGGCACCATTTGGCGATGATGGACCCGCCACGCGAGACTATGCCCGTCATCCGATTCGCGGTCATCGGGACGTACCGGAGCAGAACGCCCGCGTGGATGGTGAAGTAGTCGACGCCTTGCTCGGCCTGCTCGATGAGCGTGTCGCGGTAGATCTCCCAGGTGAGCTCCTCCGGCACCCCACCGACTTTCTCCAACGCCTGGTAGATGGGGACGGTGCCGATGGGAACAGGCGAATTGCGGATGATCCACTCCCGCGTCTCGTGGATGTTCTTCCCGGTCGAGAGATCCATAACATTATCTGCCCCCCAGAGCGTCGCCCACCTCAGCTTGTCGACCTCCTCCTCGATCGATGAGGTCACCGCGGAGTTCCCGATGTTCGCGTTGATCTTCACCTTGAACGCGCGGCCGATGATCATCGGCTCCAGCTCCGGGTGATTGATATTCGCCGGGATGATCGCGCGACCGCGCGCGACCTCGGAACGCACGAACTCCGCGTCCATTCCTTCGCGAAGCGCGATGAACTCCATCTCCGGCGTGACCTCCCCGCGCCGCGCGTAGTGCATCTGCGTCACGCAGGCGCCTGCCTTCGCGCGCAGCCTCTGGCGCCGAAGACTCTCGGGCATTTCAATCCCCGACGTGCCCGTGCCCGGCAGTCCACCGTTCCCGTTCCCGGCAGTTTCGGTATCCCCCCGGCCCCGAATCCACTCCTCCCGCAACGCCGGCAGCCCTTCGCGCACATCAACCCCGAGCGGCCCGCTGGTATCGTAAACGCGCAAAGCTGGCTCCCCGCCGGACAACCCGATCTCGCGCATCGGTACCCTGATTCCGTGAGGCCCCTCGAGGTAGACCTTTCGCGATTTCGGAAAAGAATCGCCGTAGTCCTGAGTGGTGGATGATGCGGAAAGATTGGACTTGATCATCGTCATCTCCTAAGTCTGAGTGGCTCGGACTCGCACAAAAAAGCGCCAGCCCGGGAGACGGGTGGCGCTTGGACGAGTGACCGCGGAAATGCCGGATATTTCGTCGACGACCCGCCGCGCTCCCTACACCGGTATGATCCGGATCAGGTTCCAAGGGACTTTCTCAATTCCGGTATTGCCGGAATACCCCTGGCGGCTACTTCCTGTGAGTATAGCGAGTTGGAGGGACGAGGGCCACACCCTTTTAGGTTTCAACCCCCTTGCCCTTGCCTTTTGGTCTTCGGGGATCGAGGTAGGTCGGGAACGGGATAGGGATCGGGACTTACCAACGAAAGGGCAAGGGCGAGGGCAAGGGCGAGGGCGAGGGCAAGGGCAAGGGCAAGGGCAAGGGGGTCAGTCTGGCGCAAGCCTTGTGAGCATGGCTAACCGAATCGTACGAATCCCGTGGCCGCCGAAATCGACCTCGGCGCGATCATTGGCGAGGTCGAGCAGGATTCCCTCGCCGAACGTTTCGTGGGTTACCTCCTCGCCGGGGGCCAGGTCAGGAAGGCTTTCAGTGAGCGATTCGGGCGGGAACTCGGCGCTTGTCTCCGCCGTGTCGGCGCCCACGACATCGCCAGGAAGTTCCGCCGACCCCGGCGCTGCGTCGTTGTCGCAGTGCCCGCAGCGGTAATCCTCCGATGGGTCCTCGCCGAAGTATTCGAGGATCTTTCGCGTCCGGCATTGAGCCGTCCGGCAGTAACTCACCATCGAGTCGAGCTTACGGCGATCCAGCTCCCGTCTCTCCTCGTAATCCCGCAGCTCCCGGCTGAGGTTGGCGCTTGTGACGTCTTCCTTGAGCCGCTCCCACTTGCCTCCACGATGCTCGCGCACCATTCCGTGTCGCTTGAGTAGCGTCAGAACGATGCGGGTTTTGCGGCGCGGCGTTTCGGCATCCTCGGCGATCTCGGCTAGTGGTCGGCGGCATTCCAGATCCATTGAATTGACGACCCGTCCGACCTGCGCCGCCTCTTCCAGGTCAGGGTACTTACCGCCGAGGAAATATCCCTGGATAGCGCGGTCCTCCACGCGATAAAGGATCGCGCAACGTGCCGGCTCGCCATCGCGACCGGCCCGACCGGCTTCCTGGTAATAGGCCTCGAGCGAACCTGGGAAGTGATAATGGACTACAAACCGAATGTCGGCCTTATCTATTCCCAGTCCGAATGCATTCGTGGCTATGACCGCCTTGACCTCACCAGCTGTCCAGGCGTCCTGTGCCTCCTCGCGCTGGCGCGGGCTCCGTTTCCCGTGATAAATGGCGACGGGCCATCGGCTGGAAAGCTCACCAAAGAGCCTGTCCGCGTCGCGAACGGTTGCGGTATAGATTATCCCGGCGCCGTCCACCTCTCTGAGGATCCGCTCGAGTGCGGCATCTTTGCTCGCGTCGTTAACGGTAGGGATGACTTCGAGGTGGAGATTGGGGCGGATCAGCTCGCCGATTGCTCTGAACGAGTCGTTCATCCCCATCTGCTCCTCGATGTCCGCCTGCACCTCGGGCGGGGCGGTGGCGGTGAGCGCCAGGATCGGGGGCCGACCGAGCCGCTTCGCGATCGAGCCCAACATCATGTAATCGGGACGGAAATCGTGCCCCCATTGTGACACGCAATGCGCCTCGTCGACCACGAAGAGCGATATCTCCCGTTTCAACAACAGCTCGAAGAACTCGCGATCACGGAATCGTTCGGGAGTGACGTACAGTATCTTGCCCTCGCCGCGATCCACAGCATCCTCCTCGGCGCTCTGCTCAGACGCGGTTAGCGATGAGTTTATTGAAAGCGCGTCCACCCCGAGATCGTCGAGCTTGTCCCGCTGATCTTTCATCAACGCTATGAGCGGCGATACGACGACCGTAAGGCCCGGCAGCAGCAGCGCCGGAAGCTGATAGACCAGTGATTTGCCGGATCCAGTGGGCATTATTACGAGCGCGTCCCGCCCGTCCAGAATGGCCCGGATCGTTTCCTCCTGCCCGGCCCGGAACTCCTCCAACCCGAAGCGCGCGCTTAATATCTCCCGAACCGGATCGGTCGGGGCCTTTTGTGTATGCAATGCTGTTGTAAGCAAACGTGATCAATCAAGAAACGGAGGTCATGCGCCAAACCGATGTGCAAGCCGCGGACCTCTGGAGTGACAGGGTGACAGGGTGACAAGGTGACAGGGTGACAGGGTGACAAGAACGGCTATATTGCGGTGAGCAGGCCTTTATTCACTTTTTAACTGATAGCTGATAGCTGATAGCTGATAGCTGATAGCTGATAGCTGATAGCCTCCCATGAACCCAATTAGCTACCCCATAGGCAAACCAAAATTTGCGGACTCTGGCACCACAGCGGCCGAGCGGGCCGGGTGGATCGAAGATATCAAGAGTGCGCCATCGCTGATGAGGAAGGCTGTCGGTGGACTGAACGCTGAACAGCTGGGTACCCGTTACCGCGAGGGTGGATGGACTTTGCGGCAGGTCGTCCATCACGTTGCGGACAGTCACACGAATGCGGTGATGCGTTTTCGCTGGGCGCTCGCGGAGGACGAGCCGCAGATCAAGCCGTACGATGAAGCTGCATGGGCCGAGTTGCCGGACGCATTGAGTAGCCCAATCGAACCGTCGCTCGGACTCCTGGAGAATCTGCATCATCGGTGGGTCGCGCTTCTCGAGGCGATGGATGAGAATGCATTCGCTCGGGCATACCGTCACCCTGAGGA
>DASSKB010000032.1:0-8114 GCA_035690925.1 Longimicrobiaceae bacterium
GGGAGTGCGGAAGTGCGGGAGGCCGCCGGCACATTCGCGAAGCCGCGCAGGCGCCGCCGCGCGCCCGCACTCCCGCACTTCCGCACTCTCGCACTCTCACTCCTGCTGTTAGGACTGAGCGGCTGTACCGACTGGGCGCTATACGATTTAGACGTGTTCTGGGGGAAGATTCCGTTTCTCTCGACCCTGCGTGAGAGTGTGGCGTTCGACCCGCAGGAGCTGCCACGGCTGCCGGCCGAGGGTTCTATTCCGGTCGCGACGCCGATCGGGGATGTGCCTCCGCCGTTCACTCAGCTTGAGCTCGATTCGGTGGCGTCGACGCTGACGAACCCGCTCCAGCCCACTGCGGCGGTGCTCGCGCGCGGTGAGGTCGTGTTCGAGAGGAACTGCGCCGTCTGTCACGGCTCGGGTGGAGAGGGCGATGGCTCGATCGTGGGGCCCGGCAGATTCCCGACTCCGCCGGACCTCACAGCAGCGACATCGGCGGCGCGCTCGCCTGGATACATCTACGGCGTCATCCGCGTCGGCCGCGGCCTGATGCCGGCTTATGGTAGCCGGATAACGCATCTGGACCGCTGGGCGGTCGTGACCTACCTCCGACAGCTGCAAGGCAGTGCGGGAGCAGTCTCGACTGGCGCCGTGGCGGCAACGGAAACGCCTTAATCAGCACTGACGATATAACGATGCACGACGAAACGCCGCAGGCCATACCATTCCGCACACTCGACCCTCCGTCGAGGATGCTGAAGGGAATCCTCGCGCTCCTGGTACTTATCGGAGCGGCGACGCTCTTCCTTGCCGGTGGCGGTGAGGACCCGGGCCGTATCTGGCGCGGCCTGCTCTTCAACTGGCTGTTCTGGTCGTCCACGGCGTTGGGGATGGTGCTCTTCGCCATGGCTCTTTCGATGTCGAATGCGAGGTGGGCATGGTCCATCCGCCGTTTCGCGCTGGGCGGTGCCGCCTTTCTGCCCATATCGTTCATACTCCTGATAGTGGTATTCTTCGGGTCGGAGCACTACTTCCACCACTGGCTGCACGTGGAGGGTGATCCGGTGCTGGACGCGAAGGCCGCGTGGCTGAACCTGCCCGGGATGATCACCCGCGACCTGATCGCTGTCGCGATTCTGTACGGTCTGTGCCTCGCGTTCCTGTATTTTTCGGTGAGGCCGGACATCCATGGTGCTGGCGGGGATCGGCATCGCGCCCTCTACGACCGCATCACACGCGGCTGGCGCGGCGCGCCCGAAGAGGCCGCGCGCTCACGCACTTTGCTGAACCGGCTAGCGCCGATATCCGCAATTCTCTACGCGTTGATCTGGGGGATGATAGCGGTGGATCTGGCGATGTCACTATCGCCCCACTGGTTCAGCACCATGTTCCCCGTAGCCTTTATCTGGACGGGCTTCCATGGCGGCCTGGCCGCAACGGCCATCGCTGTGGTCCTCTTCCGCAAAAGAGCGCGTATAGGCGATTTCGTAACTACCAGCCAGTTCCACGATCTCGGTAAACTCCTCTTCGCGTTCTGCGTCTTCTGGATGTACCTGAACTGGGCCCAGTACATAGTCATCTGGTACGGGCTGCTGCCATGGGAGCAGGCGTGGATGATCGACAGGTTCAGCCAGCCGTTCGCCGCCATAACCGAAGCGGCCGTCCTTATGATCTTTGTGATCCCGTTCTTCGGTCTGCTCACCCGGCCGCCCAAGAAGATTCCGGCTATCCTGGCGATGTTCTCCGTTATCGTGCTGGCCGGTCACTGGCTCGAGCGCTTCCTGCTCGTGGTCCCGTCCGTCTACGAAGGCGAGGCGCTGCCGCTGGGCCTCCCCGAGATCGGGATTGCACTCGGGTTCTTCGGATTGTTTGCGCTTTCCTATCTCTGGTACGCGCGGACCTTCCCGCTGCTCCCATCACCCGTGACGCTCGCGGCCGAGGAGCCTGCTTTCATCCAGGTGCCGGTCGCGACGACCCGCACCTGACGGTAGCGCGAACCTGAGAATCGAAGCGGGGGGGCTGCGGTGCGGCTCCCCCGCTTTCTTATTACATTGCGTTGTGGCGCGCTGGTTGCACCTGCGATAGACGCACCGTGCTATCCACCAATAGTGACCGAATCCCTGGAATGCCGAAACCACGCTCTTATATGGCCGTTGCGATGCTCGCGGTCGTGGCGACTTCAATCGCTGGCTGCGCCATCCCCATGCCGATCTCCGTACCGGGCCTACCGGGCGCGGCCCCGGAGAAGCCGGACGAGCTCCCGATGGTCCGACTGGACGTCGAGGCGGACGATTACCTCGAGGAGGCGCTCGGCACGTATGTGGTGATCGACCTCCAGGTGAACGAGCTGCGCTTCATGCACGGCGAAACGGTGCTCTGGGCCGGGCCGGTCGGTACCGGAACGGGGCTGCGCCTGATGGGCGATGACGGTGAATGGCATTTTACGACGCCACAGGGTGTCTTTCAGGTGCAGTACAAGGAAGAAGACCCGGTCTGGATCGCGCCGGACTGGTTCTTTCTGGAGCAGGACCTTCCCGTACCACCACGGAATCACCCATCGCGCCGCATACCGGGCGGGCTGGGCGTCGCGGCGGTTTACCTCGGGGAGGAGATAGCGATCCATGGCACCGACAAGCCGGAGCTGCTCGGCCAGCGGGTGTCGCACGGGTGCATACGGCTCTCCGATGCCGACGCGCAGCGGCTGTTCCACAACGTCCAGATCGGCACGCCGGTGGTGATAATTGGCGGGGAAGACCTCGAGCCCATCGAGGCTGCGTCCATGGATCTGCCGCCCGCGCCGAAAGCACCCGATCTCTCGGACATCTCCACCGAGAGCCTACTTGCCATGCTGGACTTCGCGCTTGCGAACCCGGATTCTGTGGCCACCTGGACCTACCTCACCAGCGAACTTATCAGCCGCGGGCTCGTTGACGATGCAATAGCTCTCCGCGGTGTGATTGCGCGCGCGGGTACGGCCGCCACCGAGCCGGTCCGGCACGAGTACGCCACGTTCGTCGCGGATGCATTCGCGCGCGGCTCGCTCCGCGCGGTAGTGTCGCTCGCGCGGATCGATGAGGAGGCGCGTAAGCGCGGGGCGAGGGCCATAGTCGAGGCGACGATGTCGCTGCACTCAGGCGCACACACCGACGACCGCGCACCCTGGCCTACGCGCCGATTACCGCCCGGCCGTCTCGGTCCGGACGGCACCACGGGCTGGGAAGCTATTCGCGCTGCTGAGGCGGAGTACCGTGAGACGTACGCAGCGCGCCGCGATGAATCAGGGCGGCGGGGGAGCAGGTGACACGGCAGATCCAGGGAAATACGTCTGGTGAGCTGGGGACGCAGGACCTGCACTCACACACCATAATGTCCGACGGCGAGCTGCCACTGCGTCGCGTGGTAGAGCTGGCGGCAGAGCGCGGTGTGGCAATCGGCATCTCCGATCATATCTCTTCTCGCAATCCCGACCGGTTCGTCGCAACCGAGGGCGACTTCCGCCTTTATCTCGACGCCCTGAAAGCCGAACCGGTGTTCAGGTCCGGCGAGTTCTGCTGGTGCGACAGGTTCGGCGAGACTCTCCCTGCGGAGCTGCTGGACCGACTGGATTATCGCATCGGCTCCAACCATGGATTCGAACTGCCCGACGGCACCTTCGCATCGCCATGGTGGACCTCACTACCCGGCATTTGGAGTGATCAGCCACACGTGCTTATGGAAGTCATGGTGCAGAACCTCTGCGATATGGTACGGACCATGCCCATCCAGATCGCTGCACACCCCACCCTCATGCCACCCGCTCTGATGGGGATCGAAGGCGATGTCCACGCGTGGTGGACAGATGATCTCGAGGATCGGTTCGTCGAGGCTGCCGCTGAGAGCGGCGTGGCACTCGAGATATCCAACCGCTATCGCCTCCCGCATGACCGATTCTTGCGTAAAGCCAAACAGGCCGGGGTCCGTTTTTCGCTAGGTAGCGATGGACACGACGAGGAGCAGGTCGCGCGCCTCAACTGGTCCGTGGAAACGGCGCGACGCGTTGGCATCACCACCGCCGACCTCTTCGTTGCGACCCCCTTGTAGGGGCGCCCCTTGCGGGTGCCCAGGCAGGGGTTCGTTGCCATCCCACGGTAGGGGCACCCCTCGTGGGTGCCCAGGCAGAGGTTCGTTGTCATCCCACGGTAGGGGCACCCCTTGTGGGTGCCCAGGCAGGGCGGGCACAAGGCCCGCCCCTACATCTGATCGGAGGAAAGCCAATGGAAGCTGACGACATCGAGGTCGTGAGGGCCGACGACGACGGGCTTACTGAGGATGAACGGGCGCGCCGTAACCCCGGCGCCGTACGCGCTGAGGACACGGAGCCTTATATTGCGCTCCAGTACGTAGCTCGCCTGTTCAAGATCGCCGCCATGGTCGTTATGGTGGCGCTGGCGGCTGAGATAGTCGCCGGCATTGCGCTCGAGGGCGTCGCGGCGCTGCTTCCGCTAATCGCCGAGCTCATCCGCGGCGTTGTGCTGGCCGCCATCCTCTGGGGTGCTGGCGACCTCACGATGCTCCTCATCGACGTCGGTCACGATGTTCGCGCCGCGCGTGTCCTCCTCGGCAGGCTATCCGCGCGGACGGTGGACGATAAGGACGATGCTACCGGCGATAGACTGATTTGACCCCTCTCGATGGCGTCGTAGTGGTCCTGTGGGAGAGCCAGGATTATGTAAACATCGCCGCGACGATTCGCGCGATGAAGAACTTCGGCCTCTCCAGGCTTCGCCTGGTCTCGCCAGCCGAGTGGGATCCCTGGCGGATCGAGGGCATCGCACACGACACAGAGGATATTGTCGAAGCGACTTCGATCTTCGACTCGCTCACCGATGCGCTCGCCGATTGCTCGTTTGTGGTGGGGATGACCGCACGCGAGCGACGGGCAAAGCGGGCGATGGCCAGACCGCGACAACTCGCACCCGAGATCCTCGCGCGCGCAGCCGAGGCCGGAGCCGGCCCGGTAGCGCTTCTCTACGGCAGGGAGGATCATGGCTTGCCGAACGACGCGCTGGACCTCTGCCATAGAACAGTTACCATACCCACGAATCCAGAGCACTCTTCCATCAACCTCGCGCAGGCCGTGCTCGTGATGGCCTACGAGCTGTGGATGGCGACTGATGAGAGTGAACCGCCGTTCCGCGACCCGCGCAGACCGTCGCAACCTGCGACCGTCGAGGACCTCGAGCTACTGTTCGGTGACGCCGAACGGGCGCTCTGGACTATCGACTTCTTCAAGAGCCGCAAGACCGCCAGCGTTATGCGCTCCATGCGCGAGCTCGTCCGCCGCTCTGATGCCGATAAGCGCGAAGTCGTCTTCCTCCGCGCCATGGCTATCGAGGTCGTGAAGTTCATAGAGCGGCAGCGGGGTGACGGGGGGACGGGGTGACGGCGTGACGACGAGTGCGGGAGTGCGCGTAGGGGCACCCCTTGTGGGTGCCCGAGTGCGTGGGTCGTGAGGCCTCAGCAATGAAAAATTTATGGGGGGCAGCGGACCATGGGACTTGGGAGTCTGCGTTGTCGAGATATGACGATGTTATCGATTCGCAGGGGGTGGATCGGTTGGCGGAGCTGGATCGCTGGTATCGGCAGGATTTCCCGGCGGCGATCAGCGGTCGTGACGAGCCGTTTATCCAGCATGATGAGCTCGTCGAGCTTACCAAGTGGAAGATGGCGCGGGGGGTGTGGCGGGGGCGAAATCTGGCGCTGGTGAAGGGGAATGCGCCCGAGCTCGTGGAAGAGGTCAGCCGGCGAGCACTTTCTCTGATACCGGATCCGCGAGGGCCCATCCGCGAGCTCGCGAAGCTCGCCGGGGTCGGGCCGGCTACGGCATCTGCGGTGACAGCCGCTACGGCTCCCGGGGTCTACCCGTTCTTTGATGAGGTCGTCGCGGATCAGGTGCCGGAGCTTGGGAAGGTCGCATACACTCTCAAGTATTATGCGGAGTACAGCGACGCCTTGCGCGCCCGGGCGGCTGACCTGGGAGGGAAGTGGACACCGGTCCTCGTTGAGCGTGCCCTATGGGCGAACGCGGGCGGAAAGGCAGGGTGACTGATAATCAGCGGGCGATCAGTGCGTCATCGCCGTTCCTGGCCATCTCCCTGAATGCAGCCGGCCATCCGGCGCGCGGCCGCTCGGGAGAGCGGATGATGATCTGCCCATCCTCCACTTCAAGTTCGACCTCCTCGTCCAACCCACTCTCCTGGAGAAGTAGCTTGGGTAGCCGTATCCCTTTGGAGTTACCGATTCGCACTATTCGGCTTTTTATCCCTTTGCCTCCAATCTCCATCCAAAGTGTAATTACAAAGGAACCACGCAACAAGCCGGTCGTCAAGCTGTTCCGCACTCCCGCACTCTCGCACTCCCGCACTCGTTGTTAAGAAGCTCCCACGCGCGGCGTACATGCTCTTCCGTTGTCCGCAGATTCCCTACGGCCAGGCGCAGCACCATTCTTCCATTGAGTCGGGTGTGCGATAGGAAGACCTCCCCTGACGCGTTGACGGCCTTCAGAATAGCATCGTTTCGGTCATCTACCTCTTCTGGAGACAACCCCTCGGGCGCATACCGGAAGCAGACTGTACTGAACGGTATCGGTGCCATGACCTCCCAATCGGGGGCCGCGTCGACCCACTCTGCGAAAAGCCGGGCGAGCCTGATGTGCTCGCCGATGCGGTCGGCCAGGCCGGATCGACCGAAGTAGCGCAGCACCATCCAGAGCTTGAGCGCGCGAAAACGCCGGCCAAGGGCAGGGCCGTAATCCATAAGGTTCGTGACACTCTCGCCCTCGGGCGTCGTTAAGTATTCCGGAACTATGGAGAACGCCTGCCGCACTACTTCGGGTTTCCTCAGGTAGAGTGCACTGCAGTCGATGGGGACGAAGAGCCATTTATGGGGATTCACAACCAGCGAGTCGGCCCGGTCGCACCCCGCGAGCACGCCGCGCATCTCGGGCACTACGGCCGCAGCGCCACCGTACGCCGCATCCACGTGCAGCCACAACTGAAATTCCTCACAGATATCCGCGATGACGGGGACAGGGTCGATGCTCGTGGTCGAGGTCGTGCCCACGGTAGCCACAACGCAGAACGGCTGGATGCCCGCGGCGATATCGTCCTCGATAGCCGCGCGCAGAGCAATCGGATCCATGCGGAACTCGTCGTCAGTAGCAATCCGCCGGGTGCCCGCACGCCCGATCCCCAGCGTCACGCCAGCCTTTTCAATGGACGAGTGCGCTTCCTCCGAGCAGTACAGCCTGAGCCTGGGAAGATCACGCCCACCCAGCCCCTCGTCACGAACGCGGGGGCAGGCGACCTCACGCGCGGCGGCTATGGCTACCAGCGACGAGAGCGACGCCGTATCCTGAATGTGTCCGGTGAACCCGGCGGGCAGACCGATCATCTGACGGAGCCAATCCAGAGAGCGCTCTTCCAGCTCTGTCGCCGATGGGCTCGTCCGCCAGAGCATGGCGTTCACGTTCAGCGTTGCCGCCAGCATCTCCCCGAGAATGCCCGGACCGGAGCCGGTGATTCCGAAGTATGCGAAGAAGCCGGGATGATTCCAGTGGGTGATGCCGGGGATGATTACGTCCTCGAAATCCGCGAGGATCTGGTCCACCGAGGATGGATCCTCGGGCGCGTCCGCGGGTAACTGTGCGGCGATATCGCCGGGCATGACGCGCGCCAGCACGGGCAGGTCGCCAACCGTATCGAGATAATCTGAGCTCCACGCCGCTACCCGAGCCGCGGCCTCCCGGAACTCCTCGGCGGGCATATCGGCGCCACTGGACCGCGCTCTGTCAGATCCCATCGCTCCGCTTGTCAGTTGAAGTGCGAACCATCTACCTTTACTCCTGGCCTGACTCATCCCCGCACCCGAATCGCCGTCATCGTGTCGCTTAAAGCCGAGAAACGAAAAATTCGGGGGGAAATGCGACGAGTTCTGGCGGAGATGTCGTCGTCGGGGCGCGAAGCGGCGGGTATCGCCATCGCCGAGCGCGTCTGGACCGTGCCGGAGATCGCCGCGGCAAGAGTGATTCTGCTGTACTCGGCCATGCCCGATGAGGTGCCAACCGCCGCTATAGCCGCCGAGGCTCG
>DASSKB010000033.1:0-4271 GCA_035690925.1 Longimicrobiaceae bacterium
CTATCGCCAGAGCGCTCCGGAGACGACAGAGCGGAAGAGGCGGTCCGATGCGGGCTCGCTGAAAGCGGTCGAAGCCGATGCACTTGCGGATATCGCCGCTCTCACGGTGCAGCAGGACCTGACTGCGGAGCTCGCTCTAAAGATCGTCAATTACAACCGCGACCTCGCAGGACAGGAGCCGTACACGGTCCACCTGGAGACGGTCCGTCGGCATCTGCGGCAAATGGGCCTTTCGCGCGCGGACAACAAGATTGACCACCGCGTCCACCGCCGCTGGGAAGCTCCATACCCTGCCTATCTATGGCAGATGGATTCAACTGTCGCTGCCTCCTACTACATCGACAGTGATGACAGCGTCGGCTACGAGTCGCCCGTACTGCGCGGAAAGAACAAGGCGGGTAACGGCAAGCCGCGCGTCTGGCTGATCACCCTGGTCGACGACTACTCCCGCGTGATCTGGGGATGCTACCAGGCGGGGAACAATGCGACGACGTGGATGGATACGCTCAGGCGGGCGATGAGAAAGGGCGAGTTCGGCGAACCCGACGTCTGGCCCGCGTTCGGAATTCCAGAGCGAATCTACTCCGACCAGGACCAGGCGCTTAAGGCGACGGAGTCGGTCGATTTCCTGGCAGCCTTGGAGATCGAGCGGATGTTGGCGCTACCGAGCGAAGAGCACTTCACGAACGCACAGGCCAAGGGCAAGGTCGAGCGGGCCCAGGGCTTCATCATCCACTCGTTTGAGGCGATCACGCGGGGCCGACGCTTCAGCAGCCTCGGCGCGATGAACGAGGCGCTCTATTCCTTCCTCCGTGTCGCGAACAACCGAGTCCATGGTGAGACGAAGGCGGTGCCATTCGAGCGGTGGCTGGAAGCCGACCATATCCGGATGCTCCCGGAAGCCGAGATAGTAAGACGCCTGTCCGCCAGGTCCGTCCAGCGCCGGATCAGCCCCGATCTGGCAATCACACTGGAGGGCAAGACGTACCAGCTGCCGCACCGAGAACCGTTTATGGATTACGTGAAGAAGACCGTCACGGTTCGGTATCACCGCGCGGACCTCTCGAAGATCACAGTACTCCTCGACAACCGGGCGCACGAGATCGATGCCGTCGAAGCCGTCCCCGATATGGCGGGGGAGTTCAGAGCCCCACCAGTCCCCGCGTCGGTCGAAATGAAGAAGCTGCTCCTGGAGCGCGATGTTACCGGGCTCAAGACAGATGGTGTGTTCGAGTACTGGGCCGGGGAAGACGAGCGCTCCTATCCGATCCGGCCCGTCGAGGTCGACATCCGCATCGACAGTTCGCAGCAGCTCATGATCCGCCGCGGCAAGGTGATCAGCCGTCTCCAGGCAATCAAGCTGATTGCCACGCCTCCAACTCCCGACGACCGGGAGGCTATCAGCGCGCTGATGGCCGGGCGCTCCGAAATCCCTGAAACCGACCTCTCACAATTCATCACCGACCGCGAGGACGGCGGCGCTGACTCCGCGCCGCTCAGAATCGTCCGCGGCTCTAAATAGGAGTCCAAATGCCATACAAGATCGAAGTAACCGTCGCCGATGAGAGCACTGCAGAAACTCTGCTTCGCGCCCTCTCAAGTCGCCTGAGCACTGAGGTGCGTGCCGAGGAAGGTCCACCCACCGATATATGCGTCGTCTGTGGAGGAGCCTTTACCCGGGATGCGGTGGAGAATGCGCCGCTCCTGAACGGCCCCGCCTGCGGGATCTGCCGTGATATCGCCGGGAAGATGTACGAGGATTACTGGAATGCCGCGAGCCGGGCGTGGACGGAGATCAAGAGACAGCTCCCGCGGGAGGTTCTCAGCATTCGCTCTGGAGCGGAGGCGCCGACGTTCTACCGGGGGTTTGAATGAGTCGAGTAATCCTGATCCAGACCGCGGCAAAGAAGGGAGCCGCCCACCGTGCGCTTAGGGCGGAGATCGATCGCGTAAAAGAGGAGCTGACAGAGATAGAGATCCCGGCCGGGATGCTCCGCGCGCTCGGCGCTGCGCACGTTGGCGTCAATAAGCTCATCAGCGCCGCCGGCCGAAGCGACGTGCTCGACATCCAGATCCAGATATCGGAAACGCCCACCGGTGGGTGGCAGAGCAGCCTCATAGTCGATGTTCCAACACCCACCTTCCAGGCGCCTGCAAATGGCTGAGCCGTACCCCGCCAGACGTCTGCTCGAGGAGCACGGCATCACGCTCGGCGCGCTCGCCGCGGGTTCCGATTGGAGCCGCACCACATGGAGCCGCTTTCTACGTCGACGTCTGGACCGTGAACCGGCGGGGATCCGGCCGGCCTTCGAGGCCATTCTCTTGGGGCGTGGGCTTGGGATTCCGCTCGATCTCTGGGGAGTGGCAGAGGCCAGCCCCGATGAACCTCAAACGACTGGAGAAATTGGAATGAGAGGACAGATCCTGCTCGATGATGCACGAACGGCCTTCCGGCTGTTCAGGAGCCCCTTCGATTCAGACGCGATGGTCAACGGCGCGCATGACCGGCTCCACGAACTGTATGTCACCACGCCGCGGCGCTTCGCCGAGGCGCGGCTGGTCCAGGCGTTCACCGGCGCCGGGTTCGTCGCCCTCTACGGCGAGCCCGGCACGGGCAAGAGCACGCTTCTGGAGCGCGCCCGCCGATTGGCTGCTGAGAGGAAGCCGCTCGAGGTGATTCGCCCCGCCAATGTGGAGCGCCGGAAGATGACGGCTGCGCACATCTCTGGGGAGATCATTCGCCAGCTCTCTACTGAGTCTGTTCCGCGCACCCACAATGTTCGGGACGCCGCGGCCACCGAGATCCTGATGCAGCAGTATCAGCAGGGTAGGCGCGTGGCGCTGGTGATCGATGAGGCGCACGAGCTTCCTAGCAACACCATCAAGGATCTTAAGCGCTACCACGAGCTCTCGGACGGCTATATCCGGCTGCTCGCAGTGATCCTGGTGGGGCAGACCGAGCTCGCCGATCGGCTTGACCGGGACCGTAACCATTCGCTCCGTGAGGCAATCATCCGCTGCCAGTTGATCCACCTCCCGCCTCTGCGTGAAAAAGGTGATGTCCGCGGCTACATGGAGACACGCTTCCGCTGGGTATCGGCCGACCTCGATGCGGTATGGGAGCGCGAAGCCGTCGACGAACTAGAAAGGAAACTCGCCGAGCACGATCAGCAGCTCCCCGTAATCATCGGCAACTGCGCGATGGCTGCCATGAACCTCGCCTACCAGCGCGGCAACGAGCGCGTAACCGCCGACGAGGTAATCGATTTGTGGGCCGCCTCGGCCGCGCAGCTCCGCGGGTGGGGGCTCGCATGACTGCGGAGGCGAGCACGACCCTATACGTGCCCAGTGGTGCGTGCTCCTCGTGCCCTCATCGCGGGAGCCCGTGCCAGGAGGCGAGGCAGCGCGTTCAGGATCAGCGCTTCGAGGTAGGGCGCCACTACCAGTGCGAGTTCTATCGCTCCATCCAGGAGCCTGCGCCTGCAATGCCTCGGCCGTGGTGGCGCCGGCTGATCATAGCGGGCGGCTCTATCCGCTGATGCCAATGCCACCCGACCTCAAGAATCAGTTCTCTCGGCTGGCCAAGGAGTACGGCGACGTGATCCTGGTGCAAGCATGCGTCGAGGTGATCTCAGGCTTTGCCACCATCGCCGCGAAGAAACAGCTGACAGAGCGGCTCGGGGATCCCCAGGAAAGGTGCCCGCGCTGCCGGGAGCGCGATGCGAACCGGAAGGTCTACGAACAGGCGATCAAGCGCACCACGACAAACCGCGCAATTGGCGGCACTATCAAGGAGGACGATTACTGATGGACCGCCAGCTCGCTCTCTACCTGGACGAGGTACGTCCCGCCCTGGACTCAGCTGCGCTATGCGCAGAGGAGGAGCAGGCGGTCGCGGGTGCGCTCAGGTGGGGACGAGCAAATGCACGGCAGATCACGACCATTGCCGGGGAGGTTGGTTTCGGTGGAAGGAAGGTGCAGGAGCTGATAGAGCATCTGATCCACGCGCACCAATGGCCAATCGGCACGGCCATGAGCCCGCCGTTCGGCGCATATCTAATTGACAGCGCCTCTGATCTGGAGGCAACGGAGGCACTGCTCCGAAGGCGGGGCATAAGCAGCCTGGCTCGCGCGGCAGCTCTTCGCCGCATGTCGCTCTCTCAGTACCTCCGCAGCGTTCAAACAGACCTCATGGAGCCAATCTAATGATTAGCAGAATCGCAAGGTGGGTAGGGCTGACCGTGCCCAAGGTTCACCTGCAGCCACGTGCT